>NZ_JBLYPN010000011.1:0-117335 GCF_051851875.1 Duffyella sp. Ts4 | reverse complement strand
GTTGTTCCGTGTCAGTGGAGGCGCATTATAGGGAGTTCCTGACGGGTGACAAGTGCTAATTTCAAAAAAAAATCTGACTGCCTTTTTTTTAGTCAAACCACTATGGAATTGACAGTTTTTCGAGCTTTCCGAAGCCATAACGCTGTAATACGGGCATTAATTGCTCAGTTGTCTCAGTAAAAGCCAGACATAAAGCGCAATTTTCTTCACGGGTATCAATCGCAGGCGCCTCATTTTCCAGTAACCATACGGTTCGCCTTGCAATTGCCGCCCCTGAATCCACTAAACGTGTACCGGAAGGCAGCACCTGCTGCAACTCGTCGGTTAAAAGAGGAAAGTGTGTGCATCCCAACACGATAGTATCTGGCGGCTCATTCATCTTTAACCAGGGTTGCAGGATATGGCGCACCGTATCCAGTGACACATCCTTACCCTGTAGCTTCTCTTCCGCCAACTCCACCAGCTCTGCTGAACCCAACATCTCAATTCTGCATTCACTGGCAAAGCGTGCCACCAGCTCATGTGTATAAGGACGTTTAACTGTCGCACGCGTCGCAAGGAGACCAACCACGCCATTCCGTGTCAGACGCGCGGCAGGCTTGATTGCTGGAACAACGCCAACAACCGGAAAGGTAAAACGTTCTCGCAACGCAGGCAATGAAACGGTGCTGGCGGTATTGCAGGCGATCACGACCAGCGCCAGCGGATATTGGCTGGCTGCGGCAGTGACAATGTCGAGCACGCGCTCCACGATAAAGGCTTCGCTTTTTTCACCATAGGGAAACGCGACATTATCGAACACGTAGAGATAATGAAGATCCGGCAGCAACTGTCGAATCTCATCATAGACAGAAAGCCCACCGACGCCGGAATCGAATACCAGCACGGTGGGCCGTCGTTTAGAAGTTGTAGCTGCCGTTGAGATAATACTCTCGTCCTGGAGTTTGATAGCCATACGCTGTCTCGTAATCTTTATCGAACAGGTTGGCAATTCTACCACGAACGGTGAGATGCGATGTGACCGGATATGATACTGCGAAATCCACCGTGCTATAGGCTGGTAAGCGTCGCTGGGTAGCAAAGTACTCACTGGTATTATTGTCATAACGTTTGCCGAAGTATTGGTAGATCACATCTACGTCGACATCGTGCACGTTAACACCTACCTGATACTTAGCCTGCTGTTTAGCGCGGCGAGCTAAAACTTCATCATCCGCATCCCGGCGTGCATCAAGATAACCAAGCGTTATTTGATGATGTACCCTTCCTGTATCAAATTCGCCATTGAGCTCAACACCTTTTAATGTCGCGGCTTTCACATTGTAATAGCCGCCTTCGAACGTGTTGCTGTCAGTGGCGTAATCAATAAGGTTATCGATTTGGTTATGATAAGCCGTTACGCGCCAGCTAACGGGCCCTGTTAATCCTTCAAGACCGGCTTCCCACTGCTTCGATTTTTCTGGCCTGAGATCGGGATTAGACGCGATATCTAAACGCTTTTGTCCATATAGCTGGCCCAGTGTCGGTGCCTGAAAGGCCGTGCCATAAGAAAGTGTCGCTCTGTAATCAGGCACAAACTCCCAACCGATGGCCGTTTGCCAGGTGCCATGACGGCCAAAATCATCCGTATCATCGCCGCGAACTGCGCCTTCCATCGTAACAGTACCAATCTGCTGCTGCGCCGTTACATAGGCACCGGTGTTATCCTGCTTATAATCATTGCTTTCGCGCTGTGCAGTGGAGAAGCTTGTGCCGGCTGACGTGAGTTTCTGCTGCTTCCAGTCAAGACCTGCGCTCACCATGCCCTGACCTACACGTAACGTATTGCCCCATTGCAGGTTGCGTTGTTCCATATCATCCAGGCTGCTGGTTGCAGCATCGTAACGCCCTTCCGTGCTTGCATAGTTAAAAACCTTATACTTTTGATAACTGGCGACAAGTTGCGAAGCGAAGTCGTCTTTACTGTAGCGAAGCCCGGTATCATAGGTATGGTTATAAATTTGCTGCTCGTCAGATCCTGATGCATAGCCGGAGTCATAATCTGCATTGGCTGAATAGCCGTAACCACGGAAGAAGCCAGAAACGGTATCGTCAAATTGATGTTCAACGCCTGCCCAAAACGATTTATTGCGCCAGCCATCCCGATCGCTATCCAGGCTGTAACTTGAGTCTGGTTGAACATTGAAACCATTGGTGGCTTGATAGGCACCGGCTACCGTTACGCGCGTAGCATCGGTGATATTTTGATTAATCGCACCGCTATACTCCTGATAGCCTTTTGAGCCAGCACCGACGGTGAGGTTATTGTTATTTTCATTATCCTGAGTAATGACATTGATCACGCCGCCAATGGCATCTGCGCCATAAACAGCAGAGCGCGGCCCGCGGATAAACTCAATGCGCTGAATGATTGAAACAGGTATCTGGTTGAAATCAGCCACACCGGTCACCCCCGGCTTAGCCATTGGCACCCCATCAATCAGCACCAGCGTATGACGTGCTTCGGAACCCCGAACATACATAGACGCGTTTTGGCCAATTCCACCACTCTGCGCGATATCCACACCGGGTAAACGACGCATAATTTCAACCAGGTTCTTCGACTGCCAGCGATCGATCTCTTCACGCGTGACGACGGTTGTCGATGCCAGCACCGAGGAAACTGGCTGGGCGAAACGGTTGGCGGTAACAATTTGCGTATCATCATTATTCTCCTGCGCGAGGCTATGCTGCGCCCAGAGAGAAATCGCCGTTGCCCCAAAGGCTAACAGCGACGCTTTTGTTTTTATCATTTTATACAAGCATCCAAAAGATCGGGCAGGATGCCGCAGGCATACAATCGATAGCACGCGATGATCGTATGAAATGCGACGTTACGCCGGCAGGTCTTCGGACTTGGAATCGTTATAATGACAAAGACTTCCCATCCAGGCGGACAGTGTCTGCATACGCGATTGTCATGACATTCCTTACCGCTGCGCGTCAGCTCCAGATTCACACTGGATTCCCTTTTAACTCGTTAAAAGGCCGGCGCTGGCAGTCTACGGCCAAGGCTAACAGAATTCCAGCCTGCCACATGACAACACTGGACATCGCGAGTTGAATGCCTACAATCGCCCGGCAAGTCAGCTACCAATCAGGATCTATCATGACGCCCGAACACTTACCGACCGAGCAGTACGATGCCCAACTGGCAGAAAAAGTTAGCCGCCTGCACGCTATCATGCAGCCTTTTGCTGCCCCGGATGCAGAAGTGTTTCGGTCGCCTGTGCGCCACTATCGTATGCGGGCCGAATTCCGCGTCTGGCACGATGGCGACGATCTGTATCACATCATCTTTGATCAGCAGACGCGTGATCGTATCCGGGTGGATCAATTTCCGGCAGCCAGCGAACTGATCAACCAGCTGATGCCCAAAATGATCGAGGCGATCCGGGACAATCGCGTGCTGCGTCATAAGCTGTTTCAGATCGATTACCTCTCCACCCTGAGCCAGCAGGTTGTGGTCTCCCTGCTTTATCATCGTAAACTCACCGACGAATGGCAGCTGGCCGCCAGCGCCCTGCGCGATGCGCTGCGGGCAGAAGGGTTTGATATACACATCATTGGCCGCGCAACAAAAACGAAAATTTGCCTCGATCGCGATTATGTCGATGAACGTCTGCCGGTGGCGGGGCGTGACATGATTTACCGTCAGGTGGAAAACAGTTTTACTCAGCCCAACGCGGCGATGAACATTCAAATGCTGGAATGGGCGCTGGATGTTACTCAGGATTCACAGGGCGATCTGCTGGAACTCTATTGCGGCAACGGCAATTTCTCGCTGGCGCTGGCGCGCAACTTCCGTCGCGTGCTGGCCACCGAAATTGCCAAGCCGTCGGTAGCGTCGGCGCAATACAATATTGCCGCCAACCAGATTGAGAATGTGCAGATCATTCGTATGGCGGCAGAAGAGTTCACCCAGGCAATGACCGGTGTACGCACCTTTAATCGTCTGCAAGGTATCGATCTGCAGGATTACGACTGTGAGACAATTTTTGTCGACCCGCCGCGCAGCGGGTTGGATGATGAAACGGTAAAAATGGTGCAGGCCTATCCGCGCATTCTCTATATCTCCTGCAATCCGGAAACGCTGCGTGACAATCTGGCAGTGTTAGCGCAAACCCATGAGGTTTCCCGTCTGGCGCTGTTTGATCAGTTCCCGTATACGCATCATATGGAATGCGGCGTTCTGCTGACCCGCAAGGCATAAAAAAACCGGGGATATTCCCCGGTTCTCTTTATTGATTCAGGCTTACTGCTCTTTATGCCGCTTGAGGCGATAACCAATCCAGAAGACCAGCGCTACCATCAGAATGGTCGGCACAAAGTTGGATCCCATATCGGGATATTCCGCCCGCACCAGCGCGCTGTAAACCAGAATACCGAGCAGAAAAAATGCAGCGGCAATCGACGGCATGCCGTCAGGCATCGCGCGGTTGAGATAACGCTGATGCAAACACCAGGCAGCCAGCGCCAGAGCAATCAACGGAAAAATAGAAAAAGGTACAAAGCTGCTAAATAACACGGAAAACGATCCGTTTATCGAAAGACCGGTAATAAAAGCCAACACCAGCGTGCCTTTATCGCGCGGATACTTGCTTATCATTTCATTATCCTTATTCGCTCAATCATCACTTTCCAGCGTCACCGAAAGCTTATCCTGCTCACGGCGATACCAATAATACGCGCCCTTTGAGATCATCCGCAGTTGCAGAACCAGACGTTCTTCCAGTCGCGGACGTTGCTCAATATCAATATCCAGCGCTTCTGCACCCGCGTTAAATACGATGATAACCATTGCTTCGGCCTGTGCCTCTGTAAAGCTGCGCGGCATCCGGTTTTCAACTTCCAGATAATCCGCCAGCTCAGCAATGAAGTGCTGGATCTCGCGCGCCACCGCGGCACGGAAGGCCGCAGAGGTTCCTGAACGCTCGCGCAATAACAAACGGAATGCATTGGGATTGTTCCCAATAAACTCCATAAATGTCGATACCGAGGTCTTAATCACGCTGCCGCCTTTGGCGATGCGCTGCCGCGCCTGACGCATAAGCTGACGCAACATCAAACCGCTTTCGTCGACCATGGTCAGGCCGAGTTCATCAACATCACGAAAATGACGATAAAACGACGTGGGCGCGATGCCCGCTTCCCGGGAAACCTCGCGCAGGCTGAGGCTGGCAAAACTGCGTTCAGCACTTAACTGACTAAATGCCGCTTCGATTAGTGAACGACGTGTACGTTCTTTTTGCTGCGCCCGGACGCCCATTATATCTGCCTTTTAGCCTGCCAGGGGGGCACTATAACAAAATTTTCAGCGTACAGATCCGCAAAGTTTGTGAACGTCTGTTAACGTTTCATTTTGGCAAATAGTGTCTGTTTTTGCGGTTAGAATTGGGATGTCGGCGGGGAGATGTTAGAATCTCGTTGTAAAAATGTATAGAAACATAGGACGTATTGGTATGCAAAAGTCTTACGATTACGACGCCATTGTGATTGGCTCAGGTCCCGGCGGTGAAGGCGCAGCGATGGGACTGGTAAAGCAGGGAGCGCGAATTGCGGTGATCGAACGCTACCATAACATCGGAGGCGGTTGTACACACTGGGGAACCATTCCATCAAAAGCGCTACGTCATGCGGTTAGCCGTACGATTGAGTTCAACCAGAATCCGTTGTACAGCGATCACACACGTTTACTCCGCTCCTCGTTTGCTGACATTCTTAATCACACGGAAAATGTTATCAGCCAACAGACGCGTATGCGTCAGGGCTTTTACGAGCGCAACCATTGCCAGCTTTATCAGGGCGATGCGCGCTTTGTCGATGAACACACCATCGAAGTGGTTTATCCCGACGGTACCGCGGAAAAATTTACCGCAGAAAAGTTTGTTATCGCCTGCGGCTCACGCCCTTATCAGCCAGCCGACGTCGATTTTACTCACCCGCGCATCTACGATTCCGATTCCATCCTGAATCTGCATCATGAACCGAGCCACGTCATTATCTATGGCGCAGGGGTTATCGGTTGTGAATACGCGTCGATCTTTCGTGGTCTGAATGTCAAAGTTGACCTGATTAACACCCGCGATCGTCTGCTGGCGTTTCTCGATCAGGAGATGTCCGATTCACTCTCCTACCATTTCTGGAACAGTGGCGTGGTGATTCGTCACAACGAAGAGTTTGAGAAAATTGAAGGCGTCAGCGATGGCGTCATTGTGCACCTGAAATCTGGCAAAAAAGTGAAAGCGGATTGCCTGCTCTACGCTAACGGACGTACCGGGAATACCGATTCGCTATCGCTGCAAAATATCGGTCTGGAAGCGGACGGGCGCGGCCTGTTGAAAGTGAACAGCATGTACCAAACGGCACAGCCGCATATTTACGCGGTGGGTGATGTCATTGGTTACCCAAGCCTGGCTTCTGCCGCCTACGATCAGGGGCGCATTGCCGCGCAGGCGATCATTAAAGGCGAAGCGACTGCTCATCTGATCGAGGATATTCCTACCGGTATTTATACCATTCCTGAGATCAGCTCCGTGGGCAAAACCGAACAGCAGCTCACAGCGATGAAAGTGCCTTACGAAGTGGGTCGTGCGCAGTTTAAGCATCTGGCGAGAGCACAGATTGTCGGCATGAACGTTGGCAGCCTGAAAATCCTGTTCCACCGCGAAACCAAAGAAATTCTAGGCATTCACTGCTTTGGCGAGCGAGCGGCAGAGATTATTCATATCGGCCAGGCGATCATGGAACAGAAGAACGGCGGCAACACCATTGAGTATTTTGTGAATACCACCTTCAACTATCCCACGATGGCCGAAGCCTATCGCGTGGCCGCGCTGAACGGTTTAAACCGCCTGTTTTAACCGGCTGTCAAAATGGTTTTGCATGTGCGTGCGGATCGCCTCTGCCAGCTGCTCATAGCGACTGCGCAGGGGTGAGCCCGGGCGATAAACCAGCGCGATGGTACGCTGCGGCACCGGCTTATAACACGGCAAATAACAGACGCCATCACGCACGCGCTCGTGCGGTACCGCCAGCGCAGGCAGCAGCGTAATGCCGCTGCCGGCAGCAACCATATTGCGCAGCGTTTCCAGACTGGTGGCGCGAAAATGCGTGTCCTCATCCGCTCCGGCCTGAAAACAGAAACCCAGCGCCTGATCGCGCAGGCAGTGTCCGTCTTCCAGCATCAGCAATTTCTCACCGGCCAGATCGGACATCGGCACACGATCGCGGTCGTGCCACGGATGATCGGCATAAACCGCCAGCTTCATTGGTTCGTCAAACAGCGGTACTTCAATAAACGCTTCGCTCTCTTTTACCAGCGCCAGAATCGCGCAGTCGAGCTTGCCACTGTCAAGCTGCGCCAGCAGCTGCTGCGTCTGTGCTTCATGCAGATACATTTCCAGCTTGGGAAAGGTCTGATGCAGCATAGGAATAATTTGCGGTAGCAGATACGGGCCGGTGGTAGGAATCAGACCGATATGCAGCGGGCCGGACATCGCTTCGCCCTGCTGGCTGGCCATCTCTTTCAGCACTTTTACTTCACGTAGTATTGTACGTGCCTGATCCACCAGCAGCAGTCCCGCCTGGGTGAACAGTACTTTGCGGCTGGTGCGTTCGAGCAGCATTACGCCCAGCTCATCTTCCAGCTTGCGAATTTGTCCGCTCAGCGTCGGCTGGCTGACGTGGCAGGCATCGGCTGCACGGCGAAAATGGCGATGTTCCGCCAGGGAAACCAGATATTCCAGATCACGAATGTTCATTTATCTCTCCTCACCATGATAGTTCACGGCGATAGATAGGATAGCAATCAACGATTAGCCCTATCAAGCAAAGATAACAATAATGGCCGCATTGAGATTAACATCACACTTTTGTTCACGCTGAGAGGTTATGCATGTTTGCAAGTCAGGAAGGAAAGGCCGTTCCTCAAGTTACTTTCCATACGCGTCAGGGTGACAAATGGGTCGATATCACTACCGAAGAACTGTTTAAAAACAAAACGGTCATTCTGTTCTCTTTGCCCGGTGCATTTACCCCAACCTGTTCTTCCAGCCATCTGCCGCGCTACAACGAGCTGGCGAGCGTATTCGCTCAGCACGGCGTTGACAGCATCGTCTGCGTATCGGTCAACGATACCTTTGTGATGAACGCCTGGAAAGCCGATCAGCACGCTAACAACATCACTTTTATTCCAGACGGCAACGGTGAATTCACCCGCGGTATGGAGATGTTGGTTGAGAAAGCAGATCTGGGCTTCGGCCCGCGCTCATGGCGTTACTCCATGCTGGTACGCGATGGCGTAGTAGAAAAAATGTTTGTTGAGCCAAACAAGCCGGGCGACCCGTTTGAAGTTTCAGATGCCGACACCATGCTGCGTTATCTGGCACCCGAATTTAAGGTGCAGGAGTCGGTTTCTCTGTTTACCAAACCAGGCTGCCCGTTCTGCACCAAAGCAAAACAGCTGCTGATCGATCGCGGCATGCAATATGAAGAGATTGTGCTGGGTCAGGATGCTACGACGGTGAGTCTGCGTGCTGTTACCGGTCGTGCGACGGTTCCTCAGGTCTTTATCGGCGGTCGCCACATCGGCGGCAGTGACGATTTAGAACAGTTCCTGATGCCCGCTTAAGAATCAATATACCGGGCAGGATGTCCGGTCGTTTGATGATGTGCCTAATAATTATGATTAATTCCTAAGTTAGAGGTTAGCGGGCATACTCTGCCCGCTTTTTTTTATCTCAGGAAACGTCCTGTTTCAGCCGCTGCTTCGCGTCGGAAATGGCAACAGAAACCTGATGCGGAGAAACGCCACCCTGCGCATTACGTTTATCCAGGCAGGATTGCAGGGCCAGAATCGGGTAAACATCGTCACCGATAACGCTGCTGAACGACTGCAACGTCTCCAGCGACATTGCTTCCAGCGCCACGCCCCGGCCCATCGCTGCTACCACCACTTCACCCACGATATGATGCGCTTCGCGGAACGGCACGCCTTTAGCAACCAGATAATCCGCCAGTTCGGTTGAGTTAGCGTAACCCTGCTCCGCCGCTTCCTGGCAACGTGGCCGTTTCACCTGAATACCGTCCAGCACCAGTTCTGCCATCTGCAGGCAATCCAGCCAGGTATCCAGCGCGTCAAACAGCCCTTCTTTATCTTCCTGCATATCTTTGTTGTAAGCCAACGGCAGGCCTTTCAGCGTCATGCTCATGGCGGTAAGCGCACCCTGCACACGGCCACACTTGCCACGAATCAGCTCCAGCGCATCGGGATTCTTTTTCTGCGGCATCAACGAAGAACCCGAGGTGACGCGATCGGAAAGCTCAACAAAGCCCGCTTCACCGGTGTTAAAGAAGATCAGATCTTCTGCAAAACGTGACAGATGGATCATGCCGATCGAGGCGTCGGACAGCAGTTCCAGCACATGATCGCGATCGGAAACGGTATCCAGGCTGTTACGCGTGGCCGAGGCAAAACCCAGCCAATCGGCCAGCTGCTGACGGTCGATTTCATAGGCGGTACCCGCCAGTGCACCGCAGCCGAGCGGGCTGACATCAAGGCGCTTCAGCGTATCCTGCAGGCGGCTCTCATCGCGGGCGAGCATTTCAACGTAGGCCAGACACCAGTGCGCAAACGTCACCGGCTGCGCGCGCTGTAAATGGGTGTAGCCCGGCATCACCGCATCCTGATTGGCTTCGGCGGTACTGACCAGCGCCTGCTGCAGCTGACGAGTGGCATCCAGCAGATACTGAACCTGCACTTTGCACCAGAGTTTCAGATCGGTAGCAACCTGATCGTTACGGCTACGGCCGGTGTGCAGTTTTTTACCCAGCGCGCCCACTTTTTCGATCAAACGGCCTTCAACCCAGCTATGAATATCTTCCGCATCGCTCTCAAGGATTTGCTGTGGATTAGCCCGCACCTCTTCCAGCAGCACACCCAGCGCTGATTCCAGCTGCTGCTGCTCGTCCTGCGTCAGCACATTCACAGTGACCAGCGCCTTTGACCAGGCAACGGAGCCGGTAATGTCCTGCTCCGCCAGGCGATAATCAAACCGCAGCGAATCATTGAACAGTTTAAAACGTTGATCGGCTGCCTGTGTGAAACGTCCGCCCCAAAGTGCCATAGCTATGCTTCCTTATTCTGTAAAAAAGGCGGCCCGTGAGCCGCCCCTTGAATTCATTGTCAGGGGGCATCAAGCCCGCTTGCTTACTTTTTCTCGTTCAACGCACGGATACGTGAAGACAGTGAGAAAAGACGGATAAAACCGCCCGCATGACGATGGTCGTACACTTCATCTTCGCCAAAGGTAGCAAACTCTTCCGAGTAAAGGCTGTTGGCAGATTTTTTCTGCGTTGCCGTCACCTGGCCTTTATAGAGTTGCAGTACCACTTCACCATTCACATCCTGCGCCAGCGCTTCAGCTGAAGCCTGCAGCGATTTACGTAACGGCGCAAACCAGCGACCGTCATACACCACGTAAGACATTTCCAGGCCTAACTGCTCACGCCATTTAAAGCTGTCCCGATCCAACACCAGCTGCTCAATCGCTCGTAACGCATTGACCATAATGGTGCCGCCAGGGGTTTCGTAGCAGCCACGTGATTTGATGCCGACCAGACGGTTTTCCACGATATCGATGCGGCCAATGCCGTGCTTCGCACCGATCACGTTGAGTTTTTCCAGGCACTGGAACGGCGTCAACGCTTCGCCATTGACGGCAACCACATTGCCTTTTTCCACGGTAATAGTGACCTGTTCAGGCTGATCTGGCGCGTCCTGCGGATCCACTGTCCATACCCAGCAATCTTTGTTCGGTGCATTCCATGGGCTTTCCAGCACGCCGCCTTCGGTGGAGATGTGCCAGGCATTTTCGTCACGGCTGTAAATTTTTTCCAGCGAAGCGGTGGTTGGAATGTTACGCGCCTTCAGATAATCGAGCAGCGCTTCACGGGACCGTAAATCCCATTCACGCCACGGTGCCACCACTTTCAGCTGTGGTGCGAGTGCGGTATAGGTGGTTTCGAAACGAACCTGATCGTTGCCTTTACCGGTAGCGCCGTGGCACAGCGCATCGGCGCCCACTTTTAATGCCAGCTCAACCTGCGCTTTAGCAATGATAGGACGGGCCATCGAGGTGCCAAGCAGGTACGTACCTTCATACAGCGCGCCGGTTTGCAGCACCGGATAAACGTAATCACGGATAAATTCTTCACGCAGGTCAACCACATGACATTCAGACGCACCGGACTGCAGCGCTTTCTGCTCAACGCCTTCCAGATCGCCACGCTCCTGGCCGATATCCGCAACAAAGGCGATCACTTCACAGCCGCCATAGTTCTCTTTCAGCCATGGAATGATGGCTGATGTGTCGAGGCCGCCGGAGTAAGCCAGAACGATTTTTTTGATGTCTTTGTTTTGCATTTCAAAATCCTTGAACAAATGTGCGTTAAGCGAGAATCCGGGTGCCAATCGACACACCGTTAAACAGAGCGGGCAGCTGTTCGGCGCTGCGCCAGCTGGCAATATCCACCGGACGGCCCAGCGTGCGGGCGGCATCCAGCGCGGCGTTAACTTTGACAATCATGCCGTCGGTAATAATGCCTTCTTCAATCAACTGGTCCGCATAGGCCGCCGTCATTTCGGCGATGCGCTGGCCTTTGCCATCCAGAATGCCGCTGACATCCGACAGCAGAATCAGGTCGGCGCCCAGCGTGGCTGCCAGCGCGGTGGCAGCCTGATCGGCGTTAACGTTCATCAGCGCACCGGCTTTGGTAATGCCGATAGAGCTGATCACCGGGATAAAACCGCCGTCCAGCAACGTATTCAACAATCGTGGTGAACCTGGCGTCGCCAGCCCCACATGGCCAAGCTCTTCGTCGAACTGCTCAACGTTAACGCTGCCGCCATCGCCGAGGCAAAGACCGACGCCGTCAAGACCATATTTAGTGGCCCACGCCAGCAGCGTTTTGTTGGCGGTACCCGCCAGCGCGCCGGTAATAATGTCAATCTGATCGGCGGGCGTTACGCGCAGACCATTTTTCTTCTGCACCGGCAGCGCCAGCTTTTTCATTAGTTCATCCACCAGATAACCGCCGCCATGGACGATTAACAGCGGGCGCTGATGCGACTGCCGCCAGCTGACCAGGGCGTCAAACAGGCGCGTCAGCGCTTCTTCGCTGTCTAACAGCACGCCGCCCAGTTTAATAATTAATGGATTGGTCATAACCTGTTTGCCCGTTAGATAAGAGACGCTGTTTCAGGGAAACCGAAACGAATGTTTAAGCACTGAACGGCCTGCGATGAGGCGCCCTTCAGCAGATTATCTTCTACCGCTACCACGATGATGTGCTCACCCTGTACCGCAAAGCCAATGTCACAGAACGGCAAGCCAACCACAGATTTCAGCGCGGGCATGCCTTTTTCATACAAACGGACCAGCGGTTTGTCGTCATAGGCTGCTTTGAACGCCGCCGCGACGTCATCCTGAGTCACGCCCGGCTTGAGGCGGCAGGTGGTGGTGGCAAGAATGCCGCGCGGGAAACTCCCCAGGTGCGGCGTGAAAATCACCGGCGTACCCAGATGAGCAACAATTTCAGGATGATGGCGATGGTTGAAGATACCGTAAGCGTGCAGGCTGACTTCGCAAAAGCTGTTGTTCATCGTGGCTTTGCGTCCGGCGCCGCTGACGCCGCTGGTGGCGTTGATCACCGGCCATTGTGCATCGTTAAGCAAACCCGCTTCGATTAACGGCTTAATTGACAGCTGGGCAGCGGTAGGATAGCAACCCGGCACTGCAATCAGCTGCGCCTCTTTAATGCCGTCACGCTGCCATTCGGCAAGCCCGTAAACGGCTTTATCGAGCCACGCCTGATGCTGATGAGTAAAACCATAATATTGCGTATAAAAATCGGCATCATTGACGCGGAATGCACCGGAGAGATCGAACACCACGCAGCCCGCTGCCAAAAACGCCGGGGCCAGATCGTGACTCACTTCATGCGCTGTGGCCAGAAACACCACGTCAACCTTGTCAGCAAACTCGGCTGGGTCGCTAAGCGGTTGTAAGGGCAGGTCAACAACACCTTTTAGCTGCGGATGCAGATCCGAAAGTAACTTTCCGGCGTCCGGGCTTTGCGCTGAAACCGCTAAAGCGGTTATGGTCATATGCGGGTGGCGATTTAAATAAGTCGCCAGTTCCACACCAGCATAACCACTGGCACCGACTATTAACGTATTCAACATCAGGCTGTATCCCTTGTTACAGTCAACATTTCGGGCCGCAGCAGCGCTGCATCAGACCCACGATAACCAACGGGGTGCGGAGCGAGAAATTACGGTTTGCATCCATCACCGGTTAATGTATTTTTATTCACTATTACTGCATGAATATTGATACATCCTAACTCAAGGACCGTCAACAGTGAAGACAAAATTACCGCCTTTTATCGAACTATACCGCCAGTTGATCGCCACACCATCAATCAGCGCCACCGACAGCGCGCTGGATCAGAGTAATGAAACTTTAATCAGTTTGATGGCTGGCTGGTTCCGCGATCTGGGCTTCAGCGTTGAAGTCCAGGCGGTGCCAGGCACACGCAATAAATTCAACATGCTGGCAAAAACCGGCAGCGGCGCAGGCGGACTGTTATTGGCCGGTCATACCGATACGGTCCCTTTTGATGATGGACGCTGGACGCGCGATCCCTTTGTGCTTACCGAGCATGAAAATAAGCTTTACGGGCTGGGCACCGCCGACATGAAAGGCTTTTTCGCGTTTATCCTTGATACGCTACGTGACGTCGATTTAACCACGCTGAAAAAACCGCTCTATATTCTCGCTACCGCTGACGAAGAGACCACCATGGCGGGCGCAAAGTATTTTTCTGAGACCACCAGCCTGCGCCCCGACTGCGCGATCATCGGTGAGCCAACCTCACTGAAGCCGGTGCGCGCGCATAAAGGCCATCTCTCCAACGTGATTCGTATTGAAGGACAATCAGGGCACTCCAGCGATCCCGATCGCGGCGTTAACGCCATTGAACTGATGCACAGCGCCATCGGCCATTTAATGACGCTGCGTAATACCCTGAAAACCCGCTACAACCATGATGGCTTTGCCATTCCCTATCCCACCATGAACTTCGGCCATATTCACGGCGGCGATGCGGCCAACCGCATTTGCGCCTGCTGTGAACTGCATATGGATATACGTCCTTTACCGGGCCTGACGCTGAGCGAGCTGGATGGTTTGCTGAATGAGGCGCTGGCACCCGTCAGCGCACGCTGGCCGGGCCGGGTTACGGTTGCCGAGCTGCATCCGCCGATTCCTGGGTATGAATGTCCCCCTAATCATGAACTGGTCGCCGTGGTGGAAAAGCTGCTCGGCGTCCCCACGGAAGTAGTGAATTACTGCACCGAGGCACCGTTTATCCAGACACTGTGTCCAACGCTGGTGCTGGGTCCTGGCTCAATCAATCAGGCGCATCAACCCGATGAATTTATTGATACCGCATTCATTAAGCCGACACGCGAGCTGATTACTCAGGTTGTGCACCATTTCTGTCATCATTAAATAACAAAAGGGGCAATTCACTGCGGTTTCAGTCAATTGCCCCTGCTTTATGCCGTCTTTGGCGATAAGAATAACTTATCGCGCTTCTGTGCTGTTAAATCACATAAATAACTGACAGTTAGCGGCACATTACCGCCGGTTTAACGCAATTGACGAACGGTTCGTTACATGGCTAGATAAAAGACGATGTTATGCCCACGTTGGTGCATAGTTCAAATTCGATAAGGGTGTCAGGGTCACATGAACGAACAATATTCCGCAATGCGAAGTAATGTCAGTATGCTCGGCAAACTGCTTGGCGACACGATTAAAGAAGCGCTGGGAGAGAACATCCTTGAACGGGTGGAAACCATCCGCAAGCTGTCAAAATCATCACGTGCCGGAAATGACGCCCACCGCCAGGAATTGCTGACCACGCTGCAAAATCTCTCTAATGATGAACTTTTACCGGTTGCACGCGCTTTCAGTCAGTTCCTGAATCTCACCAACGTGGCTGAACAGTTTCAAACCATTTCGCATACCAGCGAAGGCGCTAATCATCCGGAACTGCTGAAGAAAACCTTTGACCGCCTGAAACAGCAGCCCGATCTGAATGAGGCAGCGATCCGGGATGCGATTGAATCGCTCTCGCTGGAGCTGGTACTCACGGCACATCCAACTGAAATTACGCGCCGTACCCTGATCCATAAGCTGGTGGAAGTGAACAC
Source organism: Duffyella sp. Ts4 (assembly GCF_051851875.1). Taxonomy (NCBI): domain Bacteria; kingdom Pseudomonadati; phylum Pseudomonadota; class Gammaproteobacteria; order Enterobacterales; family Erwiniaceae; genus Duffyella; species Duffyella sp. Ts4. The sequence goes on along the minus strand of NZ_JBLYPN010000011.1, from coordinate 102,013 downwards.
TTGCCTGAAGCAGCTCGATCACAACGATATTTCTGATTACGAACGCAACCAGATTATGCGACGTTTACGCCAGCTGGTGGCGCAGGCATGGCACACCGATGAGATCCGCAAACACCGTCCTTCGCCGGTAGATGAAGCAAAATGGGGTTTTGCGGTGGTGGAAAACAGCCTGTGGGAAGGCGTGCCGCATTTTCTGCGTGAACTGAATGAACAGGTCGAAGAGACGTTTGGCTATTCATTGCCGGTGGATTTTGTGCCGGTGCGCTTTACCTCGTGGATGGGCGGCGATCGCGACGGCAACCCCAACGTAACCGCGCCGATTACGCGCCACGTGATGCAGCTCAGCCGGTGGAAAGCGGCCGATCTGTTCCTGCGAGACATTGGCGTGCTGGTGTCAGAACTCTCCATGTCAGAATGCAGCGAGCAGGTACGCGAACTGTGTGGCGATCCGGAAGCACTTGAACCTTACCGCGTCATCCTGAAGCGGCTGCGCACGCAGCTGTTTACTACGCAAACCTATCTTGAGCGCCGTCTGAAAGGCGAGCGGCTGCCGCGCCCGGCGGATCTGCTGGTCTCCAACGATCAGCTGTGGGAACCGCTGTATGCCTGCTATCAGTCGCTGCAAGCCTGCGGCATGGGCATTATTGCCAACGGTCATCTGCTGGACACGCTGCGCCGCGTGAAATGCTTTGGCGTGCCGCTGGTGCGCATCGACATTCGTCAGGAGAGCACGCGCCACACCGATGCCATCGCTGAAGTGACGCGTTACCTTGGCCTTGGCGACTACGAAAGCTGGTCAGAAGCGGACAAGCAGGCGTTTCTGATCCGTGAGTTGAATTCCAAGCGTCCGCTGTTGCCGCGTCAGTGGGAACCGAGCGACGACACGCGCGAAGTGCTGGAAACCTGTCGGGTTGCTGCGGAAGCACCGCAGGGTTCTATCGCCGCCTATGTTATTTCGATGGCGAAGAAGCCTTCCGACGTGCTGGCGGTGCATTTACTGTTAAAAGAAGCGGGCATCACTTTCGCCATGCCGGTAGCACCGCTGTTTGAAACGCTTGACGATCTGAACAACGCTAACGATGTGATGAATCAGCTGCTGAGTATCGACTGGTATCGCGGCTTTATTCAGGGCAAACAGATGGTGATGATTGGCTATTCTGACTCGGCGAAAGACGCGGGTGTGATGGCTGCCAGCTGGGCGCAATATCACGCGCAGGATGCACTGATTAAAACCTGCGAACAAGCGGGCATTGCCCTGACGCTGTTCCACGGACGCGGCGGCACCATCGGTCGCGGCGGCGCGCCTGCGCATGCGGCATTGCTGTCACAGCCGCCGGGCAGCCTGAAAGGCGGCCTGCGTGTAACCGAACAGGGTGAAATGATCCGTTTCAAATATGGCCTGCCGGAAGTCACCATCGCCAGCCTGTCGCTTTACACCGGGGCAATTCTGGAAGCAAACCTGCTGCCGCCGCCGGAGCCGAAAAAAGAGTGGCGCGACATTATGGATAAGCTGTCTGCGGATTCCTGCGAAATGTATCGCGGCTACGTGCGTGAAAATCCGGACTTTGTTCCCTACTTCCGCTCGGCAACGCCGGAGCAGGAGTTAGGCAAACTGCCGCTCGGCTCGCGTCCGGCTAAACGTCGTCCTACCGGCGGCGTTGAATCCCTGCGTGCCATTCCGTGGATTTTCGCCTGGACGCAGAACCGTCTGATGCTGCCAGCATGGCTGGGTGCCGGCGCGGCACTGCAAAAAGCGATGGATGCTGGCGATCGCGATCAGCTGGAAACCATGTGCCGCGACTGGCCATTCTTCTCCACGCGCCTTGGCATGCTGGAGATGGTGTTCTCCAAGGCCGACCTCTGGCTGGCAGAATATTACGATCATCGTCTGGTGGATAAAGCGCTATGGCCACTGGGCAAACAGCTGCGCGATCAGCTGGAAGCGGATATCAACGCGGTGCTGACTATCGCTAACGATGCCCACTTAATGGCCGATCAGCCGTGGATTGCCGAGTCGATTGCGCTGCGCAACGTCTATACCGATCCGTTGAACGTGCTTCAGGCTGAACTGCTGCATCGTTCACGCGAGCAGGAAAGCCAGGGCGGCGAACCGGATCCGCGGGTTGAGCAAGCGCTGATGGTAACCATTGCTGGCGTAGCTGCCGGTATGCGCAACACCGGCTAAAGCACACGTTGATGCCGACGTTCTGGCGTCGGCAGACATAAAAAAACCAGCCATCGGCTGGTTTTTCTTTTTTTGGCGAGGCTCACACCGCACTGAGCGCCGATGCCGGACGTACGCCAAGCGTATGACAGATGGCGTAGCTCATCTCCGCGCGGTTCAGCGTATAGAAATGGAAATCTTTCACGCCTTCGCGGCTGAGAATTTTGACCATATCCATCGCCACATTAGCGCCGACCATTTTGCGCGTTTCCGGATCGTTATCCAGCCCTGCAAACATCGCGGTCATCCAGTGCGGAACGCGAACGTTGGTCATCGCCGCGAAGCGTTGCAGCTGTTTGAAATTGGACACCGGCAAAATGCCCGGCACGATTTCAACATCAATGCCGGTTGCCACACAGCGGTCGCGGAATCGCAGATAGCTTTCCACATCAAAAAAGAATTGCGTGATGGCGCGGTTGGCGCCCGCATCGATTTTACGCTTCAGGTTAATCAGGTCTGACTGCGCGCTTTTGGCTTCCGGGTGGACTTCCGGATAGGCCGCAACGGAGATGTCAAAATCGCCGACCTCTTTCAGCAGGCCGACCAGATCGGTTGCGTACATCGCCGGTTTACCGCTGTCAGGCGGCAAATCACCGCGCAGTGCCACAATATGGCGAATGCCGTTATCCCAGTAATCCTGCGCAATCGCCCGCAACTCATCACGGCTGGCGTCGATGCAGGTCAGGTGCGGCGCGGCTTCCAGACCGGTACGATCTTTGATGCCTTTAATAATGCTGTGCGTACGGTCGCGCTCACCGGAGTTGGCGCCGTAGGTAACAGAGACAAATTTTGGTTTCAGGCTACTGAGGCGATCGATGGAGCTCCACAAGGTCTGTTCCATTTCACTGGTGCGCGGCGGAAAAAACTCAAAGGAGACATTAATTTGCCCGTTCAGCTCTGCCAAACTTTGGTTTAATGCTTCGCGCTGGTTGGCGTGAAAGAAACTCATAGCCCGTTACCTCATCAATCGCTGCGGTGAAAACCCCCACTGCACATCTATACGTTTAGACGTCCAGACATTCAAAATGACGGATTTTGGCTACATCGTCAACAGGTAATTGATCATCGAAGGGTGACAAATATTCATACAACATGAACATCGTTCATGTTGCCGGGTGAATTGAAGGAAAGGATATTACGCTGGCGCGCGGATGGCGCCAGCCAAAGCGTTACAGCAACTGCGCCAGACGATTGATATCAGACTGAATAGCGCCTGCGGTGACATCACGACCGGCACCTGGACCACGGATCACCAGAGGATTATCACGATACCAGCGGCTTTCAATCGCAAACACGTTATCACACGGCAACAGCGCAGCCAGCGGGTGTTCCGGCCGCACCGCTTCAACACCCACGCGCGCTTTGCCGTGTGCATCAAAACGTGCCACATAGCGCAGCAGCAGCCCCATCTCCTGCGCCGCTTCCAGCCGTTGCAGCATATGTTCATTCAGCGCGTCGGCATTCTCGAAAAAGTTATCGATGGAGCCGCCTTCACAGCCGGCGGGCACCAGCGACTCGACCCGCACCTGATCCGGTTCGATGTCATAGCCCGCTTCGCGTGCCAGGATCACCAGCTTGCGCATGACATCCTGACCCGACAGATCAACGCGCGGATCCGGCTCGGTTAAACCCTGCTGCCATGCCTGATCGACCAGTTCGCTGAACGGCACCGTGCCGTCAAACTGCAAAAACAGCCACGACAGCGTGCCGGAAAAAATGCCGCTGATCGACAGAATGGTATCGCCACTTTCACGCAGATCGCGCACCGTATGGTTTACCGGCAGGCCTGCGCCCACGGTGGCGTTATAAAGCCAGTGGCGACGAGTTTTGGCAAACGCATCGCGAATTTGGCGCCAGGTGCGGCTGTCTGAACCGCCCGCCACTTTATTGGCGCTGATGACGTGAAAACCGTGACTGGCAAAATCGAGATACTGGTCGGCCAGCGAGGCGCTGGCGGTGACGTCCAGCACCACGAGATCGTCATAGGGGTGAGATCGCATCCAAAGAAACAGCGATTCTTCATCGCGCTCTGTTGCTTCATCATCAAAAAAGGCCAGCGCCCGGCTGGCATCCAGACCTTCGGCATCCAGCAGGCTGCGACGGCTGTCCACCACGCCAGCCAGCACAAACTCAAAGCCAGTTCTCGCGGATAACGTCTCGCGATCGCGGGCAAACAACTCCAGCCAGCGTGAACCGATGTTGCCTTTGCCAAACAGCATCAGGCCGATACGCTTTTCAGCACGGAACAGCGACTGATGTAGCCCCTGAATCAGGTGTTGTGTCGGGCCTACGCGCAGCACCGCAACCAGGCTAATGCCCTCTTCCGACTGCCAGACAAATTCAACGGGCTGATCTTTGATCTCCTGCCAGAAACGGTGGCTGTGCAGTGGGTTGCGGCTGACCCCTGCGCCAACTAACGCCACTAACGCCAGCCCTTCGCGCAGTTGCAGATGGCCCGGCAGGTTCGCTTCCTGTAACAGAATGAAAGCGCTGTTGACCACCTCGGAGGTGTAGCAGAGCTGCAACAGACGGCGATCGCTGTGCACACCCACCGCCAGCGGACGCAGCTGCGCGCGTTTCAGCAGCGCGTCGATATCTTTTTGCAGCAGCCTGAAGTCATGATGCGACGGCGCGACGAATTCAATCAGGCAGACGTCATCGTGGCTGGTGACGATACGTGCACCAGTGCCGGACGCGAGCACGCGTTCAATACGCGTTGAGCCCTGCTCAGGCTGATAGCTGCAGCGCAGTTGCAAATCGATATCGCTGCCGGAAACCGGCTGCAAGGTGCGTGTATGCAGCACCGGTGCCGCCAGGCGAGCCAGCTCGCTCGCTTCATCAAGCCGCAGCAGGGGTAACAGACAGGCATCTGAGACTTTGCGCGGATCGGCACTGTATACACCGGCGACATCACTCCAGATGGTGACACGATGAACGCCAGCCAGCGCACCAATCTGCGTGGCGGAATAGTCGGAACCGTTACGGCCCAGCAGCACGGTTTCACCCGCCTCGTTGCCGCTGATAAATCCGGTGACGACCAGCCGTTGATGAGGATGCTGCGCCAGCAGCGTTTGCAGCAGCGGCCAGGATTTGCCTTCATCAACCTGCGGCTGCGCGGCGCGCTCGGCGCGCAGGAAAAGGCGGGCATCGAGCCAGCTGGCGGCCAGATCGCGCTGGCTGAGCACCGCCGCCATTAAGCGGGCAGACCAGATCTCGCCGTGGCCGACCACTTCTGCGTAAACCGCTTCTGACGACGGGCCATCAAGCAGCGCCGCCAGCTTTTCCAGATCCTGAATAAAGGTGGCAATCATTGGGCCGGCAATATCAGCAGGCAACAGGCTGCTCATTAATTCGGTCTGAAAACGGCGCAGCGCCTGTTGTACCTGATGCGCAGAAAGGCGATCGCTGTGGCTCAGCTTTAACCAGCTGATCAGCTGATTGGTGGTGCTGCCAGCGGCAGAAACCACGATGATGTCGCCTGGCTGGCTATAGCTGGCGATTATATCCGCCACGCGCTGATAACACCGGCTGTCCGCCAGGCTGCTGCCACCAAATTTATGAAGCTGTCTTGTCACTGGCGTCCTTGCTGCTGCTGAAATTGTCATTATTACCTCTCGGCTGCGATCCGGAATGCATTATCCAGATCCGCGATTAAATCTTCATGATCTTCTATGCCGACCGATATCCTGAGCAGCGTGTCGGAGATGCCCGCCGCCGCGCGCGCTTCTGCTGACATGCCAGCATGCGTCATGGTCGCGGTATGTGAAATCAGACTCTCCACGCCGCCCAGTGATTCGGCCAGAGTAAACAGCTCCAGCGCCTTGAGAAAACGGCGCAGCCGCTGCTCATCGCCATCCAGTTCAAAACTTAACATGGCGCCGAAACCGCGCTGTTGACGCACCGCATATTCATGGCCCGCGTTTTCCGGCAGCGACGGATGATAGAGCTTTTTCACCAGCGGTTGCTGCTGCAGATAGTCCACAATCGCCAGTGCATTTCGCTGTGCCGCTGCCATGCGCGGTCCCAGCGTGCGCATGCCGCGTAGCAACAGATAACTGTCAAACGCAGAACCGGTAACGCCAATGTTGTTGGCCCACCAGGCGAGCTCGGTGGCGTGCGCGGCTTCTTTTGCGACCACCGCACCGGCAACCACATCGGAGTGACCATTAAGATATTTGGTGCAGGAGTGGATCACTAAATCGGCACCCAGCGCCAGCGGGTTTTGCAGTGCCGGGCTGAGGAAGGTGTTATCGACCACGCTGATGGCACCTGCGTCGCGGGCTGCCTGACAAATGGCGGTAATGTCGACCACACGCAGCAGCGGATTACTGGGGCTTTCCACCAGCACCAGCTTAGGCTTTTCGCTCAGCGCCGCCTGCAGCGCTGCGGCATCATTTTGGTCGACGAATTTCACACGGAAGGCACCGCGCTTGCTCTGGCTGTCAAACAGCCGATAGCTGCCGCCATAGCAGTCGTGCGGCGCCACCAGTAAATCGCCCGGCTTCAGGAACAGGGTGCACACCAGATGAATTGCCGACATGCCGGTATTGGTCATCACCGCACCGGCACCGCCTTCCAGCTCCGCCAGCGCGCGCTGTACAACATCGCGCGTCGGATTACCGCGACGCGAATAGTCATGGGCACGCGGCTCGTTGAAGTCAGTGAAGTTATAGGTGCTGGAGAGATGAATCGGTGGGACAACGCAGCCATATTGCTCGTCATCATTCAAACCGCTGCGGACTGCGATGGTTGCCTGTTTACGCGTCATGGTGCTTACTGTTCCTGAAGGCCACAAAAAAGAGCTCACAGGATAACATTCCAATAATAGACGTCAATACATCTGGACATCTAAATGTCTTTGCGTATAGATTGAGCAACGTCGCAATAACCGTTAAGATTATGCGTCATCGCCTGTCAAAAAAATCGCGCATCCACCAGAAAATCTGAGCCTTTGATTCAGCGGTATTAGTGAGGCGCGGTAAAATCGGGCATAATTGGCTGATTTTCAGCAATATAACGTTTAATGATTAAGGTACCCCATGGCTGAATGGAATGGCGAATATATCAGCCCATACGCTGAGCACGGTAAAAAGAGTGAGCAGGTAAAAAAAATTACCGTTTCCATCCCTCTGAAAGTTTTGAAAATTTTAACCGATGAGCGCACGCGCCGTCAGGTAAACAATTTACGGCATGCCACCAATAGCGAACTGTTATGCGAAGCGTTTTTGCATGCTTTTACCGGGCAGCCGCTGCCGGACGATGTCGATTTGCGCAAAGAGCGTAATGATGAGATCCCGGAAGAAGCGAAAAAGATTATGCGTGAAATGGGTGTCGATCCCGATACCTGGGAATACTGAAACGCAGACATAAAAAAACCCAGCCGAAGCTGGGTTTTTTCTTGCCGCCGACAACCTGTCGGCGCCGGATCTTACTTGCTGCCCGGGATGCTGAAGCGCTTGTTAAAGCGGTCAACACGGCCACCGGTAGCAACTTCACGCTGCTTACCAGTGTAGAACGGGTGGCACTGACCACAAACGTCCAGGTTCAGATCGTGACCCATGGTTGAATGGGTTTTGATCACGTTACCGCAGGTACAGGTAATGGTCACTGCTTCGTATTTTGGGTGAATACCTTTTTTCATGGAAAACCTCTGTGAAGGCCGTGTCGCTCTTCGTGCCAGGTCAATCCTGCACGACACCACACGCGGATTAATAAGTTAGGTGTCTTTCGATACGGAATAGCAATATCAAAGGCGGCAAACTATACAGAAGAAGAATGTTCACTGCAATCAGATAAGCATTTTTCCGACAACCCAGTGTACACTAACTGGCCATTTTTTTCACCCGGATAATGACATGCCCGTTGTACAGGTTGTGCTTCCCGTTCCTCTCGCCCGCAAATTTGATTACCTGCTGCCCGCGACGCTGACGCCTGCGGTAGGCGGTCGCGTCAGCGTGCCGTTCGGTAACCGCAAAATGGTGGGGATCGTGGTGGGATTCAGCGAGCAGAGTGATTTCCCGGAAGCGCAGCTCAAGCAGGTTGTTGAGGTGATCGACCACGCCTCGCTGTTTCCTCCTTCACTGTGGCGCATCCTGCAGTGGGCCGCCGACTATTACCATTTCCCGCTGGGCGAAGTGCTGTTTCACGCGCTGCCGGTGCTGATTCGTCAGGGAAAACCGGCACAAAGCGCACCGTTGTGGCAGTGGGTGATCAGCGAACAAGGCAAGGAAACCGCGCCAGAAAGCCTGAAAAATGCGCGCAAGCAACAGCAGGCGCTGGCCATGCTGCGTCAGCGTCCGATCTATCGTCATGAGGTGAGCGAGTTCGATCTCACCGACAAAATCCTGCAGACGCTGCGGGCCAAAGGACTGTGTGAGTTGCAGGAACATGCGCGCGCGCAGCACGACTGGCGCACAGACTTTCGCGTCAATGGTGAAAGGCTGCGCCTGAATACCGAGCAGGCGATGGCCGTGGGCGCCATCAGAGCGGAAGATGCACACTTTTCCGCCTGGCTGTTAAACGGCATTACCGGCTCGGGTAAAACGGAAGTCTATTTAAGCGTGCTGGAAAACGTGCTGGAAAGCGGCCGTCAGGCGCTGGTGCTGGTGCCGGAAATTGGCCTGACGCCGCAGACTATTGCGCGCTTTCGCGAGCGTTTTGCAGTGCCGATCGACGTTCTGCACTCTGGCCTTAATGAGGGCGAACGTCTGGCGGTTTGGCTGCGCGCCAGGCAGGGCGAAACGGCGATTGTGATTGGCACGCGTTCGGCGCTCTTTACGCCGCTGGCGCGCCCCGGCGTGATCATCATCGACGAAGAGCACGACAGCTCTTATAAACAGCAGGAAGGCTGGCGTTATCACGCCCGTGACCTGGCGGTGTTTCGCGCGCGCGAAGAGAACATCCCCATTATTATGGGTTCGGCTACGCCCGCACTGGAAACGCTGCATAACGCACAGAGCGGAAAATACCGCATGCTGATGCTGAACAAACGAGCCGGCAACGCCAGCACCGCGCTGCAGCAGCTGATCGATCTCAAAGGCGTCAAAGTAGTGGGCGGCCTTTCTCCCGCGCTGATCGCTAAAATGCGCCAGCATCTTAATGCGAATAATCAGGTGCTGCTGTTTCTTAACCGGCGCGGCTTCTCACCGGCACTGATGTGCCACGACTGCGGCTGGATTGCCGAGTGCCAGCGCTGCGATCACTATTACACGCTGCATCAACAGCATCGTCAGCTGCGCTGCCACCATTGCGACAGCCAGCGTCCTTTGCCCTGGCAATGTCCGCAATGTGGATCAACGCATCTGGTGCCGGTTGGCCTGGGAACCGAGCAGCTTGAGCAGAACCTCAGTCAGCTATTTCCCGATGTGCCGCTGTCGCGCATCGATCGCGATACCACCAGCCGCAAAGGGGCGCTGGAGCAGCATCTGGCCGATGTACATCGCGGCGGCGCCCGCATTCTAATTGGCACGCAGATGCTGGCAAAAGGCCATCACTTTCCTGATGTCACGCTGGTCTCGTTGCTTGATGTCGACGGCGCGCTGTTCTCCGCTGACTTTCGTTCAGCGGAGCGATTTGCACAGCTTTATACTCAGGTCGCAGGCCGCGCGGGCCGTGCAGGTAAACAGGGCGAGGTGCTGCTGCAAACGCATCATCCCGATCATCCGCTGCTACAGACGCTGCTGCAGCACGGCTATGGCAGTTGGGCGCAGCAGACTCTGCTGGAGCGTAAAGCGGTTTTTCTGCCGCCGTTCACCAGCCATGCGCTGTTTCGCGCCGAAGACAATGACAACCAACAGGCCAGTGCCTTTTTGCAGCAGTTGCGTAATCTGCTGGAAGCGAGCCCGTTAAACGATGTTTCTCTGTGGGTAATGGGCCCGGTGCCGGCGCTGCTGGCTAAACGCAGCGGACGTTATCGCTGGCAGCTGCTGTTGCAGCACCCTTCGCGCGCGGTGTTGCAGCGCCTGCTGAAAAGCACGCTGCCGCTGATTACCACCCTGCCCGCCGCGCGAAAAGTGAAATGGACGCTGGATGTCGATCCCACCGAAAGTTAAGCGCTGAGGTTATGCGAGAGGGATCTAAAAAAGCCGCACAAGTCACAATTTTTATGCAAATTAAGTAACGGCTTGCTATACCAATCTGTTAATAAGAGATCGCTGAACCGGCAACGGTCATGACAGCCCCACAAAACAAGATTTCCAGTTGGTCAGGTCAGCGTTGCTGGCGTGAGGAGAAAAGCGTTGGAGCAGAAACACCCACCGGCGGCGGCCACCATGAAGGATGTGGCAGAAAACGCGGGCGTTTCAACCGCGACCGTATCGCGCGCGTTGATGAGCCCGGAAAAAGTATCCGCAGCAACACGACAGAAAGTAGAACAGGCGGTAGTGGCGGTGGGATACTCTCCCCATGCCATCACTCGCAACGCCCGGCGCGGCGAATCGCGCACCATTCTGGTTATCGTCCCGGACATTTGCGATCCCTTCTTCAGCGAAATCATCCGCGGCATCGAAGTGACCGCTGCCGGAGAGGGTTATTTGGTGTTAATCGGCGACTGCGCGCATCAGAATCAGCAGGAAACCACCTTTTTAAACCTGATGCTCACCCGGCAGATTGATGGCATGGTGCTGCTCGGCTCGCAGCTGCCTTTTGATGCCAGCGTGGAAGAGCAACGCAACCTGCCGCCAATGGTAATGGCCAACGAGTTTGCGCCAGAGATGTCGCTGCCAACGGTGCACATCGATAACCTGACCGCAGCCTTTGAGGCGGTTAATCACCTGTGGGAGCTGGGCCACCGGCGCATCGCCTGCGTTGCGGGGCCGGAAGCGATGCCGCTGTGCCACTATCGTCTGCAGGGGTATGTGCAGGCGCTGCGCCGTCATGGCATGACGATCGACCCGCGCTATATTGTTCGCGGCGACTTTACCTTTGAAGCGGGTGCTGCCGCCCTGAAACAGCTGATGCTACTGCCACAACCCCCGCAGGCCCTGTTCTGTCATAGCGATATTATGGCGCTCGGAGCGATGGCACAGGCAAAAACCCTGGGCCTGCGTATTCCGCAGGATCTCTCGCTGGTGGGATTTGATGATATTGAGCTGTCACGTTACAGCGATCCGCAATTGACCACGGTGGCGCAACCGCGTTATGCGATAGGCCGCGAGGCGATGCTGCTATTACTGGAGCAGCTGCAAGGCAGACGTGTCAGCAACGGCTCACGCCTGCTCGATTCCGAGCTAAAAGTACGCGGCAGCACCACCCGAGCGACCGCGCGGGGGAAATAAGCCCGGGCAAGCGATATTCAGTCGATTCCTGGTGCACACTCTTCTGGTCAAACTTCCAGCCCTTGAGTAACATGGCGGACTTATTGCCGGGCATTCAGATGGGTCTTTTGCGTGATCTCACGCCGTTGTCCCCGGCTAACGTTTTATTAAAAGTAACGGAACGAGAGTGGCACAAAAAGATTATGTCGGCCGTGGCCGTTCAACGGCGACGCGTCGTAAAAAGGGAAGCACCCGCAGTAGCAAGGGCGGCAAGAAAAGCGCAGGCGGATCTGGCGTCTCAAAACTGATGATAGTATTGGCCGCTGCCGTTCTGGTAACGTTCGCCGGTGGTCTGTGGTTTCTCGCTCACCACAAAAAAGATGACACGCCGATCATTTCAGATCATAAAACCCCAGGCAATGGTTTACCGCCAAAGCCGGAAGAGCGCTGGAAATATATCAAAGAGCTGGAAAATCGCCAGATTACCGTTCCGGTTCCCACCGAGCCGTCTGCAGGTGGTGAGGTGCAATCCCCAACCCAACTGACCGACGAGCAGCGCCAGCTGCTGGATCAAATGCAGGCCGACATGCGCCAGCAGCCTACGCAGCTGAATGAAGTGCCGTGGAATGAGCAAACGCCAGCGCAGCGCCAACAAACGTTGCAGCATCAGCAGGTGCAACAACGTCAGCAGCAGCAGTTGCAACAACAACAGTTGCAGCAGCGCCAGCAGCAGCTACAACAGCAACAGCAGCAGGCCCAGCAACGTCAGCAACAGCATCAACAACAGTTGCAACAGCAGCAGCAACAAGCGCAGCAGCGCCAGCAACAACAGCAGCGCCAGGCTCAGCAGCAAAACAGCAGCGTCAATCAGCCCGCGCCGGTGACGGCAGCGAAACCTACCGCAGCCCAACCTTCGCGTAGCGAAGAGACGGCAGCCGCTAAACCAAAAGCCGCGGCGTCTCAGCGCTGGATGGTGCAGTGTGGATCGTTCAAAGGTACCGATCAGGCTGAATCAAGCCGCGCACAGCTGGCCTTTGAAGGTTTTGAAAGCCGGATTACCAATGGCGGTGGCTGGAATCGCGTGGTGATCGGTCCTTACAGCAGCCGTGCCGCCGCTGACAGTACGCTGAAACGTCTGCGCGCCTCTGGCCACTCGAACTGCATTCCTCTCTCCCTCGGGGGTTGAAACCCGATAAACCTACCCCATATCCTGTTGCATTATGCTTCGCGCCCTGCTGGCGCGAAGCGCTTTTCCCACTGTAACAAGGGGTCTGCCCGTGACAACAATAGTAAGTGTACGACGCAACGGCCAGGTAGTGATTGGCGGAGATGGCCAGGCTACTCTCGGCAATACCGTCATGAAAGGCAACGTCAAAAAAGTGCGTCGTCTCTATAACGATAAGGTGATCGCAGGCTTCGCAGGCGGCACCGCAGATGCCTTCACGCTCTTTGAACTTTTCGAACGTAAACTGGAAATGCATCAGGGGCATCTGGTTAAAGCAGCCGTTGAGCTGGCAAAAGACTGGCGTACCGATCGTATGTTACGCAAGCTGGAAGCCCTGCTGGCGGTGGCGGACGAGAACGCATCGTTAATTATTACCGGTAATGGTGATGTCATTCAGCCCGAAAACGATCTTATCGCGATCGGCTCTGGTGGTCCTTACGCACAGGCAGCGGCTCGCGCTCTGCTGGAAAACAGCGAGCTGGGCGCACGCGACATCGTTGAAAAAGCGTTGGGTATTGCAGGCGATATCTGCATCTACACCAACCACAATCACACCATCGAAGAATTATCGTCTAAGGCGTAAGGATATTAACTATGTCTGAAATGACTCCACGCGAAATCGTCAGTGAACTCAACCGTTTCATCATCGGTCAGGATGGCGCCAAACGCGCCGTTGCCATTGCACTGCGTAACCGCTGGCGCCGCATGCAGCTTGATGAAGAGCTGCGCCATGAAGTGACGCCTAAAAATATCCTGATGATCGGCCCAACCGGCGTCGGTAAAACAGAAATTGCCCGCCGTCTGGCGAAGTTAGCCCATGCGCCGTTCATCAAAGTCGAAGCCACGAAGTTCACCGAAGTCGGCTACGTCGGTAAAGAAGTGGATTCGATTATTCGCGATTTGACCGATGCCGCCATCAAAATGGTGCGCATGCAGGCGATTGAGAAGAACAAATACCGTGCGGAAGAGATGGCAGAAGAGCGCATCCTTGATGCGCTGATTCCACCGGCCAAGAATAACTGGGGCCAGCCAGAAGCGAGTGCAGAGCCATCCGCCGCGCGTCAGTCATTCCGTAAAAAGCTACGCGAAGGCCAGCTGGATGACAAAGAGATCGAAATCAATCTGGCCGCTGCGCCGATGGGTGTCGAAATCATGTCGCCGCCGGGCATGGAAGAGATGACCAGCCAGCTGCAGTCAATGTTCCAGAACCTTGGTGGTCAGAAGCAGAATGCGCGCAAGCTGAAGATCAAAGAGGCGATGAAGCTGCTTATCGAAGAGGAAGCAGCCAAGCTGGTTAATCCAGAAGAGCTGAAGCAGGAGGCGATCGATGCCGTCGAGCAGCATGGCATCGTTTTCGTCGACGAAATTGATAAGATCTGTAAGCGCGGCGGCCAGTCTTCAGGCCCGGACGTCTCCCGTGAAGGCGTGCAGCGCGATCTGCTGCCGCTGGTGGAAGGTTGTACCGTTTCTACCAAGCACGGCATGGTAAAAACCGATCACATTCTGTTTATCGCTTCCGGTGCGTTCCAGGTAGCCAGCCCGTCCGATCTGATCCCGGAATTGCAGGGTCGTCTGCCCATTCGCGTTGAACTGCAGGCGCTGACGGTCAATGACTTCGAGCGCATCCTGACCGAGCCAAACGCGTCGGTTACCGTGCAGTATAAAGCGCTGATGGCGACCGAAGGCGTTAACATCGACTTCACTGACGACGGCATTCGTCGCATCGCTGAAGCCGCATGGCAGGTTAATGAAACCACCGAGAACATCGGTGCGCGTCGCCTGCATACCGTTCTTGAGCGTTTGATGGAAGAGATTTCTTACAACGCCAGCGATCGCAGCGGCGATTCCGTGACCATCGATGCGGAATATGTCGGCAAGCATCTTGATCAGCTGGTGGCTGATGAAGATCTCAGCCGCTTTATTCTGTAACACGCTGTTCATGATGAAAGGAGGCTTCGGCCTCCTTTTTTATTGGTACGGCAGGCGTGCCCTGCTTTCCATCTCCGCGAAAGTTGTCCGCTTTTTTGACATGCCGCAACGATTTAACAATTGATGATTTTGCCAACATCTCCGCGAAAGCGATATACTTAGCGCTCCTGTGGCAAACAGACGAAAATCCTATGAAATATGATACTTCCGAACTCTGCGATATCTATCATGAAGATGTGAATGTGGTGGAACCGCTTTTTTCCAACTTTGGTGGCCGCACCTCTTTCGGTGGACAGATCACTACAGTGAAATGTTTCGAGGACAACGGCCTGTTGTATGAGCTGCTGGAAGAGAACGGCCGCGGCCGGGTTCTGCTGGTAGACGGCGGCGGCTCGGTGCGACGCGCGCTGGTCGATGCGGCGCTGGCTCAGCTGGCAACGCAAAACGAATGGGAAGGCCTGGTTGTTTATGGCTCCGTTCGTCAGGTTGATGATCTGGAAGAACTGGATATTGGTATTCAGGCGATTGCTGCGATTCCTGCCGGTGCGGCGGGTGAAGGAATTGGCGAGAGCGACGTGCGGGTTAACTTCGGCGGCGTGACCTTTTTCTCTGGCGATCACCTTTATGCAGACAACACCGGCATTATTCTTTCTGAGGATGCGCTCGATATCGAGTAAGTGCCGATCGCAAAACGGGTGCCGTGGCACCCGTTCATGCATTCAGAGGACTTAAACCTCTTCCATCTTTCCCAACAGCGCTCGCAGGCGTTCTTGCCATACATGCTGCTCTTCACGCAGATGCTGATTCTCACGCACCAGATTCTCACTGTTGCCCGCTGACTGATGAACTTCATGCTTCAGCGTGTTGTTCTGCTCTTTCAGCTCTTCAATTTCCATCTGCAGCAGGGTGATGGTATCAATCGCCTGCTGTACTTTCGCTTCCAGTTTCTCAAACACTTCAAATGACATCTTATGAATTCTCCTAAATCGCAAGGCGCTGATGATGGTAGCCGCAGATGTCAGGATTTCACAAAAACTCTGCGGATAACAACGATGCAACGATTGTAAGTAGCGCGAGAGTGCAAGTCCAGCAGCTATCCGTTACAGGGTGTAGTCTGTAACAATTTTCAGCATATGCCGAATTTTATCTCGTTTGGCAGGCGTTTTTTCGCCTTCTCTGGCCATTGCGTTTCGTTTGCGAAAGTCAAAGATCAGCAAGATATGATGCATAAAGAACACAACCAGACGCGAAAACGAACATTTTTATGACAGAGGACACAAATTTCAATTTCGCTATTTCTCGTTTATGCTCGTTAACGATAAATTTACAACAGCCCTACATTAGATTTGGGTGACTCAAGGAATGAGAACAATTATTGATAAAATTTAACCTCCCCCTTTAGGAATTTCATTATGAGCCAGACAGGTACACCTACGCTTAAAGGTCAGTGCATAGCCGAATTTATCGGCACCGGAATGATTATTTTCTTTGGCGCAGGCTGTGTGGCGGCGCTAAAGGTAGCCGGCGCCAGCTTCGGGCAGTGGGAAATCTGCATCATCTGGGGCCTGGCCGTTTCCATGGCCGCCTATATGACTGCCGGTGTTTCAGGCGCGCACCTTAACCCAGCGGTCACCGTTGCGTTATGTCTCTTCGCCAATTTTGAAGCTCGCAAAGTTGTCCCTTATATCATCGCGCAGGTGGCCGGTGCATTCTGCGCCGCTGCTCTGGTTTATGGACTCTACTACAACCTGTTCCTTGATTACGAACAGAGCCACCACATGATTCGTGGTACAGTTGAAAGCCTTGATTTAGCAGGTATTTTCTCTACTTATCCTAACCCTAAAATCAGCGTTGGCCAGGCCTTCTTAATTGAAGCTGTTATCACGGCAATGCTGATGGGCGTGATCATGGCGCTGACAGATGATGGCAACGGTATTCCCCGTGGCCCGCTGGCACCGCTGTTGATCGGTCTGCTGGTTGCCATTATTGGCGGCGCGATGGGTCCGCTGACCGGCTTCGCCCTTAACCCGGCGCGTGATTTCGGACCAAAAGTGTTTGCCTGGCTGGCTGGCTGGGGCAACGTGGCCTTTACCGGTGGCCGTGACATTCCTTACTTCCTGGTGCCGATCTTCGGACCGTTAGTAGGCGCATGTTTAGGCGCGTGGGGCTATCGCTCGTTGATTGCGCGTCATCTGCCGGTTAACGTCAGCGTGCTTGAAGAGCCCCGCAAAGCGGACAAGCCGGTTGCGCGTACCGAACAGCGTAAAGCGTAATGTTTAACCTTTATTTCATCAGGAACTGAACATGACTACTAAAGAAAAAAAATATATCGTCGCACTCGACCAGGGCACGACCAGTTCACGTGCCGTCGTGCTCGACCATGACGCCAACATTGTTGCCGTATCACAGCGCGAATTTACCCAAATCTATCCGAAAGCTGGCTGGGTTGAACATGACCCAATGGACATATGGGCATCGCAGAGCTCTACGCTGGTAGAAGTGCTGGCGCATGCTGATATCAGCTCCGATGAAATCGCAGCAATCGGTATCACCAACCAGCGTGAAACCACCATCATCTGGGACAAAGAGACCGGCAAGCCGATCTACAACGCCATTGTTTGGCAGGATCCGCGCACCGCCGATTATTGCCACAAGCTGAAAAAAGAGGGTCTGGAAGAGTATATCCAGCACACCACCGGCCTGGTAATTAACCCGTACTTCTCCGGCACCAAGGTGAAGTGGATTCTGGATCACGTAGAAGGATCGCGCGATCGCGCAAAACGCGGCGAGCTGCTGTTCGGTACCGTTGATTCCTGGTTGGTCTGGAAAATGACCCAGGGACGGGTGCACATCACCGATTACACCAACGCCTCACGTACCATGATGTTCAACATTCACAAACTGGAATGGGATCAGCGCCTGCTGGATATCCTTGATATTCCGCGTGAAATGCTGCCAGAAGTGAAATCTTCTTCTGAAGTATATGGCCAGACCAACATCGGTGGTAAAGGCGGTACGCGTATTCCTATCGCCGGTATCGCGGGTGACCAGCAGGCTGCGCTTTACGGCCAGCTTTGCGTCCAGCCTGGCATGGCGAAAAATACCTACGGCACCGGCTGCTTTATGCTGATGAACACCGGCACCGAAGCGGTCACATCGACGCACGGCCTGCTGACTACCATCGCCTGCGGCCCACGCGGTGAAGTTAACTATGCGCTGGAAGGTGCGGTATTTATCGGTGGTGCAGCGATTCAGTGGCTGCGTGACGAGATGAAGCTGATCAGCGACGCAGCGGATTCTGAATACTTTGCCATGAAAGTTAAAGATGCCAACGGCGTGTATATGGTGCCTGCCTTTACCGGCCTCGGCGCGCCATATTGGGACCCGTATGCACGCGGCGCCCTGTTCGGCCTGACGCGTGGTGCCAATGCCAACCACATTATCCGCGCCACGCTGGAATCTATCGCCTATCAAACGCGCGATGTACTGGAAGCGATGCAGAATGATGCCAACACCCGCCTGCAGTCACTGCGCGTGGACGGCGGTGCCGTTTCCAATAACTTCCTGATGCAGTTCCAGTCAGACATTCTCGGCACACGCGTAGAACGTCCGGAAGTGCGCGAAGTTACCGCGCTGGGTTCCGCTTACCTCGCCGGCCTGGCAGTAGGCTTCTGGAACGATCTGGATGAAGTGCGCGCGAAAGCGGTGATTGAGCGCGAATTCCGCCCAAGCATCGAAACCACCGAACGTAACCACCGTTATGCTGGCTGGAAACGTGCGGTTGCCCGTGCACAAGCGTGGGAAGAACACGAAGAGTAAGCCCGTCCGTTAGCCTGCGGAGGCCCTCTCCGCAGGCTCATTCTCTCCCCTTTTCCCGCTGTGATACACTTCCTGCCTCAATTTTTCCCTTTCCGAGGCATGCCATGAAACGAGAACTCGCCATTGAATTTTCCCGCGTTACCGAAGCCGCTGCGCTGGCTGGCTATAACTGGTTAGGCCGCGGAGACAAAAACGCCGCTGACGGCGCGGCGGTCAATGCCATGCGAATTATGCTTAATCGGGTCGATATTGATGGCCAGATTGTCATCGGCGAAGGCGAAATTGACGAAGCGCCGATGCTCTATATTGGCGAAAAAGTCGGTACCGGCAACGGCGATGCGGTGGACATTGCGGTGGATCCGATTGAAGGCACGCGCATGACGGCAATGGGTCAGGCAAACGCACTGGCGGTGCTGGCGGTCGGTGACAAAGGCTCATTCTTGCACGCGCCTGATATGTATATGGAAAAGCTGATTGTCGGCCCTGGTGCCAAAGGTCATATCGATCTTAATCTGCCGCTGGAAGAGAATATCCGCCGTGTCGCAGCCGCACTCAACAAACCGCTGAGCCAGCTCACCGTGACCATTCTGGCGAAACCTCGCCATGACAGCGTTATCAAGCAGTTGCAGCAGCTTGGCGTAAGAATCTTTGCGTTTCCCGATGGCGATGTGGCGGCATCCCTTCTGACCTGTATGCCGGACAGTGAAGTGGACGTGCTTTATGGCATCGGCGGTGCGCCAGAAGGCGTCATTTCGGCAGCGGTGATTCGCGCGCTGGATGGTGATATGCAGGGCCGCCTGCTGCCTCGTCATCAGGTTAAAGGCGACTCGGCGGAAAATCGCCAGCTTGGCGAACAGGAGCTGCAACGCTGTGAGCAAATGGGTATTCAGGCCAACAGCGTATTGCAGCTTGATGAGATGGCGCGTAACGATAACGTGATTTTCGCTGCCACCGGCATTACCAGCGGCGACCTGCTGAAAGGCATTACCCGCCAGGGCAATATGGCGACCAGTGAAACACTGCTGATCCGTGGCAAATCACGCACCATTCGCCGTATTCAGTCGGTGCACTATCTGGACCGTAAGGATGCACAGCTGCATCCTTACATTATCTAAGCGCCCTCGGCCGCGTAGACCGGCCGCTTCGAAAGCGGCCACCAGCAAAACAGCATCAGCAAGGCGGTAATAAACATCAGCATGCCAAGATTAAACTGGTCATGCTGCGGTAAAAACGCCGAGAGCCAGGCGATTACCCCGGAACCCAGATTTTGCATGCCGCCAATCAGCGCACCGGTGGTGCCCGCCAGCCAGGCGTAAGGCTCCATCGCCCCTGACGTAGCCAGTGGAAACAGCATGCCCGCGCCAAAGAAAAACAGCGATGCGGGCACCAGCAACGTCCAGATATTCATCACGCCAAACCAGGCAGGGATCCACATCATGATTCCCGCCAGCAGGCAGCTATTGACGCCGTACCACACCAGCGTGGAGAACGGTTTGCTGTCGCGGCCGGCAAACCAGGCACCGAAAAAGGCCGCCGGAATCGGCAGGATAAACAGAATGCTGACGGTAAACGCATTGAGTCCCAGCACGCCGCCCAGCAAAATGCCGCAGCTCGCTTCAAACACTGCGATACCGGCCAGCGCGCCAATCAGAATCACCAGATAACGAGCAAACTGCGTATCTTTTAACAGCGGCTTATAGCGCGCCACGATCGACAGCGGCGCGGCGACCGGTGGCCGCGTTTCCGGCAGATAGCGCGCCATCGCCGCCGTTACCGCCAGGCACAGCAACAGCAAAAACGCAAAGCAGGCGTGCCAGCCGAACAGATGCGTCAACAACGCGCCGGTGACCGGTGCCAACAACGGGCTTACCAGAATCCCCATATTTAACAGGCTATTTGCCTGTCGTAATGCCACACCGGAATAGAGATCGCGCGGCATGGTACGTGCCATCACGCCCGCTACGCCGGTGCCCATGCCCTGAATGGCGCTGGCCGCCACCAGCACCGAGAGCGAGGTGGCGAAAATAGCGGTAACTGCGCCGAGGATAAAAATGGCCATGCCGGTGAAGATAACCGGGCGACGGCCAATGCTGTCTGAAAGCGGACCGTACAGCAGCTGTGAGCCGCCATAGGTGATCAGATACGCGGCCATTACGCGCTGCAGCATGCCTGCGTGCACATTCAGATTCTCTGCCATTTCGGCCATCGCCGGAACGTATATCGTCTGTGCCATCTGCCCAACGGCGACCAGCACAATCAACATCAGTAAAACATACTGATTTTTAATGGGTTTCATTTTCTCTGCCACAATATCGTCATGATAGCCGCCGCTTTTTTCAGCGTACTGTGCTGGCGGTCAGCCTGTGGCGGAGAAAATATCAGGTATTGTCTTCAATACGGCAAAATCAGCGGAAAGAGATGGCGATGCAGCGTAAGCAATTTGGCGCAGTGCCGTAAGCAAATTTTTACGCTAAGCCCGCGTAATGCGGCAGTAAAGTTTGTTGATAAGAGCCTTTGAGAATGAGCAGAGTAGAAATCCTGCTCATCTGCCGCCAGGATAATGTGCAGAGCCAGCATAAACAGAAGAGGACGATCCGATGGCAGAATGGGTTAACGCCACCGTAAAGGAAGTGAAAAACTGGACCGACAGCCTGTTCAGCCTCGTGGTTAACGCGCCGGTAGACCCTTTTATTGCCGGGCAATTTGCCAAACTGGGGCTGGAGATTGACGGACAACGTGTGCAGCGGGCGTATTCCTACGTCAATGCACCCAACAATCCCGACCTGGAGTTTTATCTGGTCGATGTACCTGATGGCAAACTCAGCCCACGTCTGCACGCGCTGCAAGCCGGGGACAGCCTGATGGTGACCAAAGAGGCGGCAGGTTTTTTCGTGGTCGATGAAGTACCGGAATGCGATACGTTGTGGATGCTCGCCACCGGCACTGCCATTGGCCCCTATCTTTCTATCCTGCAGCAGGGAGAAAACCTCGCGCGCTTTCAGCATATCGTGTTGGTGCATGCCACGCGCTATGCCGCCGACCTGAGTTATCTGCCGCTGATGCAGCAATTGCAGCAAAGCTATGGCGATAAGCTGCGCATTCAAACCGTGGTCAGCCGTGAGCAAGTGGCGGAGTCACTGACCGGCCGTGTGCCCGCCCTGATTGAGAGCGGCGAGCTGGAAAGTCGTGTCGGCCTGACAATCGATGCAGAAAGTAGCCACGTTATGCTGTGCGGCAACCCGCAGATGGTGCGCGATACGCAGCAGGTGTTAATGACATCACGCGAGATGCGTAAGCACCTGAAGCGTAAACCGGGTCATATCACCAGCGAACATTACTGGTGAGCCGATTTTTCCGGTAAGAACAGCACCGGCTTTGCGGCGGCGCCATAGCGATTGGCGCCCTGCGTGCCGGTAAACACGCCCAGCTCCAGCATCGTTATCAGAAAAATAACGGTGGGCAGCAATCGCCCCAATAGCCATTGCAGGGTGCCATCCAGCATCGACCAGTTGCCTGCCAGCAGCATCCACGCCACCACCAGCAACAGCGCCCAATAGCCGCGCCTGTTGCGATCGTGTAATCGCTTTACCACCGTGGCGCTGGTCGGCCACAACAGGCAGACCACCATAAACGCTGCCATTTGCGTATCCAGCCAGCCTACGCCTGCCAGACTGAAAAGCGCGATCATTAGCACCAGCCACAGCGCCTGCCAAATCCAGAAGTCGCGTCGTCCGAGCCGTCCACGATAAGAGAAAAGCCACTGTTGTAAGGTCATGCTGCACGCCTCTGAAAATTTCCTGCGGTCATTTTGACTTTGGCAGGTAAAAACCGTTTTAATCTGGGGCTGAGTTTACTGGTTAGGGCTGACAAAATGAAGATTGCGCCGCGTGTGGCATTGCTGCTGAGTATCCTGGCTTTTGGCTCGGCGAGCGCTGACGAGCGGCCGCTGGATCGTGCTGAGCATATGCCCGCAGCGCCCTATCTGCTGGCTGGCGCACCAACCTTCGATATGACCATCGCACAGTTTCGTGAAAAATATAACGCGGCAAATCCCGCCCTGCCGCTGAGCGAATATCGTGCCATCGACAGCCGCGACGATAAAAGTAACCTGACGCGCGCCGCCAGTAAGATTAACGAAAATCTCTATGCCTCTACCGCGCTTGAGCACGGCACCGGAAAAATAAAGACGCTGCAGATTACCTGGTTGCCGATCCCTGGCCCGGATGAAGACGCTGCACAGCAGAAAGCGATCGCCTATATGGCGGCCCTGCTGCGCTTTTTCTCTCCCACCCTTTCGCCGGAAGAGGCGACGCAGCGCATTACCAAACTGCTCGCTCAGGGCAAGGGTTCTCGCTACTTTATGCAGACCGAAGGCGCGCTACGCTTTGTGGTCGCAGATAATGGCGAAAAAGGGCTGACCTTTGCCATCGAGCCGATCAAACTGGCTCTGGCAACGCCTTGAGCATCGTGGCAAAAATGACGAAAAGCAAAGCCTTCACCTCTTTTGATCTCTATACTGTCTGGCAGCCATCACTGCCGTTGGCAGTGCTATTTAACGTATCGCGGAGGGTATCATGCGACATCCATTAGTTATGGGTAACTGGAAACTTAACGGCAGCAAAAAGCAGACGGGTGAGTTGATTGAAGGTTTGCGCAAAGAGCTGAGCGGTGTGGAAGGCTGTGGCGTTGCCATCGCGCCTTCTGCGCTTTACCTTGATCAGGCGAAGCACGCTATCGCAGGCAGCCACATCGTTCTCGGCGCACAAAACGTCGATGTGAACCTTTCCGGCGCGTACACCGGCGAAATCTCGGCTGAAATGCTGAAAGATATCGGCGCGAAATATATCATCATCGGCCACTCTGAGCGTCGCACTTATCACAAAGAGAGTGATGAGTTCATCGCCAAAAAATTTGCCGTGCTGAAAGAAACAGGTCTGGTGCCAGTACTGTGCATCGGTGAAACCGAAGCGGAAAACGAAGCGGGCAAAACAGAAGAAGTGTGTGCACGCCAGCTCGATGCCGTGCTGGAAACCCAGGGTGCTGAAGCGTTCAACGGCGTGGTTATCGCTTATGAACCTGTCTGGGCGATCGGCACCGGCAAATCCGCTACGCCAGCACAGGCACAAGCAGTACATAAATTTATTCGCTCGCACATCGCCAAAAAAGATGCGGCGGTTGCTGAGCAGGTCATCATCCAGTACGGCGGTTCCGTCAACGATAAAAATGCAGCTGAACTCTTCACTCAGCCTGATATCGACGGCGCACTGGTCGGTGGCGCGTCATTGAAAGCGGATGCGTTTGCCGTGATCGTTAAGGCAGCAGCCGCGGCGAAAAAAGCGTAATTATCCTTGGGCGGCAGCAGTGCCGCCCTTCAACAAAGCACATTGATGATCCTGCAACTCCTCCGCTGAACCGTAATTCAATCGCAGCCAGTTCTGTTCCACTGCCATTAACGCTAATCGCCCATCTTTCAGCTTCGCTAACGCCATGCCCTGCTTACCCATGCTGTCGCGCCGTTCAGGACGTTCTGTTGCCAGCCGGATAAACACGCTCTGTTGCATCAGCTCAGCTTCACTTAGGGTCCTGATCAGATATGGATGGTCGAGCAGCGGTTCGACTTGCCACCGTGGCCCAAGCCGATCGCTCAGCGCATCAAGCCGCTGACGCACATCGGGTCGCAGGCAGGAGATGTGGATATGCAGCTGGTTTTGCGAGCGGCCGTAATGAGAGTTTATCGTCAGAGAAATGACGCTATCCGCAACGGGCGCACCCAGCCGTTGTGCCAGCAGGCTGCGTTGCTGCCATGCCAGCGCGAAGAAGTTAGGCGTGCTGGATTTCAACAGCACCGGGCTTTCGACGCCGCTTATCTTTTCCAGCGGCAGCAGCAGGTACTGCAGCGGCCCGTTGCGATCCTTTAAGGTTGCATAATCCTGGCTGACGTTAACCTGCTGACAGGGCGCAGGATTACCACTTTTCGCCGCCGGCACGCAGCGCTCATGAACAATTTCCCACAGCGCATCAGCGTTTTTGTGGCGATAAAAGGCGGTCGCGAGCAGCGCCACAATGAACAGCAGTAATATCAGCATTAGCACACGCAGCAGCGCCGGGTTTTTCGCTTTCATCAGATGAGTCCGTCAGCGTGTAAAAACGCATTCTCGCGGATAAAGATGACTATTTTACGATGAGAGCGTGCGCAAGGAAGGAAAAGCAGACGGGAATGACAGCAGAAAAGTAAAACGGGGCGAGATTCGCCCCGTCAGCCGTTAGGGCTTCATAACCTGATCGTAGGTACCGCCGTCGGCAAAGTGTGCTTTCTGCGCGGCAGCCCAGCCACCGAATTTGTTGTCGATGGTGAACAGCTTAACCGGCGCAAAAGTGCTGGCGTATTTCTTCGCCACCGCCGCATCACGCGGGCGGTAGTAATTTTGCGCGGCGATCTCCTGCCCTTCGGTGGAATAGAGATACTTCAGATAGGCAT
Organism: Duffyella sp. Ts4; assembly: GCF_051851875.1. NCBI lineage: Bacteria > Pseudomonadati > Pseudomonadota > Gammaproteobacteria > Enterobacterales > Erwiniaceae > Duffyella > Duffyella sp. Ts4. Next base: position 77,084 of record NZ_JBLYPN010000011.1, on the reverse strand, counting down.
CGGCAACGCTACGTGTGCCGCGCTCGTCTACCACGCGGTCAACCACCGAAACGGTCGGCTCAGCCAGAATGGATTCACTCGGCGTAACGATCTCAAATTTATCTTTGCCCAGCTTGTTTACCGCCAGATAGGCTTCGTTTTCCCAGGCAATCAGTACGTCGCCCAGGCCGCGCTCAACAAAGGTATTGGTCGCGCCGCGCGCGCCGGAATCCTGAACTTCCACATTTTTAAACAGCGCGCGAACATACGCCTGCGCTTTGGCGGCATCGCCGTTGTTGTGGTCCAGCGCCCAGCCCCAGGCAGCCAGATAGTTCCAGCGGGCACCACCGGAGGTTTTTGGATTCGGTGTAATCACTGAGACGCCTGGCTTAGTCAGATCCTGCCAGTCGTGAATATTTTTGGGGTTACCTTTACGCACCAGGAAAACGATGGTCGAAGTGTAAGGTGCAGAGTTATCAGGTAAACGCTTTACCCAGTTTTTATCAATGCGCCCGCGTTCGGCAATCGCATCGACATCGGACTGCAGCGCCAGCGTGACCACATCAGCGCGAATACCGTTAATCACCGAGGTGGCCTGCTTACCTGAGCCGCCGTGCGACTGGCGTACCACCACGTTATCCCCGGTTTCCTGCTTGTAGTGAGCGCTGAACGCTTTGTTGTATTGCTCATACAACTCGCGCGTAGGGTCGTAGGATACGTTCAGCAACTGAACATCCTTCGCCAGCACGCTGGTTGATGCCATTAACAGGGTAAAACCGATGCTCCACTTGTTCACAATGCTGACTCCCGGGGTTGATGTCCCAAAAGCGTGACATAAAGCGAAGCATGAATTAAAGAATTAAAAATTAGCTAATATACTGTTATGGAATATACGCAGAGATAAAAAAGGCGCTGACCGCGCAGCGCCTGTTGAACAACTAACTTAGTAAAGTTTCTTAGCGGTATCGAGCCAGTCGCCTTTGAAAGGCCGCTTCATATTTTCAATGGCGTCGATAATGTCATGATGCACCATCTTCTCATTCTGAATGCCCACGCAACGGCCGCCGTAGCCCTGCAGCAGCAGCTCAATCGAGTAAGCCCCCATGCGTGAGGCAAGAATGCGATCGTAGGCAACTGGAGCGCCGCCACGCTGAATATGCCCCAGCACGGTCGCACGCGTTTCACGCTTGGTTTCCGATTCGATATAGCGGGCTAAATCGTCGATATCACAAATGTGCTCGGTGATGGCCACGATGGCGTGCTTCTTGCCCTTGGCAATCCCCGCTTTGATTTCTGAAACCAGCTCTTCGCGCGTGTACGGGATTTCAGGTAGCACGATGAATTCGCATCCACCGGCAATTGCAGCCGCCAGGGTTAAATCACCACAATAGCGACCCATTACTTCAACGATAGAAATACGCTGGTGAGAAGAGGAGGTATCGCGCAGACGGTCGATAGCTTCTACCACGGTTTCAAGGGCGGTGAAGTAACCGATGGTGTAATCGGTGCCCGCTACGTCATTGTCGATGGTGCCCGGCAGACCGATGCAGGGAAAGCCCATCTCCGTTAAGCGCTTCGCACCCATATAAGAACCGTCACCACCAATAACCACCAGCGCATCGATACCGCGCTTCTTCATGTTATCAATCGCGACCGCGCGCACTTCATCGTTGCGGAATTCAGGAAAACGCGCTGACCCGAGGAAGGTGCCGCCGCGGTTAATCATGTCTGATACGCTGTAGCGGTCCAGGTTGGCCATGCGATCTTCATACAGGCCCAGATAGCCGTCATAGATACCACAAACTTCAAGCCCTTCACTCAGTGCGGCGCGAACCACACCACGAATGGCTGCATTCATGCCGGGCGCATCACCGCCGCTTGTCAGTACACCGATTTTTTTGATCATGACAACCTCTGGATTGGTCAAAACTAAGGTGAATTCAGCATGCCTTATAAATCAGACATGGTTAAGTGTGTGATACTAAAGTTCATAATGGCAAATAGTATATCAAAGCCTGAAAGCTGAATTGATTCAGGTCAGACAAGTTTTCGCTAAAAATTATACTATTTGCGTAGCGTGGCAACTTAATGGCAAAAATGCCGCGTTTTACCTGCTACAGGTCAAAAAAACCTTGTTTTTCTACTGCAACCGTTGAACAGGGATCCTGATGAATAATCACATCGGAGCCCGGAAATTTTTTTAACAGCGCCTGTTCAATATCGTCGGCAATCTGATGTGCCTGAAACAGCGGCAAAGTGTCATCAAGTTCGAGATGCAGCTGAATAAAACGCGTCGGACCTGCCTGACGCGTGCGCAGCTCGTGCGCGCCACGAATACCCGGCCAACTGCTTAACAAGGTGACAATCATCTGGCGCTCATTTTCGGGCAACGCGCGATCCAGTAAACCTTGGACCGCTTCATATCCCATGCGCAACGCATTGAAAAGAATCCATATGCCAATACCTAACGCGAACAGCGCATCGGCACGATGAAATCCGTACCAGCCCAGCACCAGTGCCACTAAAATAGCACCATTCATGATGACATCAGACTGATAGTGCAACATATCTGCGCGAATCGCCTGGCTGCGTGTTTTTCTTACTACCCAGCGCTGGAAGGCGACCAGGATCAGCGTGGAAATAAGCGCAATGATCGTTACCACGATTCCAACAACAGGCGCATGCAAAACCTGCGGCCGGGCCAGCGCCTGAATACCGGTCAGGAACAAAAACAGCGCCGAGCCAGAAATAAACATACTTTGCGCCAGCGCCGCCAGCGATTCTGCCTTGCCATGGCCAAAGGTGTGTTCCGCATCGGCAGGCTGTAAAGCGTAACGCACCACCAAAAGATTCGTCAGCGACGCGGCAATATCAACCAGCGAATCCACCAGCGCGGCGAGAAGACTGACGGAGCCGGTATACCACCAGGCAAAAATTTTGACGATCAGCAGTGAACCAGCAAGCGCGGTAGCGGCGATGGCTGCAGCATTCACCAGCCGGGCGTAAGAGGCATTCATGCATGTGGCTCCATCATTCTGCCGTAAGATGGTTGAAATTATGGCAAAAACAGACGGGAATAGCACATTGCGGTGTAAGAGCCGCTTAAGTCAGGTAGCGATCTGAAAGGAATTATTACGTCCACTGTAAGCAAAAACATCCTCGTGAAAGTGTCCACATTGTGTCCACATTGTGTCCACATTCAGCCAAAAACGCGTTAAATTGTCCACAAAATGGGCCGTTAAAAAGCCTTCACGCCGCTTAAAAATCGCAGATAAATGATTGATTACGTTGAGCTAAAAAGCGATTTTTTAGACAAAAAAAACCCCGCCATCATGGCGGGGAAGACAGGGATGGTGTCTATGGCAAGGAAAACAGGGATACTATGTTACTGGTATTACGGGGCATTACTGGTACTGCTCACATGTTGCAGCGAAGAATCTCGCTGCATGTTCGCCAGCCTACGTAGTTGATCCATACGCTGCTGGTGATTCTGCTTCAAAACAGCCTGCTGAGACGGTGTTAACAGGTGATACATCTGATTGCGCACACGCGCCATTTCAACCTGTCGCTGGGCTTCCGCCTGTGCCATCTTTTCCGCCTGCTGACGAATGGCTGTTTCGTTAAAATTGTCTGCAATGACCAGGTCATGCATATCTTTATAATCATCAATACTGACTGGGAGACGCTCATGTCTCGCTTGTTGCATTAAATCGCGCATTTGCTGGCGTTGTTGTTCTGTTAACTGGATGCCATCAAACATGTGACTTTGCGGATTTTGCGTCATACTGCCTGTCGCTAATCCACCATCATGATGCATCTCGTCAATCGTCGTAGCGCCTTCTGCCTGTGCGGTACTGTTTAGTGCCAACGCTGAGGCAAAGACGACGGCGGTCAATTTGCGCATCGTTTACTCCCAGTTTGTTTCGTATTGCGATTCAACGAGATTCAGTCTACGGCGATGGCTGCAAACAAGCGTCAGGGGGTGTAAAACTACGTAAAGCGATGGATTGGCATGCTGGGATCACGTTATTTTGCCTGCGGAGGGCAATAAAAAATGAATAAAATCCTATTGGTTGACGATGACCGCGAATTGACTTCGCTTTTGAAAGAACTGTTAGAAATGGAAGGGTTTGAAATTGTGGTGGCTGGCGACGGTGAGCAGGCACTTAATCTTTTAGACAACTCTATCGATCTGTTATTGCTTGACGTAATGATGCCGAAGAAAAACGGCATTGATACGCTGAAAGAACTACGCCAACAGCACCAGACACCGGTAATTATGCTGACCGCACGCGGCAGCGAGCTCGATCGCGTGCTCGGCCTTGAGCTCGGTGCCGATGACTACTTACCTAAACCCTTCAACGACCGTGAGTTGGTTGCACGCATACGCGCCATCCTGCGGCGTTCCAACTGGAGCGAGCAGCAACAGCACGACAGCAGTTCGCCAACGCTGGAGGTCGACCACCTCCGTCTCAATCCGGGCCGTCAGGAAGCCAGCTTTGATAACGTTACGTTGGATCTTACCGGCACCGAGTTCACGCTGCTCTATCTGCTGGCTCAGCATTTAGGTCAGGTGGTATCACGTGAGCATCTTAGTCAGGAAGTGCTGGGCAAACGCCTGACGCCTTTTGATCGTGCCATCGATATGCATATCTCTAATCTGCGTCGGAAATTACCAGAACGTCGCGACGGTCATCCATGGTTCAAAACTCTGCGTGGCCGCGGTTATCTGATGGTCTCCGCAACATGATAAGCAGTTTGACTACGCGCATTTTCGCTATTTTCTGGCTCACGCTGGCGCTGGTGTTGATGTTGGTATTGATGGTTCCCAAACTGGATTCCCGGCAAATGACGGCGCTGCTTGAAAATGAGCAGCGCCAGGGAATCATGATCGAGCAGCACGTTGAGGCGGAACTATCCCATGATCCGCCCAATGATTTGATGTGGTGGCGCAGGCTGTTGCGCGCCATCGACAAATGGGCACCGCCCGGTCAGCGCCTGTTGCTGGTAACCAGTGAAGGTCGCGTTATCGGCGCACAGCACAATGAGATGCAGGTTATTCGCAACTTTATTGGCCAGTCTGATAATGCCGATCATCCGCAGAAGAAAAAGTATGGGCGCGTTGAGCTGGTGGGGCCTTTTGCCATTCGTGATGGTGAAGATAATTACCAGCTTTACCTGATTCGTCCGGCGCCAAGCTCACAGCTCGATTTTATCAACCTGCTGTTTGATCGGCCGCTGCTGCTACTAATTGTCACCATGTTGATCAGTTCACCGCTGCTGCTCTGGCTGGCGTGGAGTCTGGCAAAACCGGCTCGCAAATTGAAATATGCGGCGGACGAAGTGGCCAGTGGCAACCTGCGACAGCATCCGGAACTGGAATCGGGACCACAGGAGTTCTTAGCCGCCGGATCCAGTTTTAATCAGATGGTTAGCGCGCTGGAGCGTATGATGACCGCGCAGCAGCGGCTGCTGTCCGATATCAGCCATGAACTGCGTACGCCGTTGACGCGTCTGCAACTGGCTACCGCGCTGCTGCGTCGTCGTCATGGTGAAGGCAAAGAGCTTCAGCGCATCGAAACGGAAGCACAGCGCCTGGATGGCATGATTAACGATTTGCTGGTGCTGTCGCGTACGCAGCATAAAAATGCGCTGGTCAGTGAGGCGATGAAGGCCAATCAGTTGTGGAACGGCGTGCTGGAAGATGCGCGCTTCGAAGCTGAGCAGATGGGGAAAAAGCTGGAGATACCTTATCCGCCCGGCCCGTGGCCGCTGTATGGCAATCCACATGCGCTGGAGAGTGCGCTGGAGAACATTGTTCGCAATGCGCTTCGCTACTCACACAGTTTTATCAGCGTCAGCTTCTCGGTCGATAATCAGGGCATTACCGTACATGTCGATGATGACGGTCCGGGCGTCAGCGCTGAGGATCGCGAACAGATTTTCCGGCCATTTTATCGTACGGATGAAGCGCGCGATCGTGAATCTGGCGGTACCGGCCTTGGTCTGGCCATTGTTGAAACCGCCATTCAGCAACATCGCGGCTGGGTCAAGGCGGACGACAGCCCACACGGCGGTCTGCGTCTGACGCTGTGGTTGCCGCTGTATTCAGCACGGTAATTTGCTATTCTGCGGCCCTCGCTTTGGGGGCCGTATGCTAAACATTGTTTTATTTGAACCTGAGATTCCGCCAAATACCGGAAACATCATTCGTCTGTGTGCCAACACGGGCTTTCAACTGCATTTAATCGAACCGATGGGCTTTGCCTGGGATGACAAGCGCCTGCGTCGTGCCGGACTCGACTATCACGAGTTCACCTCAATCAAGCACCACGCAAATTATAACGCCTTTCTAAGCAGCGAGCAGCCTGCACGCCTGTTCGCCCTCACCACCAAAGGCACACCTGCCCACAGCGCTGTGGCGTGGCAAGCGGGAGATTATTTGCTGTTTGGACCGGAGAGCCGCGGCTTGCCCGCAGAAATACTGGCAGCATTGCCCGCCGAGCAGAAAATTCGTATTCCGATGATGCCGGAAAGCCGCAGTATGAATCTTTCCAATGCGGTTTCGGTGGTGGTGTATGAAGCCTGGCGCCAGCTCGATTATGCCGGCGCGCTAATACGCTGAGTTAAATCCCGTCGCCAAATTCAAAGCCTGCCAGCGTACCATTGAAGTGCTGATCCATATCCATGGAGGGCTTTTCGCTGCCAGGCTTGCCGACGATGCGCGCAGGCACGCCAGCCGCGGTGGTATGCGGAGGCACCGGTTGTAATACCACCGAACCGGCGCCAATTTTAGCGCCGCGCCCGACTTCGATATTCCCCAGCACCTTGGCACCGGCGCCGATCATCACGCCTTCACGAATTTTAGGATGGCGATCGCCGCTGGTTTTGCCGGTCCCGCCGAGCGTCACCGACTGCAAAATAGAGACGTCGTTTTCTACCACTGCCGTTTCGCCAATCACAATACCGGTCGCGTGATCCAGCATAATGCCGTGACCGATTTTCGCTGCCGGATGAATATCCACCGCAAACGACACCGAAATTTCATTTTGCAGGTAAACCGCCAGCGCACGCCGCCCTTCATTCCATAACCAGTGACCGATGCGATAGGCCTGCAAAGCGTGGAAGCCCTTCAGATAGAGTAACGGCGTCGAGTATTTGTCGATAGCGGGATCGCGTAGCCGAACGGCTTCGATATCGCGTGCAGCAGAGGCAATCATCGTTGGATCGTTACGGTAAGCTTCTTCAACGATTTCGCGGATAGCGATAGCAGGCATAATCGGATTGGCCAGCTTGTTGGCCAGCATGTAACTCAGCGCACTGCCTAAATTCTCATGCTTCAGCAACGTGGCGTGATAAAAGCTGGCCAGCATCGGCTCACAATCCGCGAGGGCGCGAGCTTCAGCTTTGATATTTTTCCAGACCAACTCTAATTCATCACACGACATTACTTTCTCCCGAAGAAAAAGCGCCCGCTTATCCGGGGCGCTGCAGGTTAACGCGCTTTGTATCCTCTCTTAGCGCTGGTCGTTTTCATCCTTCCTGGTACGACCCAGTAACGTCAATGCTGCCTCTCGCGCTGATTTTTCGCAATACAGCACCTGATAAATCTGCTCGGTTATCGGCATTTCCACACCAAATCTGCTGGCTAACGCCCTGACTTCTTTGGTGTTTCTGTAGCCCTCTACAACTTGTCCGATATTGTGCTGTGCCTGCTCAACACTGATACCCTGCCCTAACATCATGCCAAAACGGCGGTTTCGGGACTGGTTATCAGTACAGGTCAGTACCAAATCACCCAAGCCAGCCATGCCCATAAAGGTGGTAGCATCAGCGCCCAACGCAGCACCAAGTCGGCTCATTTCAGCCAGACCACGGGTAATCAGCGCCGTGCGCGCATTGGCACCAAAGCCGATGCCGTCCGACATGCCTGCACCAATCGCAATCACGTTTTTCACCGCGCCGCCCAGCTGCACACCGATAAAATCGGGATTACTGTAAACACGAAAGCTTTTTCCACAGTGCAGTAACTGCTGCAGATCGTCAGCAAACTGGTCGTCGGTTGCAGCCAGAGCGATAGCCGTTGGCATACCAGCGGCCAGTTCTTTAGCAAAGGTAGGTCCGGAGATCACCGCCAGCGGCATGGTATCGCCGAGGATCTCTCTGGCAACGTCCTGCAACAGTCGCCCGGTCTCTTTTTCCAGGCCTTTGGTAGCCCAGACAAGACGCGAGTCACTACGCAGATGCGGTTTGATTTGTTGCAACACATCGCCAAAGACATGGCTGGGCACCACAACCAACAGGTCGCGCGTGGCCGCTACGGCGCGGGCAAGATCGGGTTCGAGACGCAGGGTATTCGGGAAGGTAACATCGGGCAGAAAAGCGCTGTTGCAACGTTCGGCCTCAAGCTGTGCCAGATGTTGCGGATTATGGCCCCATAACAGCACATCATGGCCGTTACGAGCGAGAGTAATAGCCAATGCGGTGCCGTAAGATCCGGCACCGATGACGGTCATAGACGCGTTCAGTTTGTTCATCAGGCATCCTGATGTGGTTCTGCGCCTTCATTCTGCTGCTGCAGGTAATTCATAAACAGCGCATCGAAGTTGACCGGCGCAAGGTTTAACTGCGGGAAGGTACCACGCGAAACCAGGCTGGTGATGCATTCACGTGCATACGGGAACAGAATATTTGGGCAATACGCGCCAAGGCAATGCGCCAGCTGATTACCATCAATACCGGAAACAGTGAAGATACCGCCCTGTTGAACTTCACACAGGAAAGCGGTTTCGGTTTCAACGGTAGCCGTTACCGTAACGCGCAGAACGACTTCATACACTTCATCAGCCAACTGCGTTGATGCGGTATCAAGATCCAGTTTAACGTCTGGTTCCCACTCTTTCTGGAAAACTTGTGGCGCATTCGGCGCTTCGAAAGAGATATCTTTGGTGTAAATGCGTTGAATCTGGAACTGCATTTCGCTGTTACTTTGTTCTGACATCTTGCAATCCTATCGGTTAATAGCCAGCCGCGCGCTGAGATTACTGCAAAAGGGAATTGAGTCCGTTTCGTCCGTCGAGCGCATATAAATCGTCACAGCCACCAATGTGCTGCGCATCGATAAAAATTTGAGGAACGGTTGTACGGCCGCTACGTTTGATCATCTCTTCGCGCTTATCGGCATCACCATCAATGGGGATTTCCTGAAATGCTGCGCCTTTCTGTTCCAACAACGCTTTTGCCCGATGGCAAAAAGGGCAGGTCGCTTTGGTATAGATCTCAATATTGGCCATGCTCATCACCTCTTAAGAATTATTTACCACGCACCAGCGGCAGATTCTCTCCGCTCCAGCCCGATACGCCATCTTTCAGCACGTAAACCTGTGCAAAATCTAACGCGCTCAGCTGTGCGGCAGGCTCTGCTGCACTGGTACCGTTAGCACAAACAACAATTATGGGCTGTGCTTTATGCTTTTCCAGTTCGCCAACGCTGCCTTTCTTAATATCAGCAGCGGCAACGTTCATTGCGCCAGAGATATGCCCTTTACGGTATTCGTCGCGGTTGCGAACGTCGACGACAACAGCATCTTCTTTGTTTATCAGACGAGTAGCTTCGCCACGGCTGATAGTTTTTACTTTAGAGAACATGCCTTTAACGGTCGTCACGATCACTAAAACCAACAAAACAACCCATGCCAAACTCAAAATGGTGTGATTGCCTGCGAATTGCATAATTTCTTGCATGAGGGGTAACAACTCCCAACCGGGTTAATAAGCGAAAACAAGGGTTCTGAGTATACCTGTGGCATCTCGCATGTACAGTCGTGAAGCGGCCAGAGTGACGTTTTATGCCTTAGATTCCAAAAAAAAGTGCAACGCCATGATTCCCGACATTACCGCACGCAGTCAGGCAACGAAACGGCACAATTAACCCGCGTCCTAAAAAACATTACGCCATCGGAAATCATCCACAGCGTCTAAAATAAGCGCTTAACGCAAGGATAAATAAAAATGATGCGCTGTCACTATTGGAAACGGAAATCCTGTCAGAGATGTCTGGTAAGCCGCTGTTCATCGTGGAATAATCTGCCTCCTATGAGGGAAAAAGCAGCAGTTTCACATCCAGGGACGATGACCAATGGCACCGTTATCTCGCCGTTGTCGACCCCCCTTTCACTCCTGTGTGCCAGCCTGGTATGTGCAGGCGCACTGCTGTGGTCTCTCCCCAGCCAGGCCGCTGACGACAACAAATCGCAGCTGAAATCGATCCAGCAGGATATTGCTGAAAAAGAAAAAAGCGTTAAGCAGCAGAAGCTGCAACGCAGCAAACTGCTTGAACAACTGCAGAGCCAGGAAAAAACCGTGGCCCAGGCCAGCCGGCAGCTGCGCGAAACCCGCCTGACGCTGGCCGCACTGAATAAAGATATCGCCTCGCTTACCGCCTCCATTGCCAAACTTGAACAGCAGCAAAAACAACAGGAAAGCCTCTTAGCGCAGCAGCTGGATGCCGCTTTTCGTCAGGGCCAGCATAGCGGCGTACAGCTCATGTTTGGTGGCGAAGAGAGCAAGCGAAGCGAACGCATTCTTGCTTACTTCAGCTACATCAATGAGGCCCGGCAAAAAAACATCAATGATCTGCAGCAGACGCGACGCGAGTTAACCACGCAAAAAGCGTCGCTGGAGGCGAAAAAGTCGCAGCAGAAGGCGTTAGCCGATCAGCAACAAACGCAGCAGGCTAAACTGGAACAGGCGCGGGCAGCACGTAAAGCAACGCTGACCACGCTGGAATCGTCGCTGGAGAAAGATCAGGCCGATCTCACCGAAATGCGTCAGAACGAAAGCCGTCTGCAAGATAAAATCGCCCGTGCCGAACGGGAAGCAAAAGCACGTGCCGAGCGTGAGGCGCGTGAAGCTGAAAAGGTTCGTCAGCGTCAGGCGCAGGCGAAAGCCAAAGGCTCGACTTACAAACCGAGTGAAAGCGAACGCTCGCTGATGGCACGAACCGGCGGTCTCGGCCGCTCCGGTGGCCAGGCACGCTGGCCAGTTCAGGGCCGCATTGAGCATCGTTTCGGCGAGCAGATGCAGGGCGAACTGCGCTGGAAAGGTCTGGTGATTGATGCGCCGGAAGGCAGTGAAGTTCGTGCCATTGCCGATGGCCGCGTCTTAATGGCTGACTGGCTGCAGGGCTATGGTCTGGTTGTAGTGGTTGAGCACGGCAAAGGTGATATGAGCCTGTATGGCTATAACCAGAGCGCGCTGGTCAGCGTGGGCACGCAGGTTAAAGCCGGCGAGCCTATCGCTCTGGTGGGCACCAGCGGCGGCCGCGGTACGCCGTCGCTCTATTTTGAAATCCGCCGGCAGGGTCAGGCCGTCAACCCACTTCCGTGGTTAGGAAAATAAGTTTTGTTGTTATCCAAACGCGTTCTGCTGCTCGGCGCCCTTTTGCTCAGCAGCGCTGCTCAGGCCGGTAAGCTGGCCATCGTTATTGATGATTTTGGCTACCGCCCGACGCAGGAAAATCAGGTTCTGCAAATGCCCGCTGCGCTTTCCGTCGCGGTGCTGCCCACTGCGCCACACGCTCGCGAAATGGCCACCAAAGCGCACCAGCGCGGCCACGAAGTGCTTATTCATCTGCCGATGGCCCCGTTGAGCAAGCAGCCGCTGGAGAAAGATACGCTACAGCCGGAAATGCCCGTCGCGGAGATCGAACGCATTATTCGCAACGCGGTAAGCAATGTGCCTTATGCCGTGGGGCTCAATAACCATATGGGCAGCAAAATGACGTCCAGCTTGCCCGGCATGCAAAAAGTGATGCAGGTGCTGAATCACTACAACTTCTACTTTCTCGACAGCATGACCATCGCCAACAGTCAGTCAACCAACGCAGCAGCTGGCACTCACGTTAAAGTGATCAAACGGCGCGTGTTCCTTGATGACAGCCAGAACGAAGCGGATATTCGCAAACAATTTACGCGTGCCGTGCACCTGGCACAGCGCGACGGTTTTGCCATTGCGATTGGCCACCCGCATCCCACCACCGTGCGTGTGCTGCAGCAAATGCTGCCAACCTTGCCCGCTGACATTACGCTGGTTCGCCCAAGCCAGCTGCTGAACGAATCTTACAGCCGTGGTCCTTCCACGACACCAAACACGCCACCGCCGACCTCGAAGCCGAAAAATCCTTTCCGCGGCATCGAAACCTGTAAGGTGCCCAAACCTCTTGCGCCAGTTCCTGCTACCCGCGCGCTGGGTATCATTGCCGACAGCGTGGCCGAGGGTCCGCTGGCCAAAGTGATCAACGCGCTGTTTTAAACGCCAACGCTGAAAAAACGGGTTCGGCGGCAGAAAGCCACTATAATGCCGCCGATTCCTTTAGACACAGGACAGCCAAACGATGACAGGCAGAAGGCAAAAAATTCTGCTGCTGGACACCGGCCGCGAATGGGGCGGCGGCACGAACAGCATGCTGGAACTCCTGAAGCGTATTGATCGACATCGGTTCGATATCACCTGCTGCTTCTACCATAACTATAGCCGTGGCGAAGGCGAAACCATTGCGCAGGCGCTGCAGGCTATCGGCATCGACGTGTGTTTTATTGCGCAATCCCGCCAGCCGCGCTGGGCCAAGCTAAGCAAAGAGCTGTTACGCGGGCTGCTATTCTTCAGTCGTCCACTAAAAGGCGCTGCGGCACGCGCGGTCGATCTGCGCTGGCGTGTCCGGCCCAATGCACAGGCGATAGCCGACCTGCTGCGTTCGGGCGGTTATGACACGCTTTATATGAACAATCAGCCCAGCACCAACGTTGAAGGCTATCTGGCCGCTGAGTCAGTGCCGATCGCCGTGGTGCAGCACTGCCGTATTGAACCGCAGATGACACCACCGTTGGTCAGGATGGTGAACCGCACCGGCGATCTGATTATTGCCGTTTCCCACGGCGTCCACCGCGCCCTGTGCGAAAGCGGCGTGGCCGCGGAAAAATGTGCCGTCGTGGCTAACGCCATTGATATTCACCAGCCGTTGCCCGATCCGCAAAAAATTCGTCAGCAATACGCGCTTCCGCCGCACACCTTTTTATTTGGCACCATCGGCTCGCTGATATTGCGCAAAGCCAATCATCACGTGCTGCAGGCGCTGGCCACCTTTAGCGCCGCCTGTCCGCAGGCAGAATGGAAGCTGATGATTGTCGGCAGCGGCCCGGAACAGCAAAAATTGCAGCAGCAGGCTGCCAGTCTGCATATTCAGGATCGCGTGATATTTACCGGCTTTCAAAACAACGCCCTGGATTATCTTGCTGCGTTTGATGCATTTATTCTGGCGTCGAAAAGTGAAGGCCTGCCGCGCGTGGTACTGGAAGCGATGCTGGTGAATACGGCAGTGATAGGTTCGCGTGTTACCGGCACCGCAGAGTTGATTACCCATCAGCGCACCGGCCTGCTTTTTGACTACGGCGACACCGCCACGCTCGGTGCACAGATGCAGCAGCTCTGGCAGGATGCGCCCTTGCGCGAAGCGTTAGTTGAAGCCGCAGGCCGTAGCGTGCGCGAACATTATGCGATTGAAAACTATGTTGCCGGCGTGGAACAGCGCCTGCAAAGCGTCATGAAGGGAAAGCCGCATGTTTAAATTTTTAAATGCTCACTATCGCCATATCCGCTCGCGCCACAACATTCCCTACACGCAGCCTGATGCTCAGGGCAACGTGCCAGTCACGTCGGTGGTGATTCCCTGCACCGGCGCCGATTTTATTGAGGAAGCACAGCTGTGCGCGCTGTTCGCCGAACGCTATGCGCCTGATCTGCAAGAAATTGTCATCGTTAGCGATCAGCCTGCCGCCAGCTTTGGCACCCTGCCCGCTAAAACACGGGTAGTGACGCTGGAGGTACCGCTGCGCGACGGCGATTACCGCTACAAGCAGATCTATCGCAGCCGTTTGATCAAACTTCAGGCACCGCTGCAGGCGCGCACCGACGGTATTTTGATGATCGATTCCGATCTCAATTTGCTGAAAATGCCGGTAATTAACATGCATAAAGGCCACCTTTACTCCAGTTTTCGTCAGGGCAAAATGATCGCGAAACTCAGCGGCGCCCCGAAAGAAAATATTCCGGCTTATTATCAGCACTGCGTGCGCCCGTTTATTGTCGATCACGTTAACGGTGCTTTCCTGGCCGCCACGCGCGACACCTGGAAACGCATTTGTGCTTTGTGGCTGACATTATTTCAGGATACCTGGGAACTGATGGATGACTCGCAACCACCCACGGACCAACTCCCGTTAGCGGCACTGCTTGATATGCTGGATATCCGGACGATAAATCTCGGTGACTGGATGAACTGGCCGGTTTCAAAACGCATCGGCGGCACCGAAGCGGTGATTCCCAGCGAAGTGATTGGTGCTCACGGCGGTTTCCCGCTGAGTGAATGGCAAAAATATCTGCATTCTCCCGCCACGCCGCTGCTATTTAAAGGCCAGGACTACACGCGTAAAGTGCGTTATCTGACCGACGCTGAAAAAGCCAAATAGCCCTGCAGACGGACCGCTTTTGGTGGTCCGTCGCCCTTTCCCACGTCTCTTCCTGCTGAGTGGTTCAACCATCATTGCCCGCGATGCATCGGGTTTACAGAGTCATCTGGCTGTTGATAGCCTGCTGAAATGTTATGATAAAAGACATTAGCGGATGAAACTTTCCGTTTCTCCCACCATTAATTAAGGTCAAACGTATGATTATCGTCACTGGCGGCGCCGGCATGATCGGCAGCAACATTGTTAAGGCTCTCAATAACGACGGTTTTAACGACATTCTCGTGGTAGATAACCTCAAAGATGGCACCAAGTTTATCAATCTGGCCGATCTTGATATCACTGACTACATGGATAAAGAAGAATTCCAGGTCAGCGTGCTGGCCGGTGATGACTTTGGCCCGATTGAAGCCGTATTCCATGAAGGTGCCTGCTCAGCGACCACCGAATGGGATGGCAAGTACATGATGGATAACAACTATCAGTACTCCAAAGAGCTGCTGCATTTCTGCCTTGAGCGTGAAATCCCTTTCCTTTACGCCTCTTCCGCGGCGACCTACGGCGGACGCAACGATAATTTCATTGAAGAGCGCGAATATGAGCAGCCGTTGAACGTTTACGGCTACTCCAAAATGTTGTTCGACCACTACGTGCGTCAAATTTTGCCAGAGGCCGATTCGCAGATTTGTGGCTTCCGCTACTTCAACGTTTACGGTCCACGCGAAGGCCACAAAGGCAGCATGGCCAGCGTCGCTTTCCATCTCAATACGCAGCTGAGCAACGGTGAGAACCCGAAACTGTTTGAAGGCAGCGACGGCTTCAAACGCGACTTTATCCACGTTGATGATGTCGCGTCCGTTAATCTGTGGTGCTGGAAAAATGGCGTATCCGGCATTTTCAACTGCGGAACCGGTCGGGCAGAATCCTTCCAGGAAGTGGCCGATGCGGCGCTGAAATTCCATAACAAAGGCGAAATTGAGTACATCCCTTTCCCGGAAAAACTCAAAGGGCGTTATCAGGCTTATACCAAAGCTGACCTGACCAAACTGCGCGCGGCTGGCTACGACAAACCGTTTAAAACGGTCGCGGAAGGCGTGGCAGAATATATGGCCTGGCTCAACCGCAACGCATAAGGAAGGCGATACCGGCATGAAAATATTGGTGATTGGCCCGTCATGGGTCGGCGATATGATGATGTCCCAAAGTCTCTATCGCACCCTCAAGGCGAACCATCCCGATGCGGTAATCGACGTGATGGCACCCGCCTGGTGCCGTCCTTTACTGTCGCGTATGCCGGAAGTCAATCAGGCGCTGGCGATGCCGCTGGGCCACGGTGCGCTGGCACTCGGCGAACGGCGCCGCCTGGGCAAAAGTTTGCGCCAGCACGGCTACGATCGCGCTTACGTGCTGCCCGGCTCGTTCAAATCTGCGCTGGTACCCTTTTTTGCTGATATTCCACAGCGCACCGGCTGGCGTGGTGAAATGCGCTATGGCCTGCTTAACGATTTGCGTGTGCTGGATAAAGCGGCATTTCCCCTGATGGTAGAACGCTACGTCGCACTGGCTTTTGAAAAAGGCCAAATTCACAGCGCCCGCGATCTGCCACAGCCGCTGCTCTGGCCTCAGCTCCAGGTCACGCCGCAGGAAAAACAGCAAACGGCAGCGCTGTTCGGCCTTGATACCGAGCGGCCGGTTATCGGTTTCTGTCCCGGCGCTGAGTTTGGTCCTGCCAAGCGCTGGCCGCATTATCATTATGCCGCACTGGCACAGCAGTTAATCAATGACGGCTACCAGATTCTGCTGTTTGGCTCAGCCAAAGATCGCGAAACCGGCGAGGAGATTGTTGCCACGCTCGAGGCTAACGATCGGCGCTGGTGTCGCAATCTGGCAGGCGAGACTGAACTGGAGCAGGCGGTTATCCTGCTGGCGCAGTGTGCCGCCGTGGTCAGCAACGATTCTGGTCTGATGCACATTGCCGCGGCGCTGAACCGGCCGCTGGTGGCACTCTATGGCCCAAGCAGCCCCGATTTTACGCCGCCGCTGTCGAAGCAGGCGCAGGTGATTCGTCTGATCAGTGGCTATCACAAGGTGCGTAAAGGCGATGCCGCACAGGGTTATCATCAAAGCCTGATCGATATTCAGCCCGCCCGGGTGCTGGAAACGCTGCGTCCACTGCTGGCCGCCGGCCAGGAGCATAGCGCATGAAGGTGTTAATTATTAAAACCTCGTCGATGGGCGACGTACTGCACACGCTGCCGGCGCTCACCGACGCAATGCGCGCGATTGAAGGCATCAGCTTCGACTGGGTAGTTGAAGAGAATTTTGCCCAAATTCCCGGCTGGCATCCGGCGGTCGATCGGGTTATTCCGGTTGCCATTCGTCGCTGGCGCAAACACTGGTTTGGTAGCCAACAGCGTGAAGAGCGCGTGGCTTTCAAGCGTGAACTGCAGTCCTGCACCTATGACGTGGTGATTGATGCACAGGGGCTGATCAAAAGCGCCGCGCTGGTAACGCGCCTGGCGAAAGGCGTCAAGCATGGTCAGGACAGCCGCAGCGCACGTGAGCCCTTTGCCAGTTGGTGGTACGACAAACGCCATGAGATCGATAAACGTCAGCACGCGGTAGAGCGCACGCGGGAGCTGTTCGCGAAAAGCCTCGGCTATGAACTGCCGGCCCAAAAAGGTGATTACGCTATTGCTGCCCACTTCCTGACGAACGCCACGCAACAGGCGACGCCCTATCTGGTGTTTCTGCACGCTACCACGCGTGACAACAAACACTGGCCGGAAGCGCACTGGCGCGAATTGATTGGTCTGCTGGCAGACAGCAGTTTGCAGATCAAGCTGCCGTGGGGCGCAGAGCACGAACATCAGCGCGCTCAGCGCCTGGCGGAAGGCTTTGATCATGTCGACGTCCTGCCTAAACTCACGCTGGAACAGGTCGCTCGCACGCTCGCCAGCGCACAGGCGGTAGTATCAGTAGATACCGGCTTAAGTCATCTGGCAGCCGCTTTGGATCGGCCTAATATCACCTTATATGGCCCAACCGATCCGGGTCTGATTGGCGGCTATGGTGAAAATCAGATAGCACTGCGACCACCGCAGGGCAACAGCATGGCGGATATCACGCCCGAGCAGGTAATGTCTTTGCTGCCATTGACGGGTAAATAAGCATGCGCGATTCTGCCGTTCTGAGCGTTCTGATCACTGCCCACAATTGTGCTACCTGGCTGGACGCCACGCTGGAAAGCGTGATCGCCGCTATTGCAGGCGCAGACGATCAGTGCGAAGTCATCATCATTAACGATGCCTCTGAGGATGAAACTCAGCAGATTATCGATGCGTTCACTGTCCGCTATCCGCGGCTGATCAGCGACAATACGGCGCTGCGCAATATTGGCAAGGTGCGGAATCATGCCATTAACCTGGCGCAAGGTGACTATGTGCTGATGGTGGATGGTGACGATCGTTTATTGCCTGGTGCTATTGCGGAT
The DNA here is from genome assembly GCF_051851875.1 of Duffyella sp. Ts4. NCBI lineage: Bacteria > Pseudomonadati > Pseudomonadota > Gammaproteobacteria > Enterobacterales > Erwiniaceae > Duffyella > Duffyella sp. Ts4. The sequence continues at coordinate 59,090 of NZ_JBLYPN010000011.1, read as the reverse complement.
CACCTGAAGGTGCTTACACAGCAGCAGCCTGCTCTCTATCTGAGCAAAATCATTGAATGCCGCACGGAAACGCCAGCGGCAAACTGGCAGTTTTCATCGCCGAACCCACTGACAACCCACAGCGCTATCCAAAAATTTCTCATTCATCGTGAATTTCAGGCACACGTGATCGGGCAGTATTTCCGCCGCACGCTGTTGCTGGCAAATCCTTTTCCACCTTTTGTTTGCTATGAAGATACCTGGCTTTTTCCGTTGCTGTTAACTCAGGCAGAGAAGATTCTTTATACCGATGCCGGATTTTATCTTTATCGTAAACACAGCAACAGCCTGTCGACGGTCATGAACGACGAGAAGGTGGATTGTATGGTGGCGGCGACGCGCCATCTGGATGAGGTGTTGCCTGTGGAATTTCAGCCATTAATCGTGTGCCACTGGCTGGACGTGGCGCACCGCCACCGGGACGTGTTGCAACGTACCGGACACTGGCAAGAAGTTGTGGAGCGGATTTTGCGCACCAGGCTGATGCGTTTCATGTTAAACGGCGCGGTTCGTACCAGCTACAAACGCAAAATGCTGGCCTTTCGGAAAGGGATCCGCTGATCCCTTTCCGGCTACTCAGACTCGCTTTTTCCCCGCCTCAAGCCGCTGCCACATCACACTCATGATAATAATCAGCACAATGCAGATGGTCATTTCACGACTGATAAACACCACATCCGTCAAACCACTCACAATGATGCAAAGCATAATGCCAAACAGTGGCGCATTTTTATTACGCAGGGCCCAGCCGAGCAGAACAATATAAAATAGCACCACCACCAGCGCGCCGGGAATGCCCTGCAGCGTCGCGCTATCCAGCAACTCATTGTGCAGGTGCACCGGCGCATACACCATTGCGGTAGTGTCCTTATGCGTGGTGTCTACGTAATGTTGAAACCATGCCGTACGCTGCTCAGTGCGCATGCCCATCGGATTTTCAGCCAGACAGGCTACACCGACGCGCCACATTGCCAGGCGGCTGGTGAGCGAGCCAAGCTGATTGCCGTTGGCATTGTTGTACAGTTGATATTCAGCGATGGTGGCATCCAGCCTTGGCTCAATCACCGGCTTGTAACTCAGCGCACCCAATAACACTACCGCACCCAGCACCCAAAGCATCGCTTTCGCCCCGAGATGGCGAAAATGAAACAAACCCACCAGCATAATGATCAGCGGATAGGCGGCAATCATATTGCGCGTGCCGGTCTGCACAATAATGAAAAACGAGACGGCAAAAATAGCCAGGCAGATCAGCAGCCGGGACACACGGTGGCTTTCGCTGGCTAACATAAACAACAGTGCCGCAGAGAGCATGGCATAGCCGTACGCGGAGATAGTCGCGCGATCGAGCGCAAACTCCACGCGGCCCATCGCCCCCGCATACTGCCAGAAGCCAAACAGGCTGGCACCGACAAAAGCGGCAATAAGGCCATAACGGATCAGCCGCAGGCTTTGTTGTGCGTAAGTCTGGAAATGGGCCAGCAGGTAATAGCCAATGACGCCGCCAATCAGCATGCGCTTGCCCGCGTTAAGATAATCGTTATAAGGCGAATAATCGGCGCTGCCAGTGTAAGCCAGATAAAACCAGATCACCTTGCTTAACCCCAGCAGCAGCAGCATTCCCGGCAGCCACAGCAACTGGCGGTTGAACGTCCGGACAGAACCCAACACGCCAGCCAGTGAAAAATAGAACGCCCAGTAAAAAGTCACCTTAGCCATTTTCTCGTCGATAAAGGTGAACATTACCGAGAGCACAACGGCGCACAACGCCAAATAGTAAATCGCACTGCGCCACTGCTTTGCCTTAGACATTACTTCCATTTTTACGCTCTTCTCCTGCAATCGCTATGCGCGATATTATCCCATTCGCCGATCGTAATATTCAGCGAGCGTCATGCCCTGAGTTTGTGGCTGTAGCCAGGCAAACAGCGCATCGAGATGTTGATACAGCTGCTCAATATCCGCTTCGTTTTTAAATGTCGGACTGCCATCGGGCATAAATTCTGACGAATGCAGCATGAACTCGACGTAGTCGGCGCCCTGCTGCAGGCTTTGCTCGACCGCGCGCTTCATCAACGCCAGATTATTGCGGCCTGGCCGCAACCAGTTCATGGACGGGTTGCGCCGTTTGCCACGCAGCCGATCGTACCCCTGCTTCAGTGCATTCAGCAGCGGCGGATGCTTGGGATGAATCGTCATCGGCACTTCCAGCAGCCCGCTGTTACCGGGCCGCGAAATGTCTTTCTCATCGAGGAAATAGGCTTCCCGAGGAAAATGACGATAGTCGGTGCCGCCAGTGCCTTGCGGTGCACCCGGTGCGGTGCGCCAGTCGACGCCCGGCGTCACCGAACAGTCAACGCGGTAACCCAGTTCGGTCAGGATACGTGCATAGCGGGCATCAAAAGCCCAGCGACCGGCGCGGTGACTGACCATTTTGATCTGGAAGGTCTCTTCCAGCAAACGGGTCATGTACGTCACCTTATCGCGCAATACCGGTTCAGGGAACTCAATCAGGTAGGGCTGATAGCGCCAGTCATCGTCGGTAAGCGGCAGCGTGGGTGGGCTGTGCCAGGCGTGCAGGTGCATGCCGATTTCCCCCTGTTGCCGCGCCAGTACATCGCGGGCAAAGGCGATATAAACCGGATCGGTTGCCATCTCATAGTTGGTCAGCCAGGTTGGCTTAAACGCATATTTTTCGCACAGCTGCTGGAAACGCGGCAGAAAGCGCGCATTTTCCGTGGTGATGTGCCGGTGATTGCGCCAGAGATTGTCGCCTTCAGTGTCGATGGTGATTAAAAAAGCGGGCTTTGTCATTCCGTATCCATCAGGGGAAAGAAAACGGTGATCATGTTACGCAGGGGCTATGATCAGCGCAAAAGAAATCCATCAATTCTCATCGATCCCCTTTGCCATGCACGCGTAGCGCAGTAGACTGCGCTCAATGAGGATCGATAAAAAAGAGCAGTTTATGCATCCATGGATGAACAGTTTGTTTTTCGCCGGTTTGGAAAGCTTAGCGTACTCTTTTCCAACAGCCGCAACGTTCTGCCCTGTGCCTGCAGCGGACGAAGCTTGCGTATTTTAGCCTGGCGGCTTTTCTTTTGAAGGGTAATTAACGTGTCCAAGCGCATTTTGATGATCATTGACGGTTTACCGGGCGGTGGCGCGGAAAAGGTCGTGTTGACGCTGGCGGAAGGTTTTTTGGCGAGAGGGCATCGCGTCTCGCTGTTTTCGCTGCGCAGTGTCTGCGATTACGCCATTCCTGTCGGGCTCGACTACCAGATAGTCAAAGATCACTGCGATAAACCCTGGCGCAAACTCACCGAACTACAGCGTCGAGCCAACCAGCTGGACGACGCCATTGCGGCGGCTGAGCAGGCGGATGGCGCTTTCGATCTGGTACTTTCTCACCTGCATAAAACCGACCGCATTGTCCGACGCTGCCCTCAGTTGGATGCGCACAAGGTCTGGTTTTGCCTGCACGGCGTCTTTTCCGTTTCCTATCTGTCGCGGCGTAAAGGCCTGTCACGCTGGCTGAAACGGCTGAAAACCTGGCAGGTTTACCACCAGCGTAATCTGATTGCGGTGTCAGACTACGTGCTGAAAGATATGGAACGCCATTATGGCGTGCGACCTGCGCAAGCGCGTGTCATCGCGAATCCCTTCGACATTGAGGCTATTCGTCAGCGTGCCGACGAACCCTGTCCGATGGCAGGAACCGATTATCTGCTGCACGTTGGCCGTATTCATGAAACCAAACGCCAGGATCGACTGATACACGCCTATGCGCTGAGCAAAATTGAGGCGCCGCTGGTGATCATTGGCCAGGGCGATAAATTGCGCACCGAACGCCTTAAGCAGCTGGCGGAGAAACTCAACGTCAGTGAGCGCATCATTTTCCAGGGATTCACACAAAATCCTTACGCGTGGATTAAGCATGCTCGTATGCTGGTCGCCAGTTCAGATAGCGAAGGCTTCGGTAACGTGCTGGTCGAGGCCCTGATTTGTCATACGCCGGTGGTGAGTACGCGCTCGCCTGGCGGCACGGTATCAATTATGGAAGGGGATTTAGCACGCGGACTGGCAGAGCTAAATGCAGAGTCGCTGGCTGAAAAAATGATTGAGATCTATCGCAATCCACCCGATTTGCGCAGCATCGATCTCTCTCGTTACAGCCTCGACACCATCTGCCAGCACTATCTGTCGCTCGCTACATCCGGAAAAAATGGATCTTAATACGCATATGCCCGGTGAAACACGCAGCGCACTTGCCTCTCTCGTGAAGGAAACGGCGTGAATTATATTTTTTTCTTTCTGCTGCTCTTGCCCATTAAATGGGTGATGAAGCTGCTGCATAAAAGCAGCGGCAAAACGTTGGTGATACAAACCGCGAAAATCGGCGACTTTGTGAATATCACGCCGCTGTTAACGCATCTGCAAAAATGCGATGCGCTGCTCAGCCGCTCGGTGGCTCCGCTGGCGGAAAACGACGATCACATTGAACATATCTGGTACATCGAAAACTATAAAACCACGCTGATTGAAAAATTTCGCCTGGCGCTACAACTGATGAATCGCTATGACACGGTTTACCTGCTGCATCCCAACAACGCCAATCTGTTTTACGCCGCCTGCTGCAACGCCAGCAACAAGCAGTTTATCGCCAACTATCGGCGCAAAGCGTATCAGTCGCTGTTTTATGCCACCGCAAACGGCATTGTAGAGCACACCACCACACAGTTAACGGTGGAAAGCTATCTCAAGCTGGCGGATCGCAGCTTCACTAAAGCGAGCTATCCCAAGCATGCTACGCATCCTCTGTGGCAACAGCAGCCGCTACCAGCGGATTTGTTGCGCGAAGACGGCATGAAAATCGGTATCAGCATCTCTGCGGGCAACCAGGCAAAAACCATTCCGCCTGCGGTGTGGAAAGTGCTGTTTGAGCGGCTGAGCGATTTACCCTGCCTGTTTTATATTTTTGGTGCACCGAATGAGCAATCACGGCTGGATGAACTGCTGAAGCTCACCGGCAAGCGCAGCAATATCATTAATATGATCGGCCAGCTTCCACTGCAGGCGGTGCCGCAGGCGATTGGCGCAATGGATGTGTATATCGCTTCAGATTCCGGCAATGTCTATATTGCCGATGCCATGCAGGTGCCAGTGGTGTTGATTTATGGCCCGTGCTGCGTTGAAGAACAGCGTCCGCTTGGCGACGTGTTGTTGATTGGCCCGGACCACATTGCGCCGTCATCCTTTGTCTTCGACACGCCGCCTGCCTACCGTTATTCAGCGGAGCAGCTGTTTGGCCTCGACCAGCGCAAGCTGGATGACATTTACCACTTTATTTCGGCACGCCTTCCTGCGCGCCTGCGCCACGATGATTAAATTATGACCGAGTTCTCTTCTCCTGCTGCACCCCAGCTCAGCATTATTGTGCCGATGTTCAACGCTGGCGACCTGTTCGCGCCTTTTATGCAATCGCTACTGGCGCAAACGCTGACTTCGCTGGAAATCATCATTGTTGATGATGGCTCTACCGACGGCAGCGGCGAGTTGGCAGATGAGTACGCAACGCAGCATGCTCATGTTTCGGTTATTCATCAGGAGAATGGCGGCGTATCGCGCGCACGCAATGCGGGCCTGGCCGTCGCCCGTGGCAAATATGTCACGTTTCCTGATGCTGACGATCAGATGATGCCTGCTATGTATCAGCAACTGGTCACCATGGCGGAAACAGACAATCTTGATGTTGCTCAGTGCAACGCCGAAGTCTGTTTCAAGGGCAGCGATCGCATGAAGGTGCTGATTCCCACCGAGCGCCTGCGCTCAACGCCGGTCCTCAGCGGCGCAGAATGGCTGAACACCGCGCTGAACACGCGGCGTTATCTGCACGTTGTCTGGCTCGGAATTTATCGTCGTGAGCTGATTGAAACGCAGCAACTGTGGTTTGAACCTGGCCTGCATCATCAGGATATTCCCTGGACCACCGAGTTCATGATGAACGCATCACGTGCGCGCTACACCGACACGCCGCTCTATCGTTACTACATGCACGACCAGTCGATCAGCAATCGCAAGCGTACCGGGCAGCGCAACGTGGAATATCAGCGCCACTACCTCAAAATTGCGCGCATGCTGGAAGAGATTAACCAGCGCTATCGGCACAAGGTCACCATTTATCCCGCCTTCCATCGGCAGATCACCTACGAAGCGCTGAGCGTATGTCATGCCGTGCGTCGTGAGCCGGATGCAGATGCGCGCCGGGCAATCATTGCCGATATTTTTGCTACGCAGACGCATCGCCGGATGTTACGCAACGCACGCGGCCTCAAACAGTGGTATCAATTGCTGCTCTGGCTCAGTCGTATTTATAAATGGCGTAACAAATGAGTGCCTGCGGCACCTTTTCCCTGTTAATACTTTGCCCTACAATCGGGCCACCTAACTTTGAGACTGGTGAGTATGGCAAGCTCAATTCCTGCAAACTTTACGCCTGACAATATTCTGCTGATAAAACTGCGCCATCATGGCGATATGTTGCTGACCACGCCGGTGATCAACGCGCTGCGACAACGCTATCCGCAGGCCAATATTGATGTGCTGCTTTATCAGGAAACGCGCCCCATGCTGCAGGCTAATCCCGATATTCGACAGCTGCATGTGATCGATCGCAAGTGGAAGCAGGAAGGCGGCAGAAAAAAACTGGCGCATGAATGGGCACTGCTCAAACGCGTTCGCGCCAGCCGATATGATGTGGTGATCAACCTTGCCGATCAGTGGCGCAGCGCCATTATCACACTGTTTTCAGGCGCGCCGGTGCGCATCGGTTTCGACTACAAAAAGCGCGATAACGCTTTTTGGCGCCTCTGTCATACCCACCGCGTTTCCACCGCCGAACACGGCAAGCTGCATACCGTGGAACAGAATCTGTCCGCGCTGGCACCGCTGGGTATTCTGGCCCGCGATACCGTCGCCTCAATGCATTATGAAGCGGATGACTGGCCGCAAACCGCCGCGTTGCTGGCCGGGCTGGATGTCAGTGACGCTTTTATCGTTATTCAGCCGACATCGCGCTGGATATTCAAATGTTGGGATGATGAAAAAGTCGCAGCTGTTATCGATCGCCTGGCGCGTGCCGATCGCAAAATCGTGCTCACCGCAGCGCCGGATAAAAACGAGCTGGCGATGATCGACAATATCCTTGCCCACTGTAAAACGCCGCATGTGGTCTCTGTGGCCGGGAAATTATCGCTGACCAAACTGGCGGCGCTGATCGACCATGCGGTGCTGTTTATCGGCGTCGATTCAGCACCAATGCACATGGCCGCCGCGCTGGATACGCCCTGCCTGGCGCTGTTTGGGCCAACAAAGCTGCAGCACTGGCGACCATGGGGATTTAATAACCGGGTCATCTGGGCCGGTGATTATGGCCCATTGCCCGCGCCTGATTCGATCGACACCAACACGCAACAGCGCTATCTGACCCCCATTCCGGTAGAGGATGTGGTGGTGGCTGCAAGGAAACTGCTCAATGAATAAATTACGTCTGGCGATTGTGCGGCAGAAATATCGGCCCGACGGCGGCGCTGAGCGCTTTATTTCGCGCGCGCTGGAAGCTCTTGGCAGCGAGCAGCTGGAGCTGAACATCATTACCCGTAGCTGGCAAGGCACGCCGCATCCCGACTGGCATCTGCATATCTGCAATCCGTCGAAGCTGGGCCGCGTTTCCCGCGAACGCGGCTTCGCGGTTGCGGCACGCGCCTGCTGGCAGCAGCAGAAATTTGATATTGTGCAGAGCCATGAGCGCATCGCCGGTTGCGACATCTTTCGTGCGGGCGACGGTGTACATCGCGTCTGGCTGGAACAGCGCGCCCGCATTGTAACGCCATGGCAGCGCCTGAGCGCGGCGATCAGTCCTTATCATCGCTACGTGCTGCAGGCGGAAAAAGAGATGTTTCATTCGCCCGAGCTGAAAGCGGTGATCTGCAATTCCGAGATGGTGAAACGGGACATTATTCGCTGTTTCCAGCTTGATGCCGCCAGGATCCATGTCATTTATAACGCCATCGACAGCCAGCGCTTTCAGCCTGCCAGCGAAGAAAGCCGCGCCGCGGTACGGCAGCAGCTGCATATTCCTGGCGAGGCAACCGCGCTGATTTACGTCGGTTCAGGCTTTGAGCGCAAAGGATTGAAGGCGGCCATTCAGGCGGTGGCGCGCAGCGATCGTTATCTGATTGTCGTGGGCCAGGATAAACAGCTAAAACGCTATCAGCAGCTTGCCAATCGTCTGAACTGCCTTGACCGACTGCGCTTTGTTGGCATGCAACAGGATGTGCAATCCTTCTACCACGCCGCGGATGGCCTGATTTTGCCCACGCTCTACGATCCATTTCCCAACGTGATACTGGAAGCGATGGCATGCGGACTGCCGGTGATCACCAGCACCGGCTGCGGCGGCGCGGAGTTTATCGAAAATGGCAAGCAGGGTTTTGTCTGCGATGCATTAGATATCAACGCGTTAAGCGAAGCAGTAAAGGCAATACCCCTAAAATCGCAAAATTCTGCCATGGGTGACGCCGCACGCGACAGAATTCTGCCTTATACGCCGCAGCGTCTGGCTTCAGAGCTCACTTCTTTGTACCAAAAGGTATTGCAAACCGGCCAGTGAAGTAGGGTGAGAGTGCGCAAGTTATCTGCTAACATGCCGCATTCTCACTTTTTGGTTATGTTTGACGCGATAGTGTCGTAAAGAAGGCTATGACGACAATTTATACCGCCCTGCTCTATCTCATTCAGCCCCTGATCTGGCTGCGCCTGTGGCTGCGCGGTCGCAAAGCGCCTGCCTATCGCCAGCGCTGGGCAGAACGTTACGGTTACTGTACGGGCAAGGTCAAACCCGGCGGTATTCTGCTGCACTCTGTTTCGGTAGGCGAAACGCTGGCGGCCGTTCCGCTGGTTCGCGCTTTGCGGCATCGCTATCCTACGCTACCGATCACCGTGACCACCATGACCCCGACCGGCTCAGAACGTGCGCAGTCTGCCTTTGGCAAAGATGTTCATCATGTCTATCTGCCTTATGATTTGCCGGGCGCCATTAACCGTTTTCTGAACGTGGTCGATCCCAAGCTGGTGATCATCATGGAAACCGAGCTGTGGCCAAACATCATCACCGCGCTGCATCAGCGCCATATTCCGCTGGTGATTGCCAATGCGCGCCTCTCGGCCCGCTCTGCCAAAGGCTATAAAAAGCTGGGCAAATTTATGGCGCAGCTGCTGCAACGCATTACGCTGATTGCCGCGCAGAACGAGGAAGATGGCGAACGGTTTGTTGACCTTGGCCTGAAACGCACCCAGCTGACCATCACCGGCAGCCTGAAATTTGATATTTCGGTGACGCCAGAACTGGCAGCACGTGCGCTGACCCTGCGTCGCCAGTGGGCTTCGCGTCGGCCAGTGTGGATCGCCACCAGCACGCACGAAGGCGAAGAGAGCCTGATCCTTGATGCGCATCGCCGCCTGCTGGCGCGCTTCCCAGACCTGCTGTTGATTCTGGTGCCGCGCCATCCTGAACGTTTCGACGTAGCGCGAGACATGACGCAAAAACGCGGCTTCAGTTACATTCTGCGCAGCAGCGGTGAAATTCCTTCCGGCAGCACGCAGGTCGTAATTGGTGACACCATGGGCGAACTGATGCTGCTGTATGGCATTGCCGATCTCGCCTTTGTCGGCGGCAGCCTGGTGGAGCGCGGCGGCCATAATCCACTGGAAGCAGCGGCACACGCCATTCCGGTGCTGATGGGCCCGCACACCTTTAACTTCAAAGATATCTGCGCCAAGCTGCAGGAATCAGATGCGCTGATCACCGTTACCGACGTTATCTCACTCGATAAAGAGATCGGTAATCTGCTCAGCGACGATGATTATCGCCGCTACTACGGCCGTCACGCTGTGGAAGTGCTGCATCAGAATCAGGGCGCGCTTCAGCGCGTGTTGCAGCTGCTGGAACCTTACTTACCGCCACGGAATCACTAAATGCACCCGCGCCAACCACTCTCTGTTGTGATGATCGCTAAAAACGAGTCGGCGTTGCTGGCGGATGCATTGATCTCAGTAAGCTGGGCCGATGAGATCGTGGTGCTGGATGCGGGCAGTAGCGATAACACGCCGGAGATTGCCCGTCAGCATGGCGCAAAAGTCTTTACTGCCGGTCCGTGGCAGGGCTATGGCAAACAGCGCCAGCAGGCGCAGCAGCACGCCAGCCATGAGATGATTTTGATGATCGATGCCGACGAGCGCGTGACGCCCGAACTGCGCGCGGCCATCGAACAGGTGCTGATGCAGCCGCAGCCGGACGTCATTTATAGCATTGCGCGGCGCAATCTGTTTCTCGGTCGTTTTATGCGTCACAGCGGCTGGTATCCCGATCGCGTGCTGCGCCTCTATCCGCGCGCATGGCGCTACAATGATAACCAGGTTCATGAGTCGCTTGAGACTGCCGGCGCACGCGTCGTGCCGTTGCAGGGCGATTTGCTGCATCTGACCTGTCGTGACTTCTCTACCTTCCAGCGTAAACAGCTGGCCTATGCCGAAGCCTGGGCGCAGCAGCGCCATCAGCAGGGTAAAAGCTGCAGCATCTATTCCGTTTTCAGCCATACCACCGGCGCTTTTTTGAAAACGCTGCTGCTCCGCGCCGGATTCCTTGATGGTAAACAGGGCTGGCTGTTAGCAATGGTCAACGCGCAATATACTTTTAATAAATACGCGGCGCTGTGGGCGCTGAATCAGGCCAACCAGAGAAAATAGCTTATGGGCACCAAAGCAATTTATCCCGGTACATTCGATCCGCTGACAAACGGTCATCTTGATATTGTCAGCCGGGCAGCCCTGATGTTCGATCAGGTTGTGCTCGCTATTGCGGCCAGCCCGAGCAAAAAACCGCTGTTCTCGCTGGATGAGCGGGTGGCGATGGCGCGCGAAGCGGTAGAGCCTTTGGGCAATGTCGAGGTGCTGGGCTTTAGCGAGTTGATGGCTGACTTCGCCAGAGCGCAGGGCGCAAACGTGCTGGTACGCGGCCTGCGTGCGGTATCAGACTTTGAATATGAGATGCAGCTGGCACGGATGAATCGTCATCTGCTGGCCAGCCTGGAAAGCGTGTTTCTGATGCCGTCGGAGAAATATTCCTTTGTCTCCTCTTCGCTGGTCAAAGAGGTGGCGCGGCATCACGGTGACGTGGAGGCTTTTCTGCCACCGTCGATTCATCAGGCGTTATTAAACCGCCTCAACGCGCCAGCTTAATGCTGGCAGAGCGGGCACCAGAAGGTCGATCGCTGCGCATGTTTGGCGCTGAGAATTGGCGTGCCGCAGACCCGACAGGGTTCACCTGCTCGACCATAAACCTGCAACTGCTGAGCAAAATAGCCCGGCTTGCCATCGGTTTGCAGGAAATCGCGCAGCGTCGTACCGCCCTGTTCAATTGAACGCAGCAAGACAGCCTTGATGGTGCGCACCAGCAGTTCCGCCTCTTCCGGCGTGATGGCATTGGCCGCACGATCGGGCAGGATCCCCGCGGCAAACAGCGATTCGCTGGCATAGATATTCCCGACGCCCACCACCAGCTTATTGTCCATCAGCCACGGCTTGATGGCGCTTTTTTTGCTACGTGACTTCTGCCACAGATAGTCGCTGGTAAAGTCATCGCTCAGCGGTTCCGGCCCCAGATGTGCCAGCACGTTGCTGGCAGCTAAATCGGTGCTCCAGAGCCAGGCACCAAAGCGGCGCGGATCGGTATAGCGCAGTACCTTGCCGTTGCTCATCACTAAATCGACATGGTCATGTTTGGCCGCTGGCATATCATGCGGCAAAATGCGCAGACTGCCGGACATGCCAAGATGAATGATAATCCACCCTTCCGGCAGCTCAAGCAGCAGGTATTTGGCACGCCGCTGAACGCTGAGCACCGGCCGATCGCTCAGGGCATGAATTTCGCTGGAAACCGGCCAGCGCAAACGCGGATTACGCACCACCGCATGCACGATGGTTTCACCGACCAGATGCGGCTCAATACCGCGCCGACTGGTTTCGACTTCAGGTAATTCAGGCATGCCCACTCCTTACTGTGCGTTTTATACAAACAAAAAACCCGGCCGGAGCCGGGTTTTTTATCAGAAGCAAAAATTACTTAATTTTGGCTTCTTTGTACATCACGTGCTGACGGACAACTGGATCGAATTTCTTCAGTTCCAATTTTTCCGGCTTAGTACGTTTGTTCTTCGTGGTGGTATAGAAGTGCCCTGTACCAGCAGAAGAAACAAGCTTGATTTTCTCACGAATACCTTTAGCCATGATTCAGTTCCTTAGTACTTCTCACCACGGGCGCGCAGATCGGCCAAAACCGTCTCAATGCCCTTTTTATCAATAACGCGCATACCTTTAGCAGATACACGCAGCGTAACAAAGCGCTTTTCACCCTCAACCCAAAAACGGTGTGAGTGCAGGTTAGGCAGGAAACGGCGTTTCGTCGCGTTCATTGCGTGGGAACGATTGTTACCGCTCACCGGACGCTTGCCAGTTACTTGGCAGACTCGTGACATGTCTATTCTCCAAAAATCAAATCAGCTCGAGCTTAAAAAACCAGGTGTTGGCCGCCTCGTCAGGCTCTGAGTCCATCCAGGCGAGTTCAATGTGAACCCGCTGAGTTGGCCCAAACGCCAAACCCGAGATTCTCAAAGGTGGCGTAGTATACGCTCTGCCGGGCAAGTGCTCAAGTCCCGAACAGATAAAGATCCCTCAGGATCGCCTAAAATTACCGCATTATCGCCACATTGCTGCGGAAAATAATCATAGCCAGCCGCGCTCTGCAAACGAGACAAACTCACCGCGGCCAATTACGATATGATCTAACAATCTGATATTTAATAATATACAGGCATCTTTTATCTTATCGGTGATAAAACGATCGGCCTGGCTGGGTTCTGCGAAGCCGGAAGGATGATTGTGTGCCAGGATCAGCGACGCCGCGTTTATTTTAAGCGCTTCGCGGATAATTTCCCGCGGATGCACTTCCACACTATTAATGCTGCCGCTGAACATCGTCTGCGCCAGCAACACGCGATGGCGGTTATCAAGAAACAGCGCCATAAAGATCTCACGCTCCTGATGCGCCAGCACGCTTTGCAGGTAGTGATAGGTTGCCTGCGGATTTTCCAGCGCGTTCTCACTGAGTAACTGCGTGCTAAAAAAGCGCTTTCCCAGTTCGGCAATGGCATGCAGCTGCGCCAGTTTGGCCTCGCCGACGCCTTTAATATGACTAAAGTCAGCTTGTCCGGCGGTCATGATGTTATAAAGTGACCCGAACTCATTCAGCATGCGTTGTGCCAGCATCAGCACCGGCACGCCCGACGCCCCAGTGCGCAAAAATATCGCCAACAGCTCGGCATCGCTTAATGCGCTTGCGCCCTGTTGCTGTAACTTTTCTCTTGGCGGCAGGCTGCCAGATACCTTTTCCATCGTCCACTCCTGTGTTCGGCACCGAGTATGCGCGTCCCCTTCACCGCCAGCCAGCCGCACTCATCCGCTTTACGAGACGTCTCGCAAATGCAGCCGCCTGTGCCACGTTGCGCGGCATGAGCTGTGATAAAATAACGCTATTGTGACGCATCAGGCGTAACTTCCCGTATTTCACAGGCAGGCAAATTATGTGCGGATTAGCCGGTAAAAAAGTGCTTCTTGGTATCAGCGGCGGGATTGCCGCCTATAAAACACCTGAACTGGTGCGACGGCTGCGCGATCGTGGCGCGGATGTGCGCGTGGTGATGACAGAAGGCGCAAAGGCATTTATTACGCCGCTGACTTTACAGGCGGTGTCGGGCTATCCGGTGTATGACGATCTGCTCGACCCGGCAGCCGAAGCCGCAATGGGCCATATCGAACTGGGGAAATGGGCCGATCTGGTGATACTGGCTCCGGCGACCGCTGACCTGATTGCGCGCGTTGCCGCCGGAATGGCCAACGATCTGGTCACCACCGTGTGCCTGGCCACGCCCGCGCCGATTGCCGTGGTGCCCGCGATGAATCAACAGATGTACCGCGCGCTACCGACGCAGGACAACCTGCAACGGCTGGCGGCGCGTAACGTCATGATTTGGGGCCCCGACAGCGGCAGCCAGGCCTGTGGCGACGTTGGCCCAGGCCGCATGCTCGATCCGCTGGAGATTGTCGACCACGCGGTGCAATGGGCGCAGCCCGTCAACGATCTGCAACATCTGCAGATTATGATTACCGCTGGACCGACCCGTGAAGCGCTCGATCCGGTGCGTTACATCAGCAATCACAGCTCCGGTAAAATGGGATTTGCTATCGCAGAGGCGGCGGCGGCGCGCGGGGCGCAGGTGACGCTGGTTGCCGGGCCGGTAACGCTGCCGACACCGCGCGGCGTTACGCGGCTGGATGTCACTACCGCACTGGAGATGGAGCAAACGGTGATGGCGCACATATCACAACAACATATTTTCATTGCCAGCGCAGCCGTGGCAGACTACCGCGCGGCAGAGATTGCCGAGCAAAAAATCAAAAAACAGGGCGATGTGCTTTCCCTGACCATGGTTAAAAACCCTGACATCGTGGCAGGCGTCGGCGCGCTTCAGTCGAACCGCCCGTATGTCGTCGGATTTGCCGCAGAAACCCGGAGTGTGGAAGAATACGCGCAACAAAAACGGGTGCGGAAAAATCTGGATCTCATCTGCGCCAATGATGTCTCCAAAACCGGGCATGGTTTCAACAGTGATACCAACGCTCTTCACCTTTTTTGGCAGGAGGGAGAAAAAGTCTTACCGCTTAGCGATAAGAAACTCCTTGGCCAACAGTTATTAGACGAGATAGTCCGCCTTTATGATGAAAAAAATCGACGTTAAAATTATCGATCCACGCGTAGGTAATGAATTTCCTCTGCCAGCGTATGCCACCTCGGGCTCTGCTGGCCTCGACCTGCGCGCCTGCCTTGATGAGAGCGTTGAGCTGGCACCAGGCGCCACCACGCTGGTGCCAACCGGTCTGGCAATCCACATTGCTGACCCATCGCTGGCGGCGGTAATCCTGCCGCGCTCCGGGCTGGGCCATAAACATGGCGTAGTGCTGGGCAACTTGGTAGGACTGATCGATTCCGATTATCAGGGGCAGCTCATGGTTTCGGTGTGGAACCGTAGCCAGACCAGCTTTACCATCCAGCCAGGCGAACGCATCGCGCAGCTGGTTTTCGTGCCGGTTGTCCAGGCTGAGTTCAATCTGGTTAACGATTTTGACGCCAGCGCGCGCGGTGAAGGTGGTTTTGGCCACTCCGGCCGCCAGTAATATCCCGCAGTACGTACCATATCCAGGACATTTAATTAACGCCGTTGTGCCGTAAGCCTCGTGCTTGCGGCCGCTGCGTGGGTATTCGCCCGCATAAGGTAAATTTCAGGGGTCTTTTACATCATGGCAGAGAAGAAAAGCGCGAAACGGAATCGTCGCGAAGAGATTTTGCAGGCACTGGCGCAGATGCTGGAATCCAGCGATGGCAGTCAGCGCATTACCACCGCCAAACTGGCGGCCAATGTGGGCGTATCGGAAGCCGCACTCTATCGTCACTTTCCCAGCAAAACGCGTATGTTCGACAGCCTGATCGAATTTATCGAAGACAGCCTGATTACCCGCATTAATCTCATCCTGAAAGATGAAAAAGAGACGTTGACGCGGCTGCGCCTGATTGTGCAGCTGATTCTGGGCTTCGGCGAGAAGAACCCCGGCTTAACGCGCATTCTTACCGGCCATGCGCTGATGTTCGAGCAGGATCGGTTACAGGATCGTATTAACCAGCTGTTTGAGCGTATTGAAGTACAGTTACGTCAGGTAATGCGCGAACGCAAAATGCGGGAAGGCGAAGGTTTTCAGGCCGATGAAACGCTGTTGGCCAGCCAGTTGCTGGCATTTTGCGAGGGAATGTTGTCGCGCTTTGTCCGTTCGGAGTTTCGCTATCGCCCAACGGCGGAGTTTGAGGCGCGCTGGCCGCTGTTAGCCATGCAGTTAGTCTAAGGCGATGCGGGCGCAATGCCCGCTCACCCGTTAATCAGATGCCGTACTCTTGCTGATAGCGACGCACCGCCGCCAGATGGTCGGCCATCTCCGGCTTTTCCTGCAGATAATCAATCAGGTCGGTCAGGGTAATCAGCGCGGTAACTTTGCATTTATAGTCGCGCTCAACTTCCTGAATCGCTGAAATATCGCCGCGGCCACGCTCCTGGCGATCCAGCGAAATCAACACGCCCGCCAGCGTAGCGCCGTTGGCCGCAATGATCTCCATCGATTCACGAATAGCAGTGCCGGCGGTGATCACATCGTCCACCAGCATGATTTTTCCCTGCAGCGGGCTGCCAACCAGCAAACCGCCTTCGCCATGATCCTTGGCCTCTTTGCGATTAAAACAATAAGGCACATCGCGGTCATGATGATCGGCAAGCGCTACGGCGGTGGTGGTGGCAATGGGAATGCCTTTATAAGCCGGGCCAAACAGCAGATCGAAATCGATAGCCGCATCCACCAGCGCCTGCGCATAAAAACGGCCCAGCAGCGCTAAATCGCGGCCGCTGTTGAACAGGCCAGCGTTGAAGAAATAGGGACTGATGCGGCCCGATTTCAGGGTGAATTCACCAAATTTCAGCACCTGCTTGTTCAGGGCAAATTCTATAAACTGGCGCTGCCAGGCTTTCATATTTCTCTCCTCAACGATGCGAAAAAAAGGCGACTCATTGGTCGCCTGTCATTATCAGTTTTCCAGCGCCGCCTTCTGCGCCGCAATTAACTCGTCAATGCCGCCGCGGGCCAGCGCCAGTAACGCCAGCAGCTCTTCATGGCTGAACGGCTCGCCTTCTGCGGTGCCCTGCACTTCGATCATCCGGCCATCTTCCGTCATCACGACGTTCATGTCGGTTTCGGCGGCAGAATCTTCAACGTACTCCAGATCGCACAGCGCTTCGCCGTTAACGATGCCCACGGAGATTGCCGCGACCATGCCTTTCATTGGGTTGGCTTTCAGTTTACCTTTTGCCACCAGATGATTCAGCGCATCGGCCAGCGCCACGCAGGCACCGGTGATTGATGCGGTACGCGTGCCGCCATCGGCCTGCAGCACATCACAATCCAGCGTGATGGTAAATTCGCCCAGCGCCTTCAGATCCAGCGCAGCGCGCAGGGAACGGGCGATCAGACGCTGAATTTCCAGCGTACGGCCACCCTGCTTGCCTTTTGCGGCTTCGCGGGCGTTACGGCTGTGGGTCGCACGTGGCAGCATGCCATATTCAGCGGTTACCCAACCTTGTCCCTGGCCTTTCAGAAAACGCGGCACGCCTTCTTCAATCGTGGCGGTGCAAAGCACTTTGGTATCACCGAATTCAACCAACACAGAACCTTCTGCATGTTTCGTGTAATGACGGGTCAGTGTGACGGGACGCACCTGTTGTGCGCTACGGCCTGCTGGACGCATGGTTTTTCTCCGGCTTGCTATGATTGGCTGCGCATTATACGGGCTTCGACCGCCGATGCATACCGCCGCTCATCATCAAGGTTGCCGCAGAGAAGGGATGAAACGGCCAGCCGATTGTGGCTAAATGCGCTTTTCCTCCTCCTGAAAAGATACCTTATGTTAACCCTGCTGCATTTTCTGCTGGCGCTGGCGGTGATTTTTGCCCTTGCGCTGCTGGTCAGTAACGACCGCAAAACTATCCGACCGCGTTACATCATTCAACTGCTGGTGATTGAAGCGGCGCTGGGCTATTTCTTCCTGCATGCCGCCAGCGGCTTGACGCTGATTAACTATGTTTCGGCGTTCTTCGAGGCTTTACTCGGTTTCGCCGCGAAGGGAACGGAATTTGTGTTTGGCGGCATGAGCGAGCAGGGACTCGCCTTTATCTTTTTGGGCGTGCTCTGCCCAATCGTCTTTATCTCGGCGCTGATCGGCATTTTGCAGCACTGGCGCATTTTGCCGCTGCTGATTCGTCTGGTCGGCACCGGCTTATCGAAAATCAACGGCATGGGCAAACTGGAATCGTTTAACGCGGTCAGCTCATTGATCCTCGGCCAGTCGGAAAACTTCATCGCCTATAAAGGCATACTGGCTGATATTCCGCCGCGTCGGCTCTACTCGATGGCCGCCGCGGCAATGTCGACCGTTTCGCTTTCGATCGTCGGTGCCTATATGTCGATGATTGAGCCAAAATATGTGGTTGCCGCGCTGCTGCTGAATATGTGCAGCACCTTTATTATTCTGTCAATCATTAACCCAACGCCGCGTGGCGATGAGGCTGAGATCAACCTGGAAAGGCTGCACGAAGATCAGAGCTTTTTTGAGATGCTGGGGGAATACATTCTCGCGGGCTTCAAAGTGGCGATGATCATTCTGGCGATGCTGATCGGCTTTATTGCGCTGATTGCTGCCGTCAACGCTCTGTTCAGCGCGCTGTTTGGCATCAGCTTTCAGCAAATTCTTGGCTACCTTTTTTATCCTTTCGCCTGGCTAATTGGCATTCCGGCGCCGGATGCGCTGCGGGCGGCCAGCATTATGGCCACCAAGCTGGTGGCCAACGAGTTTGTGGCGATGATCGAGTTGAAAAAGATTGCCGCTGAAATGACGCCGCGCGGACTCGGCATTCTGTCAGTATTCCTGGTCTCTTTTGCCAACTTTGCCTCGATCGGCATTGTCGCCGGTGCCATCAAGGGCCTGAACGAGCAGCAGGGCAACGTCGTGTCACGCTTTGGCCTGAAACTGGTGTACGGCTCAA
The DNA here is from genome assembly GCF_051851875.1 of Duffyella sp. Ts4. NCBI lineage: Bacteria > Pseudomonadati > Pseudomonadota > Gammaproteobacteria > Enterobacterales > Erwiniaceae > Duffyella > Duffyella sp. Ts4. The sequence goes on along the minus strand of NZ_JBLYPN010000011.1, from coordinate 40,242 downwards.
CGCTGGTTAGCCTGCTGTCCGCCGCTTTCGCCGGCCTGTTTCTGTAATCTGACGGCCCGCGGCACGGTTAAAAACCGACGCAGGCGGGCTGATCCACCCGCATCACCGATTCCTGCTGGAAGCGCTGCTTATAAATCGTGCGTAGCGCTTCAATTTTTTCGTGATTCTCTTCACCCATGCCATGAATCAGCAACAGCGCCCTGCTTTTCTCGCGCGCCAGCGTGCCATCTTTACCCATCCATTGCCCGTTGCCCTCAATTACCGAGAGGCCATCAGGGAAGCGTGGCGTCACCTCTTTATCGACAAAGTTTTGCCACTCTGCGGCTGAGATCGGGGCGCCGTGTGGCCGGTTCAAACCAAACCATAAGGTGGTTTGTATCATCATCTCACCCGCGGCGCAGATCGGCTGCGGTCGGGTGCCCTGTGGCAGAGGTTGAGGCGGCGGTGGCGGCATAGCGCAACCACTTAGCAACAGCGTTAATATCGCGGCGGCGCAAAACTTTCTCTTCATGGTCTTCCCTACGTTGATGATGAATGTGCGTCGGGGGATTTGTCAGCATAGGGGCTTAGTCCTATCATGCTCCGGCTTGCACCGCTATAATTCCTGCATCTTTTCTTGAAACAGGTATGCAAAATGATCCGCAGTATGACGGCCTACGCACGACGTGAAACCAAAGGCGAATGGGGCAGCGCGGCATGGGAGCTCCGCTCCGTGAACCAACGTTACCTTGAGACCTATATCCGCCTGCCGGAGCAGTTCCGCAGCCTGGAGCCGGTTATCCGCGAGCGGATCCGTAACCGTCTGACGCGTGGCAAAATCGAATGCAACCTGCGTTTCGACAGCGACGCCAGCGCGCAAAGCGAGCTGATGCTGAATGAAAAGCTGGCCAAACAGCTGGTAAAAGCGGCGAACTGGGTAAAAATGCAGAGCGATGAAGGTGAAATCAATCCGCTGGATATTCTGCGCTGGCCGGGCGTGATGTCTGCTCAGGAACAGGATCTGGATGCGATCGCCGCTGAACTGCTGAGCACGCTGGATCTGGCGATTGATGACTTTATTGCCGCACGCGAAAGTGAAGGCGCAGCACTGAAAACCATGATTGAGCAGCGCCTGGAAGGCGTTAATGTGGAAGTGGCCAAAGTCCGTAGCCAGATGCCAGAAGTGGTGAAATGGCAGCGCGAACGCCTGATCAGCAAACTGGAAGAGGCGGAAGTACAGCTGGAAAACACCCGCCTTGAACAGGAACTGGTGATGATGGCGCAGCGTATCGACGTAGCGGAAGAGCTGGATCGCCTCGACGCGCACGTTAAAGAGACCTACAACATCCTGAAAAAGAAAGAAGCCGTTGGCCGTCGCCTCGACTTTATGATGCAGGAGTTCAACCGTGAATCGAACACGCTGGCTTCTAAGTCTATCAATGCCGAGATCACCACCTCAGCCATCGAGCTGAAAGTGCTGATTGAACAGATGCGTGAGCAGATTCAGAACATCGAATAACCCCGCTCAGCCCGTAAAAAAGCCCGCGTTATGCGGGCTTTTTGCATCATGCACGGCAGCAGAACGATCAGTGCAGGCAACAGTTTTTGTATTTCTTGCCGCTGCCACAGGGGCAGGGATCATTGCGGCCAACCTGCTGTTCGGCTACGTAAGGCATCTGCACCGGTGCGCTGGGGGCAATCGGCTGCGAAAGCCAGTGGCCGTGCAGCTCCAGTGCGGCCGGGCCAATCGCCGCGATGCTCTGCTCAAACGCTTCCGGCGTGAGTTTTTCAACCCGCGGAAAATTCTCTTCGGTGCCGTGCAGCTTTATCGCTTCCAGTGCAGGCTGCAAATTTGCCGGCAGTGATGACCAGTCATCCAGCGCCACGCCGCGCATATAACCAAAGCACCACTCTTCCACCACGGTGAAATCCTGATCTTCAACGGTGTTGACGCCAAACAGCGGCTCGAACTGATCGGGATAATCGTGCAGACGATCGGCGATATCATTCATGTGACGGAAAGTCAGATCCATAAAGCGCTGCAGCTCGCGCTCATTGGTCCAGCGCGGCACGTTTTTCTCGCCGCCCCACAGCGCCACCATCCAGACTTCCGGCTCAATCATCGTCGGGCCAGAAAGCACCGCAGTGAGCAGGCCATCCAGCTCGGCCACGTCCATCACGGAATCTTCATTGCCATATTTAATTAAGGTGTCCTCAAGCCACTCCAGCTCTTTTTCATTCAGTGGGCCTTCTTTCATGCTGTTTCCTCTTGAGATGATTCGGCATTGCCAACGCAGTCAGCGAATGCACGCCCGAACGGGATTAATGGCGCGATGGTGCGCTTCTCAGCGCGGAAATACCAGGGCTTATCACTATGGTAACGTAAGCCCGGCGATCAGATAAAATCTTTCACTGTGGGAGCCACCGCCGCCCACCGGCTGATTGATCTCTGCTACGCAGCGGACCATGATGAGAGTCTCTCTCTTATGCGGAGCCCAATGATGGAACTGCCCGATCTCACCGATTTTTCCCGTCCTTTATATGACGACCGTCCGACGCCATGGCTGGAAATTGATAAACAGCGCCTCGATCGTAATTTGATGACGATGCAGCATAAAGCCGAGCGAGCAGGTGCCCGACTGCGGCCACACGTCAAAACGCATAAAAGCATCGCCATTGCTCAACGCCAGCTGGCGTTAGGCGCGGTGGGTATTACCGTGGCGAAACCGGAAGAAGCGATGGTGTTTATTCAGGGCGGCGTGCGCGATGTGATGCTGGCCTATCCGGTGGTGACGCCGGGTACGCTTGCGCCGTTGCTGGCGCTGGCAGCCGAACATCAGGCGCGTCTGACGCTGATTGCCGCGTCGCTGATGGGCGTTGAGGCGATCGCGACGGCAGCCCAGGCGAAGCCCGATTGTCAGCTGGCGGTAGCCATTAAGGTGGATGTCGGGCTTGGTCGCGTCGGCGTGCAGGCTGAATCCGATGACGGACTTTATCTTGCCGCCAGCATTGCCCAGCATCAGCTGCGCTTTGCCGGGCTGGTGGCGCACGCTGGCCATGCTTATGGCGCAGAGAATCTTTCCGCTATTACCGCCATCGCCGCGCATGAAATGCAGCAGCTGCGCCTGTTGCAGCAACGGCTTGCAACAGCGGGCTTTAACTATTGTCCGCTGTCAGTGGGCGCCACACCCACCGCACTGGGCGCACCGATCGCTGCTGCCACCGACGAACTGCGGCCGGGCAACTATGCGCTGCTTGATCTCACCGCGCTTCGGCTTGGGTTGTGCGACGCCGATGCGCTGGCGATGACCGTGGTGGCGCGGGTAGTTGCAACCAATGCGCGCTACGCCATTCTGGATGCCGGCTCAAAAGCATTGAGTTCCGATCGCGGGCCGCACGGCACTAACGCCGTGGGTTTTGGCCTTGCGGTAAACGCCAAGCAGGGTTTCTGGATCGAGAAGCTATCAGAAGAGCACGCTTTTGTGCCGCACCAGGGCGTCATTCCCACGCTGGGCAGCCTGATGCGCATTTTCCCCAACCACGCCTGTGCGGTGATGGCGCAGTTTGATCGCGCCGTTTTACGGGATGAAGACGGCCAGGCAGAAATCATTCCGATTGATGCGCGTGGCAAATTTTGTTGAGCCATACCAGTGATTTAACACAAAGCGATTCCCATCCCGCGGAGGCAATGGTTAAATCATTTCATTCCCCCGCGAGCTGGAGACACTATGCTGCCGTCGAAAACGTTAAGCCTGACCATTCCCCGTAACTGGGTCGATTTGTATGAAACGATTTGGAAGCCGGACTTTTTTCCGCAGTGGGCATCCGGACTAAGCCAGACGCCGCTGGAAGCAGAAGGCAATCACTGGGTCGCGAAAGGGCCAAAAGGCACGGTAAAAGTACGGTTTAGCGACTACAACCCTTTCGGCATTATGGATCACTGGGTGGATACCGGCCTGGGCCGCGAGATCTATATGCCCATGCGCGTTATCGCCAATCAGGAAGGTGCCGACGTGGTGATCACCGTTTATCGCCAGCCCTTTACCGGCGATGCACGTTTTGCAGAAGATATCGCCTGCGTCGAGCGTGATTTGCAGGCGTTACATACCCTGATGACGACCTGAAAGCGTCATCAGTAAAAAAATCGCATTAACTGTTGGTATAGCCACCATTTTTTTAGCTGAGCGACGTTAACGATTCAGGCTGTAAAAACCAGCCTGAAGTAAGACTTACTTAACTATTAAATCCTGAAAAATTCCTGGAAATCCGCACCAAAATAAACACATACGCTTGATATAAAAAGAGATTTTCAATTGAGCATTCGGTAGACTGCTATCTTACTCTACGATCACTTAACAATTGGATTTACACATAAGTGGAATTACTTGCAATATACAAAACCATTTTTTAATCAAACTAATTTATAAGAGTTTTCTTATGGTGCTTAATTAGCTAAAGCAGCGTATAAATTACTCCACACACAGCAACACCTATAATTAAAACGTTACATATAAAAATGAAATTTTAGCCGCCCCGGCAAAGATGCTTTCCGCCAGAGAAAACAGCCGGGTTTCGCTTATTATAACTTTTGAACGCTGAGTGCCATTGAAATCCGTTATTTAAAATAAACGGAACGTAAGCACAGCGATTTAATTTTTCTACACCAGCACCTTTATTATTAGTTCTTCAGGCATATACCGGATTACAGCAAACCTTTTCAAGAGCGTACTATGACAACCAAACAAAGAGCCATAAGTGATATCCGCTGGTCTTTACTTTCCGCGGTCAAAATCGTTGCGATTGGTGCGCTACAGCTCTCGCTGCTGGCCCAGGTCCTGGGCGAAGGCGAGTTCGATATGCTGGCAACCTCAATCATAATGCTGTTAATCCTCGACACGCTGTGCGATAGGGGTTTTTCGAATAAGATCATTCGTCGCCACATTTTAAATAACAATCAGCTGTCGACGCTGTACTGGTTTAATATTATTAGTGGACTGGCTTTCTTTGCAGTGCTGTTTATTGGCAGCGATGTCATCAGTCGTTTTTCCGGCCAGCCTGAACTGGGTTTAATGATTGAAATGCTGTCACTGGTTTTTATTATTATTCCGCAGGGTCAACATTATCGCGCTATATTACAAAAAGAGCGTCATTTTACTCGTATTGCCCTGACTGAAACCGCAGCGGTAATTACCGGCATGACCGCCACTCTGATTACCGTCTGGTTGTCGCCGTCGATTCTGTGTGCCGTCTGGGGTTATCTGGCAATGGTCTCTGTGCGTACGCTGATGTTCTGCTGTTATGGACGTGAGTATTTTCAGGCTGAGTTCGTGTTCAATATGAAGAGCCTCTCCTCGCTGCGCCGTACCCGCTAATTTCTCTGGCGCGCTTCCGGCGCGCCTGACTTTTCCTGCCTTCTTCGTGTTACCCAGTCGTGAGCCACTTCACTCTTTTATACAAAAGTTTACGCTTGTCTTAAGCCTGTGCTGGGCAAATCCCCAAATGTTAATCTGCCTGAAAAACCACCGATTATTGCTGCTTACTGGCCGTTAAATTTACAAACCGGCAACACGCTTTGTGCAAACGCCTCAGGTAATCGTGCCCCACCCTGGTAATGCTGATCGTCTCATTTAAAGAAAACTGAGGCCATCATGACAGGGCATGAAAACAAAGAGGTTCGCAGCGCGAACCGGAAATTTTTTGCTCGCATCATTCCGTTGTTGATGCTGATGTTAATTATCAATCAGATCGATCGCTCTAATGTCGGCTTCATCAAGCATGCGCTGGAGTTGGACGTAGGCATCAGCTCTGCCGCTTTTGGCTTTGGTGCCGGGCTGTTTTTTGTCGGCTATGCGCTGTTTGAAGTGCCGAGCAATATCATGCTCGATCGTCTTGGGGCCCGCACCTGGTTGACGCGCATTATGATTACCTGGGGCGTGGTGGTTTTTGCCACCGGCTTTATTACCTCGCCAACCCAGTTCTATTTGCTGCGCTTTTTACTCGGCATCGCCGAAGCGGGCTTCTTTCCCGGCTTGCTGTTCTACTTTCGCAAATGGGTGCCCAACGTCTATCGCGGGCGCGCCACTGCCTTGATCCTCAGTAGCTCCGCCGCTGCTTATTTACTGTCTGGCCCCATTACCGGCGGTTTGCTGGAGATGCATGATTTTATGGGCATTGCTGGCTGGAAATGGGTGTTATTTGTTGAAGGTGCCATCTCAGTGCTGGTGGGTATTTTTGCGATAGGCTGGCTGGTATCCATGCCAGACCGCGCAGCCTGGCTAACTGCCGGAGAAAAGCAGGCGCTGCATCAGGCACTGGCTGAGGAATCGGCTACGCGTGATGGTCACTCACGGCAGACATCAAAATGGAAACTGCTGTTTGAAGGCCGGATGCCTTATCTCTGTTTCCTGTTTTTTATTATGTGCATGACCGGTTACACGCTGGTGTTCTGGCAGCCGCAAATCATCAGCCGCATTCAGGGACTGTCGCCCTTTGAAATCGGCCTGCTTACCGCAATTCCCTGGCTGTGCGCCATTATCGCTATCAACATTCTGGGTCGGCTGGCTGACCGTTTTCATCACCGCCGCGAAATGATGCTAGCCGTTGCGCTGCTGGTTTCGGCAGCCGGAACCTTCCTCTGCGCAATCGGCAATCCGCTGATGGGACTGTTCGCGCTGTGTATCGTCTGCGTCGGCACCAAATCGAGTGCGGTCCTGTTCTGGCCGATTCCACAGGCCAGCCTGCCTTCCAGCATCGTTGCGCCGGGCATTGCCCTGATTAACTCGCTGGGCAACCTTGGCGGTTTTTTTGCGCCCACGGTGTTTGGCTATATGGAGATGAAAACCGGCAGCACCACCGGTGGACTGATTGCGCTCAGTGCCTGCTCGATTTTCGCTGCGATCACGCTGCTGCTGCGTAAACCGCATACCGATCATTCTGATATGGAGAAGTCACCCAATGTCTGATACGCCCGTTATTACGGATATGCAGATCATTCCGGTCGCCGGTTATGACAGCATGCTGCTGAATATTGCCGGCGCGCACAGCAGCTATTTCGCCCGCGTGCTGGTTTTGCTGACCGACAGTGCCGGACACACCGGCGTCGGCGAAGCGCCAGCTTCTCTGATCTTGCAAAGAATCCTGCGCGACGCCGCGCCTTTCATTATTGGCAAGAAAATCTCTCAACTGAACGCCATGCTCACTACGCTGCATGAGCAGGATTTAGCGGCAAAACATCCGCTGCAAAGTGAGCGGGTGGATGAACATCCGTGGAGCCTGGAGAAACACAACAATGCGCTGGCGGTCATTGAAACGGCCTTGCTCGATCTGATGGGCCAGTTTCTTGATGAGCCGGTTGCTCAACTGCTTGGCGCCGGTAAAGTGCGCGATGAAATCCCGGTGTTGGGCTACCTGTTTTATATCGCCGATCGCCATAAAAGCGATCTGCCCTATCGCGAAGGCAGCAGCCGGGAACACGAATGGTATCAGCTACGACATCAGACCGCGCTGACGCCAGCGGACGTGGTAAGGCTGGCAGAAGCGGCGCACGATCGCTATGGCTTCAAGGATTTCAAACTCAAAGGCGGCGTTCATGCTGGCGAGGTAGAAATCGAGACCGCACAGGCATTGAAGAAACGCTTTCCACAGGCGCGCATCACGGTGGATCCGAACGCCTCATGGCAATTGGATGATGCCATTCGCCTGTGTAAAGGGCTGGACGATGTGCTGGCCTACGTTGAGGATCCCTGCGGTGCCGAACAGGGCTATTCTGGCCGGGAAACGCTGGCAGAGTTCAAGCGCGCGACCGGCCTGCGGGTGGCCACCAACATGATTGCCAACGACTGGCGCCAGTTGAATCATGCGCTTCAGCTCAACGCTATCGATATTCCGTTGGCCGACCCGCATTTCTGGACGCTGCGTAGCGCCGCCACTATCGCGCAGCTGTGCAACGAGTGGCATCTGACCATGGGCTGTCATTCGAATAACCATTTTGATATTTCCCTCGCGATGCTGGCCCATCTTGGTGCCGCCTCACCGGGAGAGATTACCCCGTTCGATACGCACTGGATCTGGCAGGATGGTCAGGCGTTGACCAAAGAGCCACTGCACATCCGCGACGGCAAAATCACGTTGCCGGACAAGCCGGGATTAGGCGTTGAGCTGGATATGTCAGCGGTGGAAGCGGCTAATCGTTTATACAACAGCCTGAGCGTTAAAGACCGCAACGACGCGCTGGTGATGCAACAGTTAATACCCGGCTGGGCCTTCAGCGGCAAACAGCCGACGCTGATGCGCTAACATTGTACCTGAGATTACTTTTTTCATTCAGCCCGACGTACTTGCTAACGTGATTGTTAGCCTGAAGCCACGGTGATAAAAGGCATCGCTGGAAAAATCGCATAAACTCAGCTAATGCGAATAAGCCAACGTTAAAAAATTTCAGTCGCCTGAAACTGGCGTAACGCTTAGGCTTGCGCCAACTTTCAGGAGCTGTCTATGTTACTCACTGTGCTTTACCTCATCGGGATTACCGCCGAAGCCATGACCGGCGCGCTGGCGGCCGGACGTCGCAAAATGGATATGTTTGGCGTCATTATTATTGCCTCGGTGACCGCTATTGGTGGCGGCTCGGTGCGCGATATCCTGCTTGGACATTACCCACTCGGCTGGGTTAAGCATCCTGAGTACATCGTGATTGTTGCCGCCGCGGCCGTGGTAACCACGCTGGTCGCCCCGTTAATGAACCACCTGCGTAAAGTGTTTCTGGTACTTGATGCGCTAGGCCTGGTAGTTTTTTCAATTATCGGCGCACAGGTGGCGCTGGACAGCGGCCATGCCTCACTGATTGCCGCCATTGCCGCGGTCATTACCGGCGTATTCGGCGGCGTTCTGCGCGATATGTTTTGCAATCGCATTCCGCTGGTCTTCCAGAAAGAGCTGTACGCTGGCATCGCCTTCGCCTCTGGCTGGATCTACATCCTGCTGCTGAAAACTGACCTTTCGCACGAGCTGGTGATTATTCTCACCTTGCTGTTTGGCTTTATTGCCCGCCTGCTGGCGCTGCGCTTCAAGCTCGGCCTGCCGATCTTCAATTATCCTCATCCGGAACATTAAGCTCTGCAAAACCGGGAATGCGCTGGCGCTGGAGAAAGACAGCCAGCTCATTGACGGTGCGGTCAGCGAGAAAGTCCGTTATTTGCCGTGCGGTTTTTGGCCCAATACCCGGCAATTGCTGCCATGCTTCAGGACCACGCGCCTGAATGCTCTGCCAGTTCTCGCTGGCCATTGCATCAAGGGCCGCGGCCGGCAATGGCACACCCAGCGCTTTAAGCCAGCGCTTGAACGGCTGCTGGCGGCTGAACTGAAAACGATGCCAGAGCTGTTCTGCCCGTGCGTTGCTGATGCCAGGCAGGCGCGCCATCTCTTCAATGCTTAAACCGAGCCAGGCAAAAAGCTGCGTGAAATCGTCATGTGCCATCAAACGCTGCCAGCTGCTGCGCTGAATGCCCGCCAGATCGAGAACCGATTTCTGGCTCAGGTTGCTAAGCCGTGCCAAAAACTGTTCACGGCATTCCGTTGCAGGTAACAGGCAGCTTAACGGGTGATAGCGGCCAGCATCCGGTTCCACCGGATAATCACGCTGCGCTACCCGCCAAATCACCTCATCCAGTCGCGGAATCCCCTGCCCGGCCAGGCTAATCGCAATCTGGTCGCCTGCAATGACATCCCATTCACGCCAGCGCTTTATTGACCCTACATTGACCCGGCGCACCGTTTTGTCATCCAGTTGCACCGGCAACAACTCAAGCACCACCGCGATTTTGCCGGTGCGGCCCACGGAAAAGCTCACACGCGTGACTTCGCTGCTCACGCTGGGCGGCTGATATTTCCATGCTGCCACCTCCGATCCCTGACCCGGTAACCACTGCTTACCCTGTGCACGGCGCGTCTGCTGCAGCACAATGCCATCGGTCGCAAAAGGCAGCGCCTGACGAAACCAGTGCTCGCGCCAGGCTTCTGCTTCATGTTCATCGCTAACCGGCTTCGTCCACGCGGCAGTGAGCGGAAACCCCCAGTCACGCAGCGTGTTCAGACGCTGCTGCATCTCAACCGGTCCATCCGGCCATGCCCAGATAAAAACGTCGAGCTGATCGAGCAGGTCACTGTTTTCTGTACGCATTAATGCCCCCGCGACCTGCGACCGTGCATTCATGCCGCCATCTTTTGCCTGCTGATGATCGGGCCGCCGTAAAAACAGCTCTCCCTGTAGCACCACGGCAGGTAATGAAACGGGAAGAGTTTTAGGAATGGCGGGAATATTCTCGACTTTTTGCAGCCAGCTTTCGCCGCGCAGGCCGTCACCCCGACTGATCGCTGCAGCCAGCTTACCCTCGCGGTAAACCAGCGTAATGGCAACGCCGTCCACTTTTGGCTGTACCCATATGTCGCTGCGCGACTGCATCCACCAGGCCACTGCAGACTTATCCGCCAGCTTTTTGACGCCGGTATGCGCTACCGGGTGGGTGAGGTTGCCGCCTTCTGCCCACTGCGACTGATGAGGCAACACATCCGGCTGGAAGCAGCCTTGCCACTGCTGTAAACGCCGTTGCAGGCTGTCATAAAGCGTATCATCCACCAGGCTTTGTCCCTGTTGATAATATGCCCGATCCCACAGGCTAAGCTGCTGGTGCAAGGTGGCTATCTCCGTTGCGGCACGCGCTGGCGTCCAGACCGGACAGAGAGCCTGTAGCGGGCCCGCGACAAGCAACAGCAGTAATGCAAACAGTCCCTTCATAAGTGCTCCTTTTGTACGCTGCCAGCAGTAAACGGTGATTCAGCTATCGATGCCAGCGCACTTTGCGCTATCCGGAAAACGTGCCGCAAGAAACATTCCGGCGTTACTCAAAAGGACAAACAAGCTGCGAGTCATTACGGAAAAGCAAAGAAAAAAGGCGGGCATAAATCACAAACGCTGCATGGCAGGGGGAAGCTGTGTATACTGTGCAGGAAACACACTCCGCATTTTACTCACTTCAAGATGAATCATGGCTCAAGGCACGCTTTTTATTGTTTCCGCCCCTAGCGGCGCGGGAAAATCCAGTTTGATTCAGGCGCTGTTAAAAACGCAGCCGCTGTATGACACGCAGGTTTCGATCTCTCATACCACCCGCAACGTGCGGCCTGGCGAGAATCATGGCGAACACTACTTTTTTGTCTCGAAGAACGAATTTGAGGCAATGATTGCGGAAGATGCCTTTCTTGAGCATGCCGAAGTGTTTGGCAACTATTACGGCACCTCCCGCAAGGCGATTGAACAGATTCTGTCTACCGGCGTAGACGTTTTCCTCGATATCGACTGGCAGGGCGCCAAGCAGATTCGCGAGAAGATGCCGCAATCGCGCAGCATTTTCGTGTTACCGCCGTCGAAAGATGAGCTGGATCGCCGTTTGCGTGGCCGTGGTCAGGACAGCGAAGAGGTGATTGCCCGGCGCATGGCGCAGGCCGTCGCCGAAATGAGCCATTATGCGGAGTACGATTATCTGATTGTTAATGATGATTTTGATCTGGCATTGTCCGATCTCAAAACCATCATTCGCGCTGAGCGCTTGCGCATGGGCCGTCAAAAAGCCCGGCATGATGCTTTAATCAGCAAACTAATGGCAGACTGAATTGAGTTTCAGTATTATGCCCAGTCATTTCTTCACCTGTGGAGTAGCACACTTATGGCACGCGTAACCGTTCAGGACGCAGTAGAGAAAATTGGTAACCGTTTTGACCTGGTTCTCGTCGCGGCTCGTCGCGCACGTCAGATGCAGATCGGCGGTAAAGATCCACTGGTTCCGGAAGAAAATGATAAGACCACCGTTATCGCCCTGCGCGAAATCGAAGAAGGTCTGATCACCAACAAGATTCTGGATGTCCGTGATCGTCAGGAGCAGCAAGAGCAGGAAGCCGCAGAACTGCAGGCTGTTACCGCTATCGCTGAAGGTCGTCGTTAATTAGCTGCCGGAAGGCCTCGCCTTGTATCTGTTTGAAAGCCTCAATCAGCTGATTGAAAAATACTTGCCTGAGGATCAGATTAAACGCCTCAAGCAAGCTTACCTTGTCGCACGTGATGCTCACGAGGGACAGACACGCTCCAGCGGTGAGCCTTATATCACCCATCCGGTTGCGGTCGCCTGTATTCTCGCGGAAATGAAGCTCGACCATGAAACCCTCATGGCTGCGCTACTGCATGACGTTATCGAAGATACCGCCGCCACCTACCAGGATATGGAACAGTTATTTGGCAAAAGCGTTGCCGAACTGGTGGAGGGCGTATCCAAGCTGGATAAGCTGAAATTCCGCGACAAGAAAGAAGCGCAGGCCGAGAACTTCCGTAAAATGATCATGGCGATGGTGCAGGATATCCGCGTCATTTTGATCAAGCTGGCCGACCGCACGCACAACATGCGCACGCTGGGGTCATTACGCCCCGATAAGCGTCGCCGCATTGCACTGGAAACGCTGGAAATCTATAGCCCGCTGGCGCACCGCCTTGGTATCCATCATCTGAAAACCGAACTGGAAGAGCTGGGTTTTGAAGCGCTCTATCCTAATCGTTATCGGGTGATCAAAGAGGTGGTGAAAGCGGCACGCGGCAACCGCAAAGAGATGATTCAAAAAATTCTCTCTGAGATCGATGGTCGTTTGCAGGAAGCGGGCATTCCCTGTCGCGTCAGCGGTCGGGAAAAGCACCTTTATTCGATCTACTGCAAAATGCAGCTGAAAGAGCAGCGTTTCCACTCCATTATGGATATTTACGCGTTTCGCGTGATTGTCCGCGATGTTGATACCTGTTACCGCGTACTGGGCCAGATGCACAGCTTGTATAAGCCGCGCCCGGGCAGGGTCAAAGATTACATCGCCATTCCTAAAGCCAACGGCTATCAATCACTGCATACCTCAATGATCGGGCCGCATGGCGTGCCCGTTGAGGTGCAGATCCGTACCGAAGATATGGATCAGATGGCCGAGATGGGTGTCGCTGCGCACTGGGCTTATAAAGAACAGGGCGAAAGCAGCACTACCGCGCAAATCCGTGCGCAGCGCTGGCTACAAAGCCTGCTGGAACTGCAGCAAAGCGCCGGCAGCTCGTTTGAATTTATTGAAAGCGTTAAATCCGATCTCTTTCCCGATGAGATTTACGTTTTCACGCCGGAAGGCCGCATTGTCGAATTGCCCGCTGGCGCCACGCCGGTGGATTTCGCCTATGCCGTGCATACCGATATCGGTCATGCCTGCGTGGGAGCGCGCGTTGATCGCCAGCCTTACCCGCTGTCACAGCCGTTGACCAGCGGCCAGACCATCGAAATCATTACCGCGCCGGGCGCACGCCCCAACGCCGCCTGGCTTAATTTTGTCGTCAGTTCCAAAGCGCGCGCCAAAATTCGTCAGCTGCTGAAAAATCTCAAGCGTGACGATTCGGTCAGCCTTGGTCGTCGCCTGCTGAATCATGCGCTGGGTGGCAGCCGTAAACTGGCTGAGATCCCGCCGGAAAATATCCAGCATGAACTGGCGCGCATGAAGCTGGCATCAATGGACGATTTGTTGGCCGAAATCGGCCTTGGCAACGCCATGAGCGTGGTGGTAGCGAAAAACCTGATGCAGGGTAATCAACTGGTGGCCGATACGTCGGGTCAGGAAGATTCGCAGGGCAAATTGCCGATCAAAGGCGCAGATGGCGTGCTGATCACCTTTGCGAAATGCTGCCGCCCTATTCCGGGCGATCCAATTGTCGCGCACGTTAGTCCGGGCAAAGGCCTGGTGGTGCACCATGAATCCTGCCGTAATATCCGTGGCTATCAGAAAGAGCCTGAGAAATTTATGGCGGTGGAATGGGATAAGGTCACCGAGCAGGAATTTGTCGCTGAGATCAAAGTCGACATGTTTAATCATCAGGGCGCGCTGGCCAATCTGACCGCGGCCATTAATACCGCCGGATCCAATATTCAGAGTCTGAATACGGAAGAGCGAGACGGCCGCGTTTACAGCGCGTTTATTCGTCTGACCGCGCGCGATCGCATCCAGCTGGCAAACATCATGCGCAAAATCCGTGTGATGCCGGATGTGATCAAAGTGCACCGCAACCGTAACTAACCCGATGAATGAACAACGCTTTACCCGTATCAGAGAAATGCTGGCTGCACGCCAGCACGATCTCACCGTCTGCATGGAACAGGTGCATAAGCCGCACAACGTCTCTGCCGTGATTCGTACGGCCGATGCCGTAGGCGTTCATGAGGTTCACGCCGTCTGGCCGGGCAACCGCATGCGCACCGTGGTCTCATCCGCCGCAGGCAGCAACAGCTGGGTGCAGGTGAAAACCCATCCCACCATCGCAGACGCAGTAACTCATCTCAAAGGCCAGAATATGCAAATTCTGGCGACGCACCTCTCTCCGCAGGCGGTGGATTTCCGTGACATTGATTACACCCGGCCAACCTGTATTTTGATGGGACAGGAAAAAACCGGCATCACCGCAGAAGCGCTGGCGCTGGCCGATCGGCAGATCATCATTCCGATGATCGGTATGGTGCAGTCATTGAACGTCTCGGTGGCCTCGGCGTTGATTCTTTATGAAGCGCAGCGTCAGCGCCAAAATGCCGGCATGTACCAGCGCAGTGAAAGCCCGTTGAGCGAAAGTGAACAGCAGCGCCTGCTGTTTGAAGGCGGTTATCCGGTGCTGGCACGCGTGGCTAAACACAAGCGTTTGCCCTATCCCTACATTAACGATGCCGGTGAAGTGATCGCCGATGACGAATGGTGGGCAACCATGCAATCCACGGCCCGTAAAAGATGACAGGCCGCCTGCTGGACGCCATTCCGCTTAATTCCCTGACCGGCGTCGGTGCCAGTCAGGCAGGCAAGCTGGCTAAGCTCGGCCTGCTCACCGTTCAGGATTTACTGCTGCACCTGCCGCTGCGCTACGAAGATCGCACCCAACTCTACGCCATTAACGATCTGCTGCCGGGCATTTGGGCCACGGTGGAAGGCGAAGTGCTGCACAGCGACATTACTTTTGGCCGACGCCGCATGATGGTGTGTCAGATCAGCGACGGCAGCGGCGTGCTTACTATGCGTTTCTTCAATTTCAACGCAGGCATGAAAAACAGCCTTGCGCCGGGCAAGCGCGTCACCGCGTACGGCGAGATCAAGCGTGGCCAGCGCGGCGCAGAAATTATTCATCCTGAATACCGTATTCAGGGCGAAAACAGCGTCACGGAACTGCAGGAGACGCTGACGCCGGTCTATTCCACCACCGAAGGCATTCGTCAGGCAACGCTGCGCAATCTCACCGATCAGGCGCTCAAACTGCTGGAAACCTGCGCCATTGCCGAATTACTCCCGCCAGAACTGAGCCACGGCATGATGAGTCTGCCGGATGCACTGCAAATGCTGCATCGTCCGCCGCCTGATATGCAGCTTGCCGATCTGGAAAGCGGTAAACATCCGGCACAGCGGCGGCTAATCCTTGAAGAACTGCTGGCGCATAACCTGAGCATGCTGGCGGTGCGGGCAGGCGCACAGCGTTACCATGCGCTGCCAATGACGGCGCGCCACCAGCTTAGCGACAAACTGCTGGCGGCGCTGCCCTTCACGCCAACGCAGGCGCAGAAGCGCGTGGTAAAAGAGATTGAACAGGATTTAGCGCTCGATTATCCGATGATGCGCCTGGTACAGGGCGACGTTGGCTCAGGCAAAACGCTGGTTGCAGCGTTAGCCGCGCTGCACGTGATCGCCTGGGGCAAACAGGTTGCGCTGATGGCTCCAACCGAACTGCTGGCTGAGCAGCATGCCAATAACTTTCGTCAGTGGTTCAGTCCGCTTGGTCTCGAAGTGGGCTGGCTGGCCGGTAAGCAGAAGGGCAAAGCGCGGCTGGCACAGCAGGAGCTGATCGCCAGCGGCCAGGTCAATATGATCGTCGGCACCCATGCCATTTTCCAGGAACAGGTGCAGTTCAACGGCCTGGCGCTGGTGATCATTGATGAACAGCACCGCTTTGGCGTGCATCAGCGGCTGGCGCTGTGGGAAAAAGGCGAAGAGCAGGGCTTTCATCCTCATCAGCTGATCATGACCGCCACGCCCATTCCGCGCACGCTGGCGATGACGGCCTATGCCGATCTCGATACCTCCACCATTGATGAGCTGCCGCCGGGCCGCATGCCGGTTACCACGGTAGCGATTCCCGATAGCCGACGCGCTGAAATCATTACTCGCGTGCAGAGCGCCTGCGGTGAAGGCCGTCAGGCTTACTGGGTTTGCACGCTGATTGAAGAGTCTGATCTGCTGGAAGCACAGGCGGCAGAAGCCACCTGGGAAGAGCTGAAGCTGGCGCTGCCGGAGATTGCCGTTGGGCTGGTGCATGGCCGTATGAAGCCAGCCGAAAAGCAGGCGGTGATGCAGGCTTTTAAACTCGGCGAACTGCAGCTGCTGGTGGCTACCACGGTGATCGAAGTGGGCGTGGACGTGCCCAATGCCAGCCTGATGATCATCGAAAACCCGGAACGCCTGGGCCTCGCCCAGCTGCATCAGCTGCGCGGACGCGTAGGCCGTGGCGCCATCGCGTCGCATTGCGTATTGCTCTACAAGGCGCCTCTGAGCAAAACCGCCCAGAAACGTCTGCAGGTGCTACGCGACAGCAACGACGGCTTTGTTATCGCCCAGTGCGATCTGGAAATCCGCGGTCCCGGTGAGCTTCTGGGTACCCGTCAAACCGGTAATGCTGCCTTCAGGGTTGCCGATCTGCTGCGGGATCAGGCGATGATTCCGGAAGTGCAGCGCGTTGCGCGCCATATTCATCAGCACTATCCGCAGCAGGCGCAGGCGCTGATAGAGCGCTGGCTGCCTGAAACCGAGCGTTATACCAACGCCTGACCCGCTCTTTATTATCCTGCATTAGCAAACGATTGCTTTTAGCGGGCTTCTGTTTACAATCGCCATTTTGTGATCAGGAACAGAAAAAATGTCCGCCAATCCCACCGACTCGACTGCTGCCAATCCGGCAAAAAGTGAACTGATTTATCGCCTTGATGACCGCCCGCCGCTGCCACAAACGCTGTTTGCTGCATGCCAACATCTGCTGGCGATGTTCGTTGCGGTGATCACGCCCGCGCTGCTGATTTGCCAGGCGCTTGGCCTGCCCGCGCAGGACACGCAGCACATTATCAGTATGTCGCTGTTCGCTTCCGGTATCGCCTCTGTTTTACAGATTAAAACCTGGGGGCCGGTCGGTTCAGGATTGTTATCTATTCAGGGCACCAGCTTTAACTTTGTTACGCCGTTGATTATGGGCGGCATGGTACTGAAGAATGGCGGCGCGGATGTACCTACCATGATGGCGGCGCTGTTCGGCACGCTGATGGTCGCTTCCTGTACCGAGATGGTGCTATCCCGCGTGCTGCATCTGGCACGGCGCATTATTACGCCGCTGGTCTCCGGCATTGTGGTGATGATTATCGGCCTGTCCCTGATCCAGGTTGGCCTGACTTCGATTGGCGGCGGCTTTGCCGCGATGAACGATCACACCTTTGGTGCGCCGAAGAATCTGATGCTGGCAGGTGCGGTATTGTTGGTAATTATCCTGCTCAATCGCCAGCGTAATCCCTACCTGCGCGTCGCATCTCTGGTGATCGCCATGGCGGTGGGGTATCTGTTGGCCTGGGCGATGGATATGCTGCCGCAGCAAACCGCTCCCGCCACCAATGCCTTGATTGCCGTGCCAACGCCGCTTTACTACGGCCTTGGTTTCGACTGGAACCTGCTGATTCCGCTGATGCTGGTATTTATGGTGACGTCGCTGGAAACCATCGGGGATATCACCGCCACTTCTGATGTTTCTGAGCAGCCGGTTAGCGGACCGCTTTATATGCAGCGCCTGAAAGGTGGCGTGCTGGCTAACGGCCTGAACTCCTGCGTTTCCGCCCTGTTCAACACCTTTCCCAATTCCTGCTTCGGCCAGAACAACGGCGTGATCCAGCTAACCGGCGTGGCCAGCCGCTACGTCGGTTTTGTCGTGGCGCTGATGCTGATCGTGCTGGGCCTGTTTCCCGCGGTAAGTGGTTTTGTGCAGCACATTCCTGAACCGGTACTCGGCGGTGCCACGCTGGTGATGTTCGGCACCATTGCGGCCTCCGGCGTGCGCATCGTGTCACGCGAGCCGCTGAACCGTCGCGCCATCATGATTATCGCGTTGTCGCTGGCCGTCGGTCTTGGCGTCTCGCAACAGCCACTGATCCTGCAGTTTGCGCCTGACTGGCTGAAAACCCTGCTGTCATCGGGCATCGCTGCGGGCGGCATTACCGCTATCATACTCAATCTGGTTTTCCCGCTGGAAAAATAGAGCACGAAGGACGGGCGCCTGCCCGTCCGTTCACCGGCGGCATCCTCTCAATTGTTGTGACTTTCTCTTCAGGCGGTTGAGCCAGAACGGTAATTCAGGCATAACAACCTCTGGCGGAAACTCTTAGGGAAAGGTGCAATGAAATTTGTCGGAAAATTTTTACTGACGCTGCTGCTGCTGGTGTTATTGCTGCTGGTGATCGCCTATGTATCACTGCAAACGCGCTGGGGCGCAGGCTGGGCCAGCCGCTGGATCAGCGACAATACCGACTGGCACCTTTCCGTCAGCAAAATCGAACACAACTTCTCTTCGCCTGGTCATTTAACCCTCGATGATTTCACCTTCGGCCACGATGGCGAACCCGCGGTGCTGGTAGCGAAAAGCGTCGATCTCGGCTTTGCACTGGCACAGTTCAGCCAGCCCGGCCACTTTGATACGCTGCTGTTAAAAGACGGGACGCTCGATCTGGCAAACCTCAACGGTAATGAAGCGCTGCCGCTGGCGGCCAACCGATTACAGCTGAGCAATATGGTGATCCGCAGTCCCGATAATGTATTGCCTCTGAGCGCCAGTGCGGTAAACGGTGGCGTTCTGCCGTGGCAGCCGAAAAAAGGCGATCTGCTGGGCGACAGCGCGAACTTCCAGATGAGCGCGGGCGATCTCACACTGTACGGCGTGGCGGGCAAAAACGTGCTGATTCAGGGCCGCATGGATCACGGTCAGCTGCAGCTCAACAACATTGGCGCCGATCTGGCACGCGGATCGCTAACCGGTAACGCCGGACGCGACGCCGTGGGCAACTGGCGGATCAATAATCTGCGCCTGAACGATATTCGTCTGCAAACCAGCGAGTCGTTGCAGGATTTTCTGCGGCCGCTGACGCAGGTGCCCTCGGTACAAATTGACCGCCTGGATATCACCGATGCGCGCCTGCAGGGCCCGGAATGGGCGATTACCGACCTCGATCTGTCGCTGAAAAACATTCGTCTGCACGGCAACGACTGGGAAAGTGATGATGGCTCGCTGGAGATGAATGCCAGCAACTTCATTAATGGCAGCCTCGAATTTATCGATCCGATTGCCAACATGCACTTCACTGCGCAGGGCATCGATCTCGATCAGTTCAGCACCCGCTTCGTTAATGGGCTGATTCGCACCAACGGCAGCTGGACACGTAACGACAAAACGCTGGTGCTGGATGAGCTGGTGATCGCCGGTCTGGAATATACTCTGCCGCAGAACTGGCGCGCGCGCTGGCAGAAAACCTTACCTGGCTGGTTGCAGGGCGTTGAGGTGGAGAAACTCAGCGCCAATCGCAATCTGCTGATTGATGTGAATCCTGATTTTCCGTTTCAGCTCACCGCGCTGGACGGCACCGGCAGTGAGTTGACGCTCGCGCGTCACCAGCAATGGGGCATCTGGCGCGGGACGCTAAGCCTGAACGCGGCGCAGGCGACCTTTAACCGCACCGATCTGCGCCATCCGTCGCTGGCGCTGACTGCTGACGATCAGCGCATCAAGGTGACAGAAATGAGCGCATTTGTAGGTGAAGGTATGCTGGAAGGATTGGCGGTAGTGGATCAAAACGCGGCGCGTGCGCTGATGCTTAATCTTAACGGTCGGGCAGTGCCCGCTAACGTTCTGCAGAACTGGGGTTGGCCAGCGCTGCCGTTAACCGGTAGCAGCAATCTGACACTGAAACTGAACAGCAGCCTTGCCGCCGGAAACACATTGAAAGCCAGCAGCAACGGCGAGCTGCGCGTGACTACCGATAACAATGAGATTCAGCAAAGCATGACCGCTGGCGAGGTAAAATAAACTGCGGGCCGCCTCAGCGCGGCCCGTTATTAATTGATGCGGGCGCCAGAGCCGCCCTCTTCCAGCGGTCCATCCGGATCGGCAGGCAACACCAGATACACGCCTTCAAATACCGCACCGCACTCATCATTGCCAAACAGTTCAACTTCTAACTGAACACGGGCCTTGCGACCACGCGCCAGGCGATCCAGATCGCCGCTGAGCGAACCGAGATCGGCAGTGGCACCTGGACGGCCTTTAATCGGATGGCTGTAACGAATGTGCGCATCGGCCAGAATGATGGTACCGCCAAGATGGCGCTCACGCAGCAGCAGCCAGATCAGCCCCCATCCGGTCAGCGTGGCGAGCGAAAACAGGCTGCCAGCAAACAAGGTCTGATGCGGGTTCTGATTGCCGGTTTCCGGCATGGTGGTGACAAATTTCTGCCCGGTATATTGCAGGATGCGTACGCCCATTTTTTCGCTGAGCGGGATGTGATCGTACCAGGCCTGTTGTAGCTGGCCGCACCAGTCTGCGCGATGCAGAATATCATCAAGGGTGATGACCGGTTTAATCATCAGAAAGTGGCGCAGCGGTGTGGTCTGCGGCGCGGTGATTTCACCCTGATTGATGTAGCCCAGCTTGGCGAAGAAAGCGATCGCATCTTCGCGCGCGCTACACACCACGCGCTTGGCGCCTTCCTGACGAGCAACGGATTCCAGCGTCATGGCCACCAGAGTTCCCAACCCTTTGCCCTGCACGGAAGGATGCACGGCAAGAAAGCGGATAGCGGCTTCATTGTCAGCATTAATATAAAGGCGGCCAATGGCGACCGGTTTACCGTGCTCATCCACCACCATCTGATGATGGGCAAGCGCATCCCAGGCATCGCGCTCGGAGCCCTGTGGCTGCCGTAGCGGTTTGCGCAACATTTCCCAACGGAACTGATAATAGGTTTCCAGTTCCTCTTCTGTTTCTGGCACTCGAAGATGGTACATAAATGGATCTCTCTTTCGCCACCCGGACGCCAGTTCAAACGCCGGTGATGCGTGGTTTTACACCTGCAACCAGAACGTTACCGGGCCATCGTTCACCAAAGCAACCTGCATATCGGCGGCAAAACGCCCCGTTTCTGTCACAATACCTTTGTCGCGGCTCAGCTGAATAAAATGCTCATAGAGACGCTCCGCTTCAGCAGGCGAGGCGCCGCCAGAGAACGACGGGCGCATGCCTTTGTTCGTATCAGCCGCCAGAGTAAATTGCGATACCACCAGCAGACTGCCGCCTGTCTGTTGCAGGCTCAGATTCATTTTGTCATTTTCATCGCTGAAGATGCGGTATCCCGCCACGCGATCCAGCAGCCGGCTCGCTTTGCTGTCATCGTCCTCTTTTTCGACGCCTAACAGCACCAGCAAACCGGGCCCAATTTCGCCGATGGTCTTGTCGCTAACGGTTACGCTGGCTTTCAGTACGCGTTGAATCAGTGCAATCATAGTTCTCCAGCGGATTTTTCATCCTGCTCCTGCTGCTTTAGCTGGCGGTAATCTCCCACGGTGGCAGTGATTTCTGCACCGAGCAGGACAATGCACCACGTCCAGAACACCCACAGAAAGAGAATAGGCACTACCGCCAATACGCCATAAATCAGTTGGTAAGAAGGGAACATCGTAACATAGAGTGCAAAGCCCTTTTTACCCAGCTCAAACAGCAGCCCCGCCACCAGCGCACCAATCAGGGCATCGCGCGGCGGCACGCGTACCGTTGGCACCACGCTGTACAGCAGCCAGAACGCCAGGCAGGAGAGCAGCAATGGGAACAGGCGCAGCATGTGATCAACCAGGCTGGTGACGCCCGTAGCGTTGACCCAGCGTAGCGAGAGCAGGTAAGAGCTGATCGCCAGGCTGGCCCCTGCCAGCAGCGGGCCCAGGGTTAAAATCATCCAGTAAACGGCAAAAGAGAACACCAGCGGGCGCTTTTTTTTGCTGCGCCAGATGGCGTTCAACGCGCAATCAACGGCGTGCATCAGCAGCAGCGCGGTGACAATTAACCCCACCGCACCGACGGCGGTCATCTTGTCGACATTCGCCACAAACTGCTCAAGGTAGTGCTGAATGGTGTTGCCCGCAGCCGGTACGAAGTTGGTAAAAATGAAGTTTTTTAGCTGGTGGCTGATGTCGGAGAACTCCGGAAAGGCGGCAAAAAGCGCGAACACCACCGCCACCAGCGGCACCAGTGCCAGCAGTGAGACATAGGCCAAATTGCCCGCCTGCACCGTCATATTGTCTTCATCTACTCGCCGCCATAGCAGCTTGATCCAGGTGACAGCGACTTTCATGGACCGGCCAGCATGCATTTTCATTGGATTACAGTCGGCCTGCGAACCAGCCAGGAATGACCTTCGCATCCGTCACCAGCACACTATTGATACCTAATGCGGCGGCCGCGTCGATATTGGCCTGGTTATCATCGAAAAATACCGCCTGATCGGCGCTGAAGCCTTCCTGCTGTAACACCTTGAGGAAGATGTCCGGTTCCGGTTTACGCATGCCCATCTCCTGCGAAAGATAAATCGCATCGGCGGCTTTCTGCACCTCCGGATACTGGGTTGGCCAGAACTCACAGTGCAGACGGTTGGTATTCGACAAAATAACCACCCGATCGCCCTGCGCGCGCAGTTTTTGCATTACCAGCAGCGCATCCGGGCGCACGCCGACGAAAATAGCCTGCCAGCCGGCGGTAAACTGCTCGAAGCTCAGCGCCATGCCGAGTTCATCGCACAAGGCAGCG
The DNA here is from genome assembly GCF_051851875.1 of Duffyella sp. Ts4. Classification (NCBI taxonomy): domain Bacteria; kingdom Pseudomonadati; phylum Pseudomonadota; class Gammaproteobacteria; order Enterobacterales; family Erwiniaceae; genus Duffyella; species Duffyella sp. Ts4. The sequence goes on along the minus strand of NZ_JBLYPN010000011.1, from coordinate 17,300 downwards.
GCAAAGGCTTCATCGCTGATTTCGCCACGCTCGTGCTGTTCAAAGGCCTCACCCATCTGAAACTCTTTCTGTAACAGGGCCAAAGGCACACGGCCGAGGTCGCTCCAGACGCCCAGCGCACGGTTGAAATCAATATCAACAATGACGTTACCTAAATCAAAAATGTATAACATGGCCCGCTCTCCTGTTTCGGTGACTCTTCACTCTAGCGGTAAAAACAGACCCTGAACAGGCCGCCACAATTGAAGCGAAAAATTTAGGCAAGCGCGGTGTGAAGGACGGCAAAAAGAAGGCGCGAAAAAAGCGCGGTGAAAGGAAATAAACCACTACCCGTAGCGGATAACAGGCGAAAAAAAACCCCGGCATGGCCGGGGTTTAGCAGTCAGCGCAAGATTACTCTTTGCTGCCGCGCGATGCGCGTTTACGATCGTTTTCGCTCAGGTGGCGCTTACGAATACGCACAGACAGTGGTGTCACTTCTACCAGCTCGTCATCATCGATAAACTCGATCGCCTGCTCAAGGGTCATCTTGATTGGCGGAACCAGCGTCGTGGCTTCGTCAGTACCGGAAGCACGCATGTTGGTCAGCTTCTTACCGGTCAGACAGTTTACGGTCAGGTCGTTAGAACGGCTGTGAACACCGATGATCTGGCCTTCATAGACTTCTGCACCGTGACCGAGGAACAGTTTGCCGCGATCCTGCAAACCAAACAGTGCAAACGCAACCGCTTTACCCTGGCCGTTAGAGATCAGCACGCCGTTCTGACGTTGGCCCACTTCGCCCTGACGAATATCATCGTAATGGCTGAAGGTGGAGTAGAGCAGACCGGTACCGGAGGTCATGGTCATGAATTCGTTACGGAAGCCAATCAGGCCACGGCTTGGGATCACGTAGTCGAGACGTACGCGGCCTTTGCCATCCGGATCCATGTTTTTCAGGTCGCCTTTACGCTCACCCATCGCCTGCATCACAGAACCCTGATGGGTTTCTTCGATGTCGAGGGTCACGTTTTCGAATGGCTCTTGTTTGCGGCCTTCGAACTCACGGAAGATAACTTTCGGACGGGATACCGCCAGTTCGAAACCTTCACGACGCATGTTTTCGATCAGAACGGACAGGTGAAGTTCACCACGGCCTGATACGCGGAAAGCGTCAGAATCTTCAGTTTCTTCAACGCGCAGCGCAACGTTGTGGACCAGCTCTTTGTTCAGACGCTCAAGGATCTGGCGAGAGGTAACGTATTTACCCTCTTTACCACAGAACGGTGAGGTGTTGACGTTAAAGAACATGGTTACGGTTGGCTCATCGACGCTCAGGGCTGGCAGCGCTTCCACATTTTGCGTATCGCAAATGGTGTCAGAGATGTTCAGCTCGCCCAGACCGGTGATGGCAATGATGTCGCCCGCTTCAGCCATGTCGCTTTCAATACGCTCCAGACCGAGGTGACCCAACACTTTGCCCACTTTACCGTTGCGGGTTTTGCCTTCGCTATCAATGATAGTGACCTGCTGGTTTGGCTTCACTTTGCCGCGTTTGATACGGCCGATGCCGATCACACCCAGGTAGTTGTTGTAGTCCAGCTGCGAAATCTGCATCTGCAGCGGCGCATCAGCCTCAACCTGTGGTGGAGAAACGTGGTCGACGATCGCCTGATAGAGCGGGGTCATGTCGTCAGCCATGTCGGTGTGTTCCAGACCCGCGATACCATTCAGCGCCGAAGCGAAAATGATCGGGAAGTCCAGCTGCTCGTCAGTAGCATCAAGGTTTACGAACAGGTCAAATACCTGGTCAACAACCCAATCCGGACGGGCGCCTGGACGGTCAACTTTGTTGATAACAACAATAGGTTTCAGACCATGGGCAAAAGCTTTCTTGGTCACGAAACGCGTTTGCGGCATCGGGCCGTCCATCGCATCGACGACCAGCAGCACGGAGTCCACCATTGACATTACGCGCTCTACCTCACCGCCGAAGTCGGCGTGTCCTGGGGTATCAACGATGTTGATGCGGTAGTCATTCCATTTAATGGCGGTATTTTTTGCGAGGATGGTAATCCCACGCTCTTTCTCCAGGTCATTGGAGTCCATCACACGCTCGGTCGCTTCGGTACGCGCGTCAAAGGTACCGGATTGTTGCAGCAGTTTGTCGACCAGGGTTGTTTTTCCATGGTCAACGTGCGCGATGATGGCGATGTTACGCAAATTTTCGATCACAGCTTTGCCTCAGGCATTAGAAATAGCGCGCTATTGTACACGGATTAATCGAAGGACTGAACAGGATCACAAATTTGAATAAAAATTTGCGTTCGGACTAGCCATCAGCACCTTTTACAGTGCAAGAATTGCACTTTAAAGCATGATTGCACCAAAATGGTGCCCATCAATCACCCAGAGGCACCAAGATGGTGCGCGACTTCCATCATGGTGCATTATTCGTTTCACTTGAGGGCGCATAATAGCGCTTTTTTCAGCAAATAAGAAAGTTGGCATAGAATTCGCTTTATTTGCATTAAGCGAAAACAGCAGTTTCCACAACGGTTGACAGCTTGTCTGAGATATTTATGGTGAATGTATGCGCAGCTTTACGCTTCAACACCAAAAAAATCTCACACCACGACAACAATACAATTTCCAGGAGAGTTGAGTATGTCCGCTGAACACGTTCTGTCGATGATGAACGAAAACGAAGTTAAGTTTGTTGACCTGCGTTTTACCGATACCAAAGGTAAAGAACAGCACGTTACGATTCCGGCGCACCAGGTTAACGCTGATTTCTTCGAAGAAGGCAAGATGTTCGATGGCTCCTCCATCGGCGGCTGGAAAGGTATCAACGAATCCGACATGGTGCTGATGCCTGACGCTACCACGGCGGTAATGGATCCTTTCTTTGAAGATCCTACGCTGATCATCCGTTGTGACATTCTTGAGCCAGGCACCATGCAGGGCTACGATCGCGATCCACGTTCTATCGCCAAACGTGCAGAAGATTACCTGCGCTCTTCCGGCATCGCCGATACCGTGCTGTTTGGACCAGAGCCAGAATTCTTCCTGTTTGATGATATCCGTTTCGGCTCCTCAACCTCTGGTTCACACGTGGCTATCGATGATATCGAAGCGGCCTGGAACACCGGTAAAGAATATGAAGGCGGCAACAAAGGCCACCGTCCAGGTCTGAAAGGCGGCTACTTCCCGGTGCCACCGGTCGATTCCTCACAGGATATCCGTTCTGCCATGTGTCTAACCATGGAAGAGATGGGTCTGGTTGTTGAAGCGCATCACCACGAAGTGGCAACTGCAGGTCAGAACGAAGTGGCAACCCGCTTCAACACAATGACCAAGAAAGCAGATGAAATTCAGATCTACAAATATGTTGTGCACAACGTGGCGCATGCCTACGGCAAAACCGCGACCTTTATGCCTAAGCCAATGTTTGGCGATAACGGCTCAGGCATGCACTGCCATATGTCCCTGTCAAAAGGCGGCACCAACCTGTTTGCCGGCGACAAATACGGCGGCCTGTCTGAAATGGCGCTGTTCTACATTGGCGGCATCATCAAGCACGCTAAAGCGATTAACGCCCTGGCGAACCCGACCACCAACTCTTACAAGCGTCTGGTCCCGGGTTATGAAGCACCGGTTATGCTGGCTTACTCAGCGCGTAACCGTTCTGCATCTATTCGTATTCCAGTAGTTGCCAGCCCGAAAGCGCGTCGTATCGAAGCGCGCTTCCCGGACCCAGCGGCTAACCCATACCTGGCGTTTACCGCACTGCTGATGGCTGGCCTCGACGGCATCATCAACAAAATCCATCCTGGCGATGCGATGGATAAAAACTTGTATGACCTGCCACCGGAAGAAGAAGCTGAGATTCCAAAAGTAGCGGGTTCACTGGAAGAAGCGCTGAATGCGCTGAACGAAGACCGCGAGTTCCTGACCCGCGGTGGCGTATTTACCGACGAATCCATCGATGCTTACATCGAACTGCGTAAAGCAGAGATGGATCGTGTTCGCATGACGCCGCATCCGGTTGAATTTGAGCTGTACTACAGCGTGTAATTCGGAAGTAAGCCTGGCGGATGCCACGCCGTAGCAAGGTAACCCTTACCGGCGCTACGGCAGACACAGCAAACGTCAGGGCTCTTGTTGCCGTGGAAACTTTCAGCCCATCTCCGGATGGGCTTTTTTCTCCACAAATTTGCCGCGTTAACTCAGGTAAATCAGGCTGTGACTATAATGCACCAATAAGGTGCAGAGGATCGCTGTATGGCAACATCCATCCTGCCCGATGCCGGGCAGATTCTTAACTCATTGATCAACAGTATTTTATTGGTCGATGACGAACTGGTCATTCATTACGCCAACCCGGCAGCCCAGCAATTGCTGGCGCAAAGCTCACGTAAATTATTTGGCACGCCGCTGCCTGAGCTGATGGGTTATTTTTCGCTCAACGTTGATGTTATGAATGAGAGTTTACAGGCAGGCCAGGGCTTCACCGACAGCGAAGTGACGCTGGTGGTCGACAGCCGGGCGCATATCATGTCACTTACGGCGCAGCGTCTGCCGGACGGCTTTATCCTTATGGAAATGGCGCCGATGGATAACCAGCGCCGCCTCAGCCAGGAACAGATTCAACACGCTCAACAGGTGGCGGCGCGTGACCTGGTGCGCGGACTGGCGCACGAGATTAAAAATCCACTCGGTGGATTACGCGGCGCGGCGCAGCTGCTGGCTAAAGCGTTGCCCGATCCGTCGTTAACTGAATATACCAAAGTGATCATCGAACAGGCCGATCGCCTGCGTAATCTGGTCGATCGCCTGTTGGGTCCGCAGCAGCCGGGCATGCATATTACGCAAAGTATTCATCAGGTTGCCGAGCGCGTGGTGAATCTGGTGTCGATGGAGCTACCGGAGAATGTGTCACTGTTGCGTGATTACGATCCGAGCCTGCCAGAGCTGCCCCACGATCCGGACCAGATTGAGCAGGTGCTGCTTAACGTGGTGCGCAATGCGTTGCAGGCGCTGGGAAGCGAAGGCGGCACGATTACGCTGCGTACCCGCACCGCTTTTCAGCTGACCCTGCATGGCGTTCGCTATCGTCTGGCGGCGCGTATTGATGTTCAAGACGATGGCCCGGGTATTCCGACGCAATTACAAGATACGCTGTTCTATCCCATGGTCAGCGGCCGCGAAGGAGGCACCGGTTTAGGTCTCTCTATCGCCCGCAGCCTGATCGACCAGCATTCAGGAAAAATAGAATTTAACAGTTGGCCTGGTCATACCGAATTCTCGGTTTTCCTGCCCATTCGCCAGTGAGGTTTCTATGCAACGAGGGATAGTCTGGATCGTCGATGACGATAGCTCCATCCGCTGGGTGCTCGAACGTGCACTTACTGGAGCCGGTTTGACCTGCGCGACGTTCGAAAGTGGCAATGAAGTGCTGGACGCGCTCGCCACCAAAACACCCGATGTTTTACTGTCCGATATCCGCATGCCCGGCATGGATGGCCTGGCGCTGCTGAAGCAAATCAAGCAGCGGCATCCGATGTTACCGGTGATTATCATGACCGCACACTCCGATCTGGATGCGGCGGTGAGTGCCTATCAGCAGGGTGCCTTTGACTATCTGCCAAAGCCGTTTGATATCGATGAGGCGGTGGCGCTGGTTGAACGTGCTATCAGCCATTATCAGGAACAGCAACAACCGCGTAATCAGCCGGTAAGCGGACCAACCACCGATATTATCGGTGAAGCACCGGCGATGCAGGATGTGTTTCGTATCATCGGCCGCCTGTCGCGCTCTTCGATCAGCGTTCTGATCAACGGCGAATCGGGTACCGGTAAAGAGCTGGTTGCGCATGCGCTGCATCGCCACAGCCCGCGAGCGAAAGCGCCTTTTATCGCCCTGAACATGGCGGCGATTCCCAAAGATCTGATTGAGTCAGAGCTGTTTGGTCATGAAAAAGGGGCATTTACCGGCGCTAATCAGATTCGTCAGGGACGCTTTGAACAGGCCGATGGCGGCACGCTGTTTCTCGATGAGATTGGCGATATGCCAATGGACGTACAAACCCGCCTGCTGCGCGTGTTGGCTGATGGGCAATTTTATCGGGTTGGCGGTTACGCACCGGTGAAAGTTGACGTGCGTATTATTGCGGCAACCCACCAGAACCTGGAGATGCGCGTACAGGAAGGTAAGTTCCGTGAGGATCTGTTTCATCGCCTGAATGTGATTCGCGTTCATTTGCCGCCGTTGAGAGAACGCCGGGAAGATATCCCGCGCCTGGCACGCTATTTCCTGCAGGTTGCCGCGCGTGAACTGGGCGTTGAGGCAAAGATTCTGCATCCGGATACCGAAACCGCCCTGACGCGACTGCACTGGTCAGGCAACGTTCGCCAGCTTGAAAATACCTGTCGCTGGTTGACGGTAATGGCTGCCGGTCAGGAAGTGTTGACGCAGGATTTACCCGGCGAACTGTTTGAGTCCTCGGCAACGGAAAGCCCTTCTCAGTCATTACCGGATAACTGGGCAACGCTGCTGGCGCAGTGGGCCGATCGCGCGCTGCGATCCGGTCATCAAAACCTGCTTTCCGAGGCTCAGCCCGAGATGGAACGCACCTTGTTGACCACGGCGCTGCGCCACACTCAAGGACATAAACAGGAGGCGGCGCGTCTGCTGGGCTGGGGGCGTAATACGCTGACGCGGAAGCTAAAAGAGTTAGGTATGGAGTAAACGGGTAAGGCTAAAAAAATCCTGCTTCGGTGGTAAAAGCGATCGCATTTTTTCTTCGCGATTGCATCTTTACAGGCTGATGCCATTCAGTATTATGCTGAACGAACACGGGAGAACTGACATGTTTGATTACTTCATTCATCTCATTTCGCAGAGCCCCGGCATCAGCCATACGCCTCAGGCAGCCGTTGCCGCCCTGCTCTGTGCTGCACTTATCGGTTTCTTCAATTAATAAAGCGCCGGCGGGGTTTGCCCACCGGCGCTTTTTTATTAGATGACCCGCGAGAACGACTGCAAACGCGCCTTGTGACGCAGATAGCGATCGAAGCACATGCAGATATTCCTGATCAGTAATCGTCCGCGTGTGGTGACGTTGATGCGCTCTGCGTCGATCTCCATCAGCCCATCTTCTGCCAGCGGCATCAGCAAATCGAGATCCTGAGCAAAATAGTCAGCAAAGCTCAGGGACCAGCGCTGTTCAAGCGCCCGGATATCAAGAGTGAAATGGCAAATCAGCGATTTGATCACCTCGCGGCGCAGACAGTCATCTTCATTCAGCATCACGCCTCGCCATAACCCGCTGCCCTGCTGTTCAACCCGATCGTACCAGCTGTTAAGTTCTTTATGATTTTGCGCGTAGCTGTCGCCCAGCATGCTGATGGCCGAGACGCCAAGCCCCAGCAGATCGCTATCGCCCTGCGTGGTGTAGCCCTGGAAATTGCGATGCAACTTGCCTTCCCGCTGCGCAATGGCCAGCTCATCCTGCGGACGGGCAAAGTGATCCATACCGATAAACTGATAGCCCGCTGTGCTGAGCGAGGCGATCGATTGCTGCAGGATGGTGAGCTTCTGCTGCGCATCCGGCAGATCGGCATCTTTAATTTTGCGCTGGGCGGCAAACATGGCCGGCAAATGCGCGTAATTAAAGATGCTGAGGCGATCGGGATTAAGTGCAGCCACTTTTTGCAGCGTGTAGGCAAAGCTTTCGGGCGTCTGTTTTGGCAGGCCGTAAATCAGATCGATATTGCTGGAGGTAAAGCCGAGTGCACGAGCCCGTGCCATTAACGCAAAAATCACGTTCTCATCCTGAACGCGATTGACCTTCTCCTGCACCGTTTTATTGAAATCCTGCACGCCCATGCTCAGACGGTTAAATCCTGCAGCCCGCAGGTGATCGAGTACATCGAGCTCAATTTCGCGCGGGTCAATCTCAATGGAAATTTCCGGCGTAGCCGCGAAGGTAAAATGCTGCTGTAGCATCGCCATCAGCCGCGATATCTGCGTTGTGGTTAAGAACGTAGGCGTGCCGCCGCCCCAGTGCATCTGGCTCACGGTACGCTGGCTGAACAGAGGAGCACGCGCCTGAATCTCTTTTTCCAGCACATCAAGGTAGCGATCGGCCTTGTGCTGGTGGCGCGTCACAATTTTATTGCAACCGCAGAAATAGCAGAGACGGTGACAAAAAGGGATGTGAAGGTAGAGCGAAAGTGGCCGTTGAGGATAACGGCTGGCCGCGGCGGTAAAATCAGCGTCGGTAAACTGTTCGCTAAATTCCAGCGCGGTGGGATAAGAGGTATAACGCGGTCCGGCGTGATTATATTTCTCTATCAGCGCCTGATCCCACTCTATCTGCGGTGCCGCCATCATCTTCTCTCCCGTTGCGTCGTCTGGATGACCGTCGCACACGCGGGGGTAAAGAAGGCGCTTGTCTGACGGCTCTCCGTCGCAGCAAAACCTTAAGCTGCGACAGGCGCCGTAGTGTAAACAATAGCCAGAGCAGATAACATGCAAGAAGTAGCGCTAAAATTGATCCAGGCCAAATCATTATCATTAAGCGATTCCTGATCGCCGCGTCAAAACACCGCCGCGATCATGATCAGGCTGAATTAATCTTTACCTTTCAGCAGGCGATACATATCTTCGTCCGCTTCATCTTCTTCTTCTTCGTCCAGCTCAATGCCAAGCTGTTCCATCAGGACGTCGATACGATCCAGTGTCTGATCGAGCCATGCCTGATCTTCAGCAGAGAGTTTCTCACCGCTTTCCAGACGATTCAGCAAGGCATCCAGACGCTCGTCATTCTCCAGCATCTGCAGCTCTTCCTGCGGACTCAGACGCGGCCTGGCGGCGGCTTTTTTCTCCGCAACCGGTTTGGCTTTAACCGCAGCTTGCTGGCCCTCTGCGATTAACGGAATCGGCTTCTTGCTGCCGATACGGGGATCGGCTTTTTTGTTGCCGTTGCCTTTCTTCTGGGCTTCGGTAACAGGATTAGCCCGGCTGCCCGCTGCATGGCCACGGTGTTTTTTATCACGCTTGCGATCGCGTGCTTCAACGTTCATTTCTTCGCGCGATTTACGCTTGGCTTTTGGCGCTGCGGTCTTACCCTGCGGCGCGCGTGCAGGTTGCTTCATGATGTTGGCTCTCGGCAATGATAATTCAGTATAGAATTGCGGCGGAATCTAGCAGAAAGCGGACAAAGAAAAAAGGCGACAGAGCAATCTGTCGCCTTTTTTCGTACCTTCCGTAGAAGGACAGTCATCCTTTACATCCCTTTATGCAATCAACATCCCGGTTTATCCCGTCTGCTGTCCACTCATCCCGAGCGCTTCCTTATCCCTGACGGTCTCTCCTTCAGACCCCATCCTTTTTCCCTGCTCTGCTGCCTTCCGGGCTATCCCTGAGCGCTTCCTGAGGAAGCTCGTCTACCTGACGCTGTGAATAATGTAGACCATCTGGTTCAACTCACAAGGTAGCGCCAGCGAATATTACATCCTCTCTAGCGAGAACAATCACAATCAATTGAAAATTAAGTAGTTATTTTTTAAATTTTTTTATAATTATATTAATCACTGACAGAAACCATAGCCAATCTCTCACAACGTAATGCGATCGGAACCCATCGGGCGCTTTTCCGCCAATCAAGGTATAATCACCGCCAAATTGTTATGACTTAAGCTGGAGTGCCATTTTGTCCTGGAATTATCATATAACCCATTTCGTAACCAGTGCGCCCGACATCCGCCATTTACCGGCCGACACCGGCATCGAAGTGGCGTTTGCAGGCCGTTCAAACGCCGGTAAGTCCAGCGCACTGAATACGCTGACCAATCAGAAGAGTCTGGCGCGCACCAGTAAAACGCCGGGACGTACGCAGCTCATTAACCTGTTTCAGGTCGTTGAAGGCGTGCGCCTGGTGGATTTGCCCGGTTATGGCTACGCCGAAGTCCCGGAAGAGATGAAGAAAAAGTGGCAGCGCGCGCTGGGTGAATATTTGCAGATGCGCCAGTGCCTGAAAGGATTGGTGGTGCTGATGGATATTCGTCATCCCATGAAAGATCTCGACCAACAGATGATTCAGTGGGCCGTGACCAGCGGGATTTCCGTGCTGGTTCTGCTGACTAAAGCGGACAAGCTGGCTTCTGGCGCACGCAAAGCGCAGCTTAAGGTGGTGCAGGAAGCAACGGCAGCCTATGTTGGCGACATTCAGGTGGAAATGTTCTCATCCCTGAAGAAAATCGGCGTTGATAAATTGCGTCTGAAGCTCGACAGCTGGTTCAGCCAGCCGCCGCAGGAAGAGGAAACGGGCGAATAGACGTCCGCTTTCCTGCCGCGCAGCCATAAAAAACGCCCCAGTCACAAAAGTGACTGGGGCGGCTAAATATTCAGCCAAATCCGATTACGTGAAGTAAAAGGTCTGAAAGATAGAACATCTTACCTCTGTACCCTACGCCGCGAACTTTACCCGATTTTTTGTGAGCGAAAAAGCATTTTTTGCATTTAGCTCAGATTAAAGCAGCCTGTTTCTGTAATCTTCATCACAAAAACACATTCAGCCAGTAGCGCTTACTTTAGAAAAGTGCTTCTGCTTTAGCCGGTTAGCGATCGGCCATGGCGCAGTGCCATGGCTAAACCGTATCACCAGAGCGTTTTCTTATTGCTGGTCTAACGCGATAACGGAATCAGTGCGCTTCATCCCAGTTATCACCAATGCCCACTTCTACCTGCAATGGCACATCAAGCTGCATGCTGCTTTCCATCAGCTGGCGAATTTTCTCACAGGCTTCATCCAGCAGGGGCTCTTTCACTTCAAACACCAGCTCATCGTGAACCTGCATGATCATTTTCACATCCGGCTGCTGCTGGAGCCACCGATCAACTTCGATCATGGCGCGTTTGATAATGTCTGCTGCGGTACCCTGCATTGGCGCATTGATCGCTGCACGCTCGGCGGCTTTGCGACGAATCGCATTGCTAGATTTGATGTCCGGCAGATACAGACGACGGCCATCCAGTGTCTCCACATACCCTTTTTCTGCGGCGAATTTGCGCGTATTTTCCATATACTGCAACACGCCAGGATAACGCTCGAAGTAAAGGTCCATATATTTCCGCGCCTCGCCGGCACCGATATTGAGCTGACGAGAAAGACCAAAAGCGCTCATGCCGTAAATCAGGCCAAAGTTGATTGCTTTGGCGCTGCGACGTTGCTCACCACTGACCTTGTCCAGCGGGCTGCCAAACACTTCAGCCGCGGTAGCACGGTGAATATCTTCGCCTTCAGCAAACGCCTGTAGCAGACCTTTGTCCTGCGACAGGTGCGCCATAATGCGCAGCTCAATTTGCGAATAGTCAGCTGCCACAATGCGACAGCCTGGCGAAGCGATAAATGCCTGGCGAATGCGACGCCCTTCATCGTTACGCACCGGAATATTTTGCAGGTTTGGCTCGGTTGAAGAGAGCCTGCCGGTCGCCGTTACCGCCTGATGATAAGAGGTATGTACGCGTCCGGTAAGCGGATTCATCATCTGCGGCAGTTTGTCGGTATAGGTCGACTTCAGCTTCGATAAGCCGCGATGTTCAAGGATCACTTTAGGCAGCGGATAATCAAGTGCCAGCTCAGCGAGCACCTCTTCGCTGGTTGATGGTGCCCCGCCCGGCGTTTTTTTAGTTGGCTTAATGCCCTGCTTCTCAAACAGAATAGTTTGCAGCTGCTTAGTAGAAGAGAGATTAAACGGCTCGCCAGCCAGCTCGTGCGCCTGTTTCTCTAGCTCATCAAGGCGCAGCGTTAGCTCCTGCGAATGTCTGGCCAGAATATGCTGATCGATCAGCACGCCGTTTCGCTCAATACGCGAAATCACCGGAACCAGCGGCATTTCAATCTCATTGAAAACGCGTAACGGTCCAGTCTGCTTTTCCAGTTCCGGCCACATTTTCAGATGCAGCTGCAGCGTGACGTCGGCATCTTCTGCGGCATAATGCGCAGCCTGCTCCAGCGCTATCTGGTTAAAGGTAAGCTGATTTTTGCCCTTACCGGCAATCTCTACGAAGGTAACGGTTTTGTGGTTTAGCCAGCGTGCTGAGAGCGTATCCATGTCATGTTTGCCCACAACGCTGTTCAGCAAGTAGGATTCGAGCATGGTATCGAATTTAATGCCCTGTAATTCGATATCGTAATTTTTCAGCACGCCGCGATCGTATTTGAGATTTTGCCCGACTTTACTGGCAGAGCTGTCTTCAAGGATTGGCTTCAGGCGCGACAGCACCCAGTCGCGATCGAGCTGCGGTGGCGCATCAATATAATCATGAGCAACCGGCAGATAGGCCGCTTCGCCCGGCGCAACGGCCACGCTGATGCCGACAATAGTAGCGGTCAGCGTGTCCAGCGAATCCGTTTCCAGATCGAAGGCAAATACGTCGCAGGCTGCGATTTTTTTCAGCCATTGATCGAAGGTTTCTTCATCAAGAATGGTGACGTAACCGTCGGCAGAGAGCACGCTGGTCGCCTCAACGACGGGCGCGGCTTCGACAGCGGTTGCAGACGCAGTAAATCCGCCGCCTCGTTTACCCTGCAGCCATTTCCCTTCTTCAAGATCGCTGCACCACCGCTTGAACTCATAATGACGGAACAGCGAAAGCAGTGAATCGACTTCCGGCTCAGCTACGTTCAGCTGCTCGTAACTCAGATCCAGCGGCACATCGGTTTTAATGGTGGCCAATTGATAGGAAAGAAACGCGAGTTCTTTGTTCTGTTCAAGCTTGGCCGCCATGGTCCTGGAACCGCGGAAGCCAAGTGCGGCCACCTTATCCAGATTCTCATAGAGCGCAGTCATTTTGCCTAAACCCTGCAGCAACGCCTGCGCGGTTTTCTCACCGACGCCCGGCACGCCCGGAATGTTATCGGAGGCATCGCCCATCAGTGCGAGGTAATCGATGATCAATTCTGGCGGCACGCCATATTTATCATTGACCTCTTCCGGGCCCAGAATGCTGTTGCTCATGGTATTGATCAGCGTGATGTTCGGCGTAACTAACTGCGCCATATCTTTATCACCGGTGCTGATCAGCACCGAGCGACCCGCTTTGTCTGCCTGCAAGGCCAGCGTACCGATGACGTCATCAGCCTCGACACCGGAAACGGCCAACAACGGCAGGCCCATCGCTTTTACCATCTGATGCAAAGGTTCGATTTGCGCACGCAGATCGTCCGGCATGGGTGGACGATGCGATTTGTAATGCTCGAACAGCTCATCGCGAAACGTTTTTCCTTTGGCATCAAAAACCACTGCAACGTGGCTCGGCTTATATTGCAGCAGCATGCTGCGCAGCATATTCAGGACGCCATACATCGCACCCGTTGGTTCGCCTGCGCTGTTAGTCAGCGGGGGAAAAGCGTGATAAGCACGATAAAGATAAGATGATCCATCGACCAGAATCAGTGGGTTTTCTGCTATTTGAGCCATAAGTCATTACGTCTTCGTTGCCAATGTTTGTGACAAGCATGCCACAGCTGACAAGAAAAGATAAAACAACCGGCATAAAAGAGTGCGAACGGGCAGCGAGGAAGGAGATGATCCTTTGGATCATCCTGTGGATAAGTTTGTGCGTAAATTTGCAAGCCTGTTGTGACTTACAATAATATAGATTTTACTAAAACATATAACTGATTAAAATCAATAGCCTGTACAAATATATTGACTGGTGCCAGCATAAATTGTGATTTACTTCAATGTGGATATTAAATTTGTACGGCTAATTTTTAATGCCGTATCCGGCAAAAAAATTTTCGCATTAGGGCTATTTATTTACCCAGCGGCAAAATGCCGGCATAAAAAAACGCACCAGTAAAACTGATGCGTTTGATGATAAAAATATTACTTTTTCGCGACGAGGAATTTTACTACGTCAGCGTATTGCAGTGCTACGGTATCCATTGAGCTGGTATCAAGACCACCGTTATTCACCATATATTTGCCATTAACAAACATCGCCGGCACGCCCTGCAGATTGACATCTACCGCGGCCTTTTCCTGCTGTGCGACCAGTGCTTTAACCGCAAAGCTGTTGAAGGCACCATCATACTCGGCTGGCGTGATGCCTGCGGCTTTAACGAAGGTATCTTTCAGGCTGTTAGCATCAGTAATGGTCTGGGTTTTCTGAATACCGTCAAAAATGGGCGCCGCGACTTTATCTTCCACACCCAGCGCCATGGCAACAGCCCAGGCCTGAGTAACGGTTTTGCCCATTTCGCCGCCTAAAAACTCAACGTGGTATTTCGTCACCTTAACGTTTTCCGGCAGATTTTTTTTCACCGTCTCGCTGACGTGATAAACACGCTCGAACTGATAGCAGTGAGGGCAAAAGAAGGAGAAGAATTCCACAACCTGCGGCTCGCCAGTGGCAGGTTTATCCAGGGTGATATATTGCTGACCATCGGTGAACTGCGCCGCTGAGGCGCTGAATGCCAGCATCAGGCCAACCAGCGCCAACCAAATCTTTTTCATCTGTTCAAACTCTCCATTCATCATATTAAAATACAGGGGCCAGTTGAATTGGCGGCTCATGCAGCAGCTTTTCCTGCTCGGTAAATAAGCCAATTTGCCTGCGCCAAAAATCCTCATCGGTCATCCACGGGAAACTGCGTGGAAAAGCGGGATCCTGCCAGCGGCGAACAACCCACGCCAGATAATAAACCATGCGCATGGCCCGTAAAGGCTCAATCAGTGACAATTCATGTAGATCGAACTCGCTGAACTCGCCGTAGGCTTCCAGCAGAATATCCCACTGGATACGCTGCTCCTGACGGTCGCCATTAATCAGCATCCACAAATCCTGAATCGCAGGACCCGTTCGGGCATCATCTAAATCCACAAAGGATGGACCATCGCGCCAGAGGATATTACCTGCATGGCAGTCGCCGTGCAGCCGTAGAGGGCGCCAGTCAGTATGCCAGCATTGTTGTAAAGTTTTGCCAAGCCGCTCCAGCGCCGCCAGTAAAAGCGGCTTCAGCTTAACCGGAATCAGCGGGCTGTTTTCCAACAGCTGAAGAGGCTGAAGAATATATTCCTCAAGACCCATGGTCGGACGGGAATGAAAGGCGCCTTTAGCGGCGGTTTGATGAATGCGTCCGATAAAACGGCCAACCGCTTCCATCTGATCTTCATTATCAGATTCATATTGTCGTCCCCCAAGGCTGGGGAAGATGGCAAACCAAAAGCCAGCGTGTTGATGCAGCGTTTTGCCCTGCAATAAAAGCGGTGCGGCAAGGGGCACTTCATCCGCTTTTAAATCCAGCGCAAAGGTATGCTCTTCAAGGATCTGCTCAGCTGACCAACGCTGCGGCCGATAGAATTTTGCCACATAACGACGCTTATCCTCATCGGTAAACTGATAAACGCGATTTTCGTAGCTATTAAGTGCCGTCAGCCCTGATTCCACACGAATACCGGTATCCCAAAGCGCATCAACGATGGTCTCAGGATCCAGCGTGTGGAAATTAAATGCGGCATCATTCATGATCATTGCCTGCTCGTTTAGCTGTCGGAGCGGGCAAGGATAGCACTGATATCACTCTTTGATCACGCCACGCGCACGCAACAACGCCGTTTTGAAATCATCTTCATAATCTTTTTTCAAGCCGGGGATGGCTGCATCGCTGGCAGCATCCCGCATTTTGAGCTGGTAAATCAACGCGTCATCCGTAAGGTCTGCAAGATTTTCGTTGTATCCCGCCTCACAGGCTATCTGTTGAATAAACTGGAGCAGGTTGAGATCAGGCGCAGTGAGCCAGGCAGCTGAAAGCAATTCAATAAGCTCGTTATGGCGTTGGTATTTCATTATGATCTCCACATGCAGAAGGTAGCATTACGTTACCCGAATCGTTGCGCCAACATCATTGAGGTAGGTCATGAAGGCTAATGTTACAGGCGTTATTTTGTCAGGTGGTCGCAGCTCGCGTATGGGTGGGCAGGACAAAGGTTTGATGCTGCTCAATGGCGAACCGCTGTATCAGCATGTGTTAAAGCGTCTGCAGCCACAAGTGAGCACGGTGATCATTAGCGCAAATCGCCATCAGGATAGTTATCAGCGCAGCGGCTGTCAGGTAATCGGCGATTCGCTGGACGATTATCTGGGGCCGCTGGCGGGCATGCTCGCGGCATTGCAGAATATTGAAACCGAATGGGCGGCTTTTACCGCCTGTGATACACCTTTTATCCCCGCAGACTATGTTGCACGCCTTTGGCAGGCTAAAGCTGAGGCACCTATTGTGTGGGTAAAATCAACCCAGCGTGACCATCCGATGTTGTCAGTGATCAATCGACGCTGTGTTGATGAACTCCTGCATTTTTTGCAACAGGGCGAGCGTAAGGTCATGCATTTTATGCGTCAGCAAGGTGGACATGCCGTTGAGTTCACTGAGGAAGAGCAGGTTTTTATGAATGTGAATACCGCTGAAGAGTTACGTATGGCAGGGGAACTTTAATGCTTCCATTACTGGCAGTTGTCGCCTGGAGTGGCACCGGCAAAACGACGCTTCTCACTAAGCTCATTCCACGCCTGAAAGCGAAAGGAATACGGCCGGGTCTGATTAAGCATACTCATCATAAAATGGATGTCGATACGCCAGGCAAAGACAGTTATCGATTACGGAAAGCAGGTGCCGATCAGGTGATGGTCGCCAGCAGTCAGCGCTGGGCATTAATGACCGAAACGCCTGCCGCGATAAAACTGGAGTTGCGGGACCTGGCTGCACAATTTGATGAAAATATTACAGATCTGATTCTAGTCGAAGGTTTTAAAGGCGAGGATGTGCCAAAAATTGTGCTGTGGCGAGAGGGAGTTAAGGGCGAGCTAAGTGACTTGCTGGATAAAAAAGTGATTGCTGTGGCCAGCGACGTTGCTATTGAGGTGAATATGCCGCGACTGGATCTTAACAACGTTGACGAAATTGCTCAGTTTATTGTGGAATGGCTGGCGGAATGCAGTAATAAGTAGCGCTCTGAAGGTTCATTTCTGCTGCCGTGCGGAAGACATATTATCCCTATCTTACTGCGGCCAGAGCGGTCTTTGCTTCCGTCAACTTAACGCAGCGGTTGTCCATCCGATCTGTATAACTAAAGTTTTTAGCTTATCTTCAAAAATCTATAGCATCAAAGAAAATTCATTTCAGGCATATTTCACGGCCTGGATAACGCTTTCCGGGCTAATCTTTTCTGTTAAGGTAGATTTTTTCCATGCGAAAGGGCCCCGCGCTTTCGCGCGGGGCCCTTCTGGTTTGATGCCTGGCAGTTCC
>NZ_JBLYPN010000010.1:0-130668 GCF_051851875.1 Duffyella sp. Ts4 | reverse complement strand
CCTGGAAAACACTTTTCCCTCGGCGTTTGTGATGCCTCTTAAAGGTCAAAACCCAGGTCAAGGTCAACGGCCATTTCGTTCAGGCTAAAGCCTGCCCGAGCAGGGCCGGCAATCGCCCCGGCCCTGCACTCGCGCTTTTCGGCAAACACAACCGCCCGCCAAAGGCGGGTTCCCTCAGCAAAAGCGTTTTCCTGACGGACCGGACGCGATTCGCTCCTGCTCAGCGCGCCCTCTCGCCGCATCCCTGCGGCTCGCCCTGGAAAACACTTTTCCCTCGGCGTTTGTGATGCCTCTTAAAGGTCAAAACCCAAGTCAAAAGCGAAAAGATAAAGATACCAATAGAATCAAAACCCAAACCCAAACCCAAACCCAAACCCAAACCCAAACCCAAACCCGAACCTTAATCCCTCCCTTTGTTCCGACCTTTTAAGCTTCAGGCACTGAGCATTGAGCATTGGCTTTAGATTTTGGGTTGGGTTTTTATTTTGGATTCCTGTCTTAGTTTTTTGGGTTTTGACCTGGGGGGTTGACCTTGAGGAGGCATCACCACCGCTGAGGAGGTGAACATTTCAGGATGTCCCGCCATGGATGGCGGGACAAGGGAGCGCTGAGCAGGAGCGAATCGCGAGCGGTCCGTGAAGAAATGTGAACCGACGAGGGTACCCGCCTGTGGCGGGCGGTTGTGTTTGCCGGATAGCCGGGGTGCAGGGGCGGGGCGCATGCCGCCCCTGCTCGGGCGGCCCGAAGGGCAGAACGAAATGGCCGTTGACCTGGTCGTTGACCTGGCCTTTGGTCCGGCCGTTGGTTCGGCCTTTGACCTTAAGACTTTGACCTTAAGACTTTGACCTTAAAGACCTTGACCTTAACGCCGCCTGCAAGGCAAAGCCCGCCCGCCTGCAAGGCAAAACGCCCCCCCTTAGTACACCAGCGCCTGCCCATCTTTGCGACTCTCGGTAGCCGCAATATAAAATCCCTGCGGATCGCGCACTATCGCCTGTGCGCCGCCGAAATTGTACGACTGCAACGGATCTTCCAGCACAATGTTATGGCCCATTGCGCGCAGGGCAGCGATCGTATTGCGATCCAGTGAAGGCTCGACGATCACTTCGCGACCGGCCACGACGCGCCAGCGTGGTGCATCGATCGCCGCCTGCGGATTCTGTTTGTGCAGCATGATGCGCAGCGCCAGTTGCAGATGACCCTGCGCCTGCATCGGCCCGCCCATTACGCCGAATGACATTAATGGCTGACCGGCTGCGTCGAGAGCAAAGGCGGGAATAATGGTATGGAAAGCGCGCTTGCCGCCAGCCACCACGTTGGGATGTCCCTGATCCAGTGCGAAGCCTGCGCCGCGATTTTGCATGCTGATACCGGTGCCTGGGATCACCACGCCAGAGCCAAATCCCATATAGTTGGACTGAATAAACGACACCATCATGCCGCTGGCATCCGCGGTGGCCAGATACACGGTGCCACTTTGCGTCGGAGCGCCAAAGGTAAAATCGCCCGCCCGATCGGGATTGATCAGCGCCGCACGGCTTTTAAGGTACTCATCGCTGAGCAGATGCGCTGCCGGAAACTCCAGATGATCTTCATCGGCGACGTAACGTTCGAGATCGACCAGCGCCAGCTTCATCGCCTCGATGGAAAGGTGCAGCCAGGGCACGGAATCGGGCGTATAGCGACCAATATCCCACTGCTCAAGAATGCCCAGCGCAATCAGCGTGGCGATGCCCTGACCGTTGGGCGGCAACTCATGCACCGAGCCACCGGCAAAAGGCCGTGACAGCATGTCGACCCAGTCGGCGCGATGGTTTTTCAAGTCTTCCAGCGTCAGCGCGGCGTTGTGTTCACGGGCGAAGGCAGCGATTTTTTCCGCCAGCTCACCCCGATAAAACGCCTCGCCGTTGGTGGCGGCAATTTTTTCCAGCGTGGCAGCCTGATCGGGATTACGGAACAGCTCGCCAATCGCCGGTGGACGACCCTGCGGCGCAAAGCAGGCGCTGAAGCCCGGCTGATCCTTCAGCTTCTGATAGCCGCGCTGCCAGAGCTGGCCAATCAGCGGCGAGACCGGAAAACCGTTGCGCGCATACTCAACGGCGGGCTGCACCAGCGTGGTTAGCGGCAGCGTGCCAAACTTTTCCGCCAGTGCGACCCACGCCGATACCGCGCCGGGCACGGTGACCGCATCCCAACCCAGCTCGGGCATGGCGTCGAGATGGGCAAAGGTTTGATGCTGCCAGGCCGCCGGAGCACGGCCTGATGCGTTGAGTGCATGCAGCTTTTTGCCATCCCAGACGATAGCAAACGCGTCGCTGCCGATGCCGTTGCCGGTGGGTTCCACAACGGTCAGCGCCATGGCGGTCGCCACCGCGGCATCTACCGCATTGCCGCCCTGTTGCAGCATGCGTATGCCCGCCTGCGCCGCCAGCGGCTGTGAGGTCGCTACGGCGTTATGCCCCATCATTGGCGCGCGCCAGGAGGCGTAAGCCGACAGATAATCCAGTTCTCCACTCATCGCGGTTCCTTAATAGTCAGTCATTGCGCGGATCAAGCGCATCACGTAATCCGTCGCCCAGCAGGTTGAAGCCCTGCACGGCAAGAAAAATGGCGACGCCCGGAAAAATCGACATCCACGGCGCCTGTTCAAGATAGCCTTTGGCGGTGTTCAGCATGGCGCCCCAGGAGGGGTTTGGCGGCTGCTGACCAAGACCGAGAAAAGAGAGGCTCGCTTCGGTAATGATGGCAGAGGCGATGGCCAGCGTGGCCTGCACCAGAATTGGCGACATCACGTTAGGCAGCACGTAACGCAGCACAATCCAGCGGTCCGGCAGCCCGATGGCCCGTGCGCCCTCAATATATTCTTCATTGCGAATAGCGATCACCTGACCGCGGGTCAGACGGGCAAAAATCGGCATCGCCGACAGGCCGATGGCGATCATCGCGTTGCCAAGGCTGGGTCCGAGAAACGCGCCCAGCGCGATGGCGAGAATCAAAAAAGGGCAGGCAAGCAGCGCTTCAATAAAGCGTGAAATCACGCCGTCCCAAATTCCCTGCCAGTAGCCAGCAATCAGCCCAAGCGGCACGCCGATCAAGATAGCGATCAGCACAGAGACGCAGCCCGCCATCAGCGAGGTGCGCGCCCCCCAAATCAGCCGCGATAACATGTCGCGTCCCAGTTCATCGGTGCCTAACCAGTAGAGTTCCGAAGGCGGCTTGCGCACCGCCAGAAAGTTAGCTTTGATCGGATCAAAGGGTGCGAGCCAGGGCGCCAGCAGCGCCAGCGCGACAAACAGCAGCACGATAATGGCACCGGCCATCGCGCTTTTGTTGTGCAGAAATTTTTTCAGCACCCGATTTTCCGCTTTTCGCAGCGGCGCGGCCTCACCGGCGGTTAAGACTTCGCTCATTGTCAGCCTCGCATTTTCGGGTTAATCAACACATAGAGCACGTCGGCCAGCAGGTTAAGCAGCAAAAAGCCGATCGCCACCACCAGCACCACGCCCTGCACCACGGCATAATCGCGGTTGAATACCGCATCAACGATCATCTTGCCGAAGCCGGGCAGGGTAAAAACCTGCTCGGTCAACACCGCTCCACCCAGCAGCTCGCCGAACAGCAGCGTAGTCAGCGTGATCACCGGCACCAGCGCGTTGCGAAAGGCATGCTTGAAAATCACCCGTTTTGGCAGCAAGCCTTTGGCGCGTGCGGTGCGGATATAGTCAGCCTGCAACACGCCAATCATCGCGGCGCGTGTGTGGCGCATCAGAGTGGCGGCCAGTCCGGTACCCAGCACCAGCGCTGGCAGCAGCAGGGTGGTGAGGTTTTGTCGCACGCCTTCACTGAGCGGCACGTAGCCAGAGGCGGGCAGCCATTGCAGATGCACCGAAAACAGCAGAATAAGCAGAATGCCGAGCCAAAAATGCGGCACTGAAATACCGGACAGCGCCACAAAGTTGGTGGTGTGATCGACCCAGCTGTCTTTGCGCACCGCCGCGACAATACCCATTGAAATGCCCACCAGCAGCGCGACCAGCATCGCCAACAGCGACAGTTCCAGCGTCACCGGCAACTTGCTGGCGATCAGCGCGGTCACCGGCTCTTTGGTGCGCAGCGAGATGCCTAAATCTCCCTGCAACGCGTTACCGATCCAGTGCAGATACTGTAGCGGGATCGGATCGTTCAGATGATATTCCGCCCGCAGTTGGGCAATCACCGCCGGATCGCGCTCTTCGCCCGCCATCGCCAGCACCGGATCGCCCGGCAGGAGCTTTTGCAGAGCGAAGACCATCATGCTAACCAGCAGCAGCGTGGGAATTGCCAGCAGCAGACGTTTACCGATCAATTCAAGCATCAATGCACCTCATCATCAGGGAGCCAGAGTAACACCGGCAAGGCGCACCAGGCCGTCTGGCCAGGCCTTGAAGCCCTGTAGCTTTTTGCTCATGCCGAAGATGCGTGGCTCAAAATAGAGATACGCGATCGGCATGTCGGTTTGCAGCTGATTCACCACGTCGTTATAGCGCGTCTGACGGGCCGCAGTGTCGTTGGTGCGGCGGGCTTCGCTGAGCCAGCTGTCTACCTGCGCATTGCTGTAGTGCCCGTCATTGAGCGTGCCCTTGCTGTTAATAAAGGCGTAGATGCTGCCGTCAGGATCGGGACGACCTGACCAACCCGACAGGCTGAGCTGAAAATCGCCACGCTGCTGGCGATCGAGCAGGCTGGCGAATTCGCTCATCTCCAGATTGACGTTGAATCCCGCCTCGCTGGCCATCGCCTGAATCACCTGGCCGACCTGCTGCGCGGTGGGATTATTGGTGACCAGCAGCGTAACGTTAAGCGGCGTTTTCACCCCTGCGGCCTGCAACAGCGCTTTGGCTTTTTCAACGTCGCGCGGTGCCACCGGCAGTTTGACATGGTACGGGCTGACCGGAGAGAAGGCCTGATTGGCCGGGGTATATAAGCCTTCAAACACCACCTGATTCAGCGCATCGCGATCGATAGCCAGTGAGAATGCCTGACGAACGCGCGCATCTTTCAGCGGGCTTTTGGCGTCCACTTTGCCGTTGGCGATGTTAAAGGTAATGCCCTGATACCCCAGGCCGGTGACTTTTGCCATGCTCAGACGCGCATCGCCCTGCAGGGTTTTGACATCGCTGGCGGCGATGCCCTCGGTGAGATCGAGATCGCCGGCGCGCAGGTTGGCGAGGCGTACCGAGGCGTCAGGAATTGGCAGGAAAATCACCTTGTCGAAATGGTAGGCCGCCTTGTTCCAGTAGCCTTCATAGCGCTTTAGCACGATACGATCCTGCTGTACGCGGCTGTCGAACTGATAGGGGCCGGAACAGACCGGCTGGGTGACAAAATCTGCTTTGCTCGCGGCCTGCGGTGCCAGCATGGCGCCAGCACGATCGGTCAGCTGGCTAAGCAGCGCAGCATCGGGGGTTTTCAGGTGAATCTTCACCTGCAACGGGCCGCTGACCTCAACGCTTTCCACCGACGAAAGCTCGCTTTTACGCAGTGAGCCAGGCAGCGTCAGCGCGCGTTCGAGGTTGAACTTCACCGCGCTGGCATCGAACTTCTCGCCGTCGTGAAAGGTAACGCCTTCACGCAGATTCATGGTCAGGGTTTTCCCCTCATCGCTCCATGCCCAGCTGGTGGCCAGACCGGGAACCACCTGCAACTTCTCATCGATATCAACCAAACGATCGCACATCGCGGCAAACACAAAGCGTCCGTAATAGGTGCGCGCCAGATGGGGATCGAGCATGTCAGGATCGGCACCGAGACCAATGCGGATCACGCTTTCCGCCTGCGTCTGAGCACTGGCACCAAGCAACATCAGGCCGCTGAGGGCGGTTAACAGAGAATGGCGAAGCTTCATCAGGTTATTTCTCCACAGAGTTAAGGGTAACGGCCCGCTCAAACAGGGCGCGGCGACGCAAAAAATTGGCGGAAGGCGGCGCCAGCGTAATGACGCTGCGGTCGCGGTTAATCTCCTGCCAGCGATGGCAAGCCACCTGGCGCCCGCCCGGTAAAATCTGGTTGATTGGCTCCAGCCGACGACACTCTTCGGTTGCCCACGGACAGCGGGTATGAAAACGGCAGCCGGAAGGCGGCGCGGCGGGATTGGGCAGATCGCCCTGCAGCATCGGCACCGTACGGCTGGCACCGGGCTGCAATTGCGGCGCTGAGGCGATCAGTGCCTGGGTATAAGGGTGCAGCGGCGCATCAAAAATCTCTTCAACGCTGGCCAGCTCGACAATTTGCCCGAGATACATCACCGCCACGCGATCGCTCATGTGGCGAATCACCGCCAGACCGTGCGCCACGATGATTAACGTCAGGCCAAACTGCTGTTTCAGCCCTTCAAGCAGATTGACCACCTGCGCCTGCACCGAGACGTCCAGCGCCGATACCGGCTCATCGCCGAGCAGCAGTTTGGGGCCGGAGGCGAGCGCCCGGGCAATACCGATGCGCTGTCGCTGGCCGCCGGAAAACTCATGCGGATAGCGCTGCGCCCAGGCGGCGGGCAGGCCAACGGTACGGAGTAATTCATGCACTCGCTCACGCCGTGCCTCGCGGGAGAGCGATTCATGCAGCCAGACGGGCTCGCCGACAATCGACTCCACGTTCATGCGTGGATTGAGTGAGGCAAAGGGATCCTGAAAGATGATTTGCAGTTCGCGCCGCAGCTGGTTGAGACGTGCGCCGCTGGCCTGGGTGATCGCCTCGCCCTGATAAAAAACGTCGCCCTGACTGGCGGTGAGCAGGCGCAACAGCAGGCGGCCCAGCGTCGATTTGCCGGAGCCGGATTCTCCGACTATCGCCAGCGTTTCGCCTGCCCGCACCTGCAATGAAATACGATCCACCGCCGTAACCTGGCTGGTGCGGTGAAACAGCCGCGTCGGGCCGGAAAAGGTTTTGCTCAGATCGCGACATTCCAGAATAGGGATGCTCATGCACGCTCCTCCAGCGACAGATGATGTTCCAGCGGCGCGCGAAAACAGGCGACCTGATGCGCCACGCCAATATCCTGCAGCGGCGGTCGCGCCTGATGACAACGCATTTCCGCAAACGGGCAGCGGGTGGCAAAACGGCAGCCCGCAGGCATCTGTTCCGGCAACGGCACGCTGCCAGGAATGGTGGCCAGATCGCCGTGGCGCGCGCCGTTGCCGGGAATCGAGGCCATCAGGCCGATGGTGTAAGGATGCTGGGGATCGTTGAAAATGGCTGCGACATCGCCGGTTTCTACCACCTGCCCGGCGTACATCACCGCTACGCGCTGTGCCACTTCGGCGACCACGCCGAGATCGTGCGTAATCATCAGCACCGCGGTGCCGGTTTCAGCTTTCAACCGGTTTAATAACGCCAGGATCTGCGCCTGAATGGTGACGTCGAGTGCGGTAGTCGGCTCATCGGCAATCAGCAGTTGCGGGCGGTTAATCAGCGCCATGGCGATCATGATGCGCTGGCGCATGCCGCCGGAAAGCTGATGCGGATAGGCTTTCAGCCGCATCTCTGCTGCCGGTATCTGCACCTTGTGCAGGATCTCCAGCGCTGCGGCCATCGCCTCACGACGACTGACCTGGCGATGACGCATCACCGCCTCGCTGAGCTGATCGCCAAGAGTGAACGCCGGATTGAGCGAGGTCATCGGCTCCTGAAAAATCATCGCCAGCTGGTTGCCGCGCAGATCGGCGTAACGTCGCGGGCTAATGTGGCGGAGATCCTCGCCAGCAAAGCGCATTTCACCCTCAAGAATGGTGGCGCTGGCCGGGAGCAAACCCATCAGCGCCAGAGACGTGATGCTTTTGCCGCAGCCCGATTCGCCAACCAGCGCCAGGGTTTCGCCGGCCTGCACGCTAAGCGAAATGTTGTCCAGCACGGTAACCGGTGAGCCACGAAACTGTACGCGTAGCTGGTTGATGGTCAGCACCGGGGCAGCGTGCGGGGAAATCGTCATGTCAGATCCTCCTGCTGGTGAATGGCTTCCATCAGCGCCTGCTGCAACGCCAGTAAATGCTCGCGCATCGCCGTGGCGGCGGCGGCCGGTTCACGACGGGCGATATGCGTCACCAGCTGATGATGATGATTGTCGTAGTTGTCGAGACGCGCTGGCGTGCGGGCGCGAATACGCAAATGCTGCCAGCCCGGATCGCGACGCACGGCATCGATGGCGTCAAACAGGCTGAGCATCAGTCGGTTACCTGCTGCTTCGGCAATGGCGCGGTGAAAGGCGCTGTCCCACAGCTCATGCTGATCGCCATCGCTAAGGCTGATGTCATGCATGCGCTCTTTCAGGCGTTGCAGCAGGGCAATTTGCTCACGTGTGGCGCGCAGTGCCGCCAGTCGCGCCAGGCCCGGTTCCAGCTGCAGGCGCGCTTCCATCACTTCCAGCAGGTTCGATTGCTGCGGCAAACTCTGCAAAATCAGCGGCTGAACCGGCGCAGCGGGGCCGACAAAGGTGCCCTTGCCCTGTTTGCGCCAGATGCGACCCTCTTCTTCCAGTACGTCCAGCGCCCGACGCAGCGCCCGACGGCCAACACAAAAGCGTTCGGTAAGCTCGCGTTCGCCTGGCAGCGCCACTTCTGGCGTCTTTTCATGTTGCAGGATCAGCTGACGTAGCTTTTCCAGCGCAGAGCTGGAACTTACAGCAGAATCACCCAGAATTGGTTCGCTCACTTTTTCACCTTTGCCCGCCAATCCGACGGCATGCATCACAGAGTTGATGAGGATAAGAGAGGCAATATCCGAACCAATCTGGAAGTGGTTCAGGAAAATAGCGGAGAAATTTTCGTTAAGGATTGATTAACAAGGCTTTTTAATTTATCGCGTCACCATCGGTAATTTTTCCGCAGCAAAATGCGAGAAAAAGGTGCCTTTTTCTGGTGCAGGCTGCTGCAAAAAGAGGCAGAGAACTGATGCGATTCAGCGCTAGCTCTTTGATGTGAATGGTTATATTTTCAGGCATGGGAATTGCTAGCTGTTCTGTCAGGTGAAGGGGGGTTGGCAGGCCAGAAAGCAGGATCAAAAAATAGTCAAAAAAGCTCAGGCAAAAAATAATTCTTCATCTAATAATTAGGATCCCGGTTTGTTGTTGTGATGCTCCTCTCTTTTTTACGGGCTCCACCATTCCGGCTTTTGGGCCTGGCCCTCAGGCCCCCACCTCTGTCTCTTTCGCGTGGTACATAGTGAGTTTTAAGGAGTTCTCTATGGAGTTTAAAGACCCAATGGGTGAACTGCTCAGCAGCCTTGAGCAGATAGTTTTATCGCGTGACACAATCAAAGTGGCTCCTGCTCTCCAGGCCCAGCCTGAAATCGTGCCTGAACCACAGCGTTTGCGTGAACTGACCGGCATGAAAATTGACGAGTTTGCTCGTGTGATGGGCGTTACGGTTTCCTCAGTGAAGAAGTGGGAAACCAGCCAGTCGAAGCCTTCGGCTACCGCACGCAAACTGATGCAGCTGTTGCATGCCAACCCGCGCCTCGGCCAGCAGTTGCTGGAATAAAGCAAAGTAACCCGCCGCTGGCGGGTTATTGTTTTGTGGCGCACGCCAACTCAGCCCCGTGAATTAACGATACTTTCCTTCCTGTTTTGCAAACCAACTCTCCGGCACGTTATAAGGCGGCTCTCTGAGCTGGGCAATGCCACGTTCAATTATCGTTGACGCCTGCTGCCACAGCGTTTCATCGCCCGCTTTCAACAGATCGATCTGCACGCGCTTTTCCACCAGATAAATCCGCGCAAAATGCGGGTCGAACTGCACGATGGCACGCGTATTGTCGATGATGTCCGCCAGCTTGATGGTCTGCGCCTGTGGCGATGCCTCCGCAGTGTGCCGGAAATGTGCCACCTTGCGCGCGGCGCGGTTTTTCGCTTTTGGCTGGGTGGTGTCGGTTAACATGCCCACCAGCCGGGCAACCTCAGCACCAAAGAAATTTTCAATGTCGGCCAGCGTACTGCCGGTATCTTCCACCGTGTCGTGCAGCCACGCGGCGGCCAGTTGATGCTCATTATCCGTGACGCTGCGCACCAACTCGACCACGGCAGCAGGATGCACAATATAAGGTTCATCGGTATATTTCCGCCGCTGACCCGCTTCAGCATGCACGGTAGTGGCGTATTGCCGCGCCTGCTCTTCCAGAGAATCTTTCATTATTACCCTTCCCGGTAAAAAATAGTTTGCAATTATCTAGCGCGCTATCTATATTTTCTTTCATGACGACATCTCAAGATGACAAAAAAGAACAAGGCGCGCCACTGCTGCTCGATCAGCAGCTCTGTTTCGCGATTTACAGCGCGAATCTGGCGATGCATAAAGTGTACCGTCAGCTGCTACTGCCGCTGGAGATCACCTATCCGCAATATCTGGTGATGCTGGTGCTGTGGCAACAGGATGATATTACGGTGTCGGAAATTGGCGAACGGCTGTTTCTGGATTCCGCCACGCTGACGCCATTGCTAAAAAGACTGGAAGCGGCCGGGCTGTTGAATCGCCAGCGTTCGCGTCGCGATGAGCGGCAGGTGGTGGTCACGTTAACCGCCAAAGGCCAGGCGCTGAAAACAGAGGCGCAGGCGATTCCGCGGGCGGTGCAGTGCGCATCCTCCTGTGATATCGACACCATGAGCGCGCTGAAAGCGCAGCTTGATATGCTGCGCGATAACTTAAATCGATAACGCTGCCAGCCTGGCCGCGTCATCACTTTCCTTAATCATGTAAATCGCTCGCGATTGAATCGCGTATAAAAGAGGATTCACCATGTCATTAGAAAAAGTTGTTTATACCGCAGAAGCAAAAGCCACCGGCGGCCGTGACGGACGCGCAACCTCCTCTGACGGCGTGCTGGACGTGAAGCTTGGCGTGCCAAAAGAGATGGGCGGCGCAGGCGGCGAAGCCACTAACCCGGAACAGCTGTTTGCTGCGGGTTACTCCGCGTGTTTCCTCGGTGCCATGAAGTTTGTTGCTGGCCGCGACAAAATCACCCTGCCGAAAGAGGCGTTTATTGAAGGCAAAGTGGGTATTGGCCCAATCCCAACCGGTTTCGGTATTGAAGTTGAGCTGGATATTCACCTGCCGGGGATGGACGAAGCGGAAGCGAAAAAGCTGGTTGATGCAGCGCATATCGTTTGCCCTTACTCTAACGCCACCCGTGGCAACATCGATGTGACCCTCAATATCAAAAATTGATGATCGCGCGGGCCGGTTCGCCGGTCCGCGACTGTTTTAGCGTTACGTTTAAATACACTCTTTGCTCCCCGCTTTATCCGCCTTTGCCTA
This sequence comes from Duffyella sp. Ts4, assembly GCF_051851875.1. Taxonomy (NCBI): domain Bacteria; kingdom Pseudomonadati; phylum Pseudomonadota; class Gammaproteobacteria; order Enterobacterales; family Erwiniaceae; genus Duffyella; species Duffyella sp. Ts4. The sequence continues at coordinate 119,386 of NZ_JBLYPN010000010.1, read as the reverse complement.
CGCTTAACGCACACATCTCTTTCTCTTTCCGGAGTTTTTTATGATGCATCCTTTCCGTGCGCTGGTACTCGGCTCGCTGTTCGCCACCTTTGGTGCCGCCGCCGTGCCTGCCGATCAGGTGATTAAACCGACTCGCGGCACCATTGACCAGTTCAACGGCCATACGTTGCAGCTGACCACTCGCCAGGGCGAAAAGCTCAGCGTCGACGTGACCGATAAAACGCGCGTTAACAGCGTCAGCAAAGCGCAGATGAGCGACATCAAACCCGACAGCTTTATCGGCACCGCCGCGGTACCACAGCCTAACGGCACGCTGCGCGCGCTGGAAGTTCACGTTTTTGCGCCCTCGCTGCGCGGCAGCGGTGAAGGCTTCAACCCGTTTGAATCCGCCGATGGCAAGGTCAATACCATGACCAACGGCACCGTAGGTAAACTGGTAAACAGCCAGGGCCGTACCCTGACGGTGAAATATGGTGATAAAGCCAAAACCGTTAACGTGCCGGACGATGTGCCCGTGGTACTGATTGAGCCAGGTAACACCTCGCTGCTCAAGCCAGGCACTAAAGTGGTGCTGTTTGGTCAGAAAGGCGACGATGGCAAGCTGGTTGCGCGTGGCATTTCTGCCGGTAAAGATGGCTTAACACCGCCAATGTAAAGAGTGCGCCTGTGAAGAGAGATCGCCAACATAGCTGGCCTGTCCGCCTGTGCCACTGGCTGAACGTGCTGGTGATGGTGCTTATGGTCATGAGCGGGTGGGGCATTTATAACGCCTCGCCACTGTTTGATTTTTCCTTTCCAGCCTGGCTGACCCTCGGTGGCTGGCTGGGTGGGCACATCGCCTGGCATCTGGCGATAATGTGGCTGCTGGCAGGCAACGCGCTGCTCTACCTGATCTGGGGTGTTAGCAGTGGGCATTTCCGGCGCGATTTCTTCTCCTTTACGCCGCGCCAGCTGGTTATTGATGGCTGGCAGGCGCTGCGCGGCAAATTACACCACACGCCAGGCCGTTATAATGCGGTGCAAAAGCTGATGTATGTCGGCGTGCTGGTGGTGGGGTTTCTGCTGGTGCTGTCAGGGCTGGCGATCTGGAAGCCGGTGCAGCTCAGCGGGCTGGCGGCGCTGATGGGCGGCTTTGACATCGCCCGTTACGTGCACTTTTACTGTATGGCCGCCGTGCTGCTGTTTGCGCTCATTCACGCAATCATGGTGCTGCTGGTCCCCAAAACGCTGGTGGCGATGATCACCGGTGGGCGAAAAGAGGAACATCAGGATGGCTGACAATCGGCCGCTGGAGCCCGATCAGCGCAAACAGCTGATCAATTTACAGCGGCGCATGCTGCTGCGCGGCGGCCTGACACTGGGTGCGGTTTCTATGCTTACCGGCTGTAATCTGCAGGATGGCGACAGCGTAGATCGCGCCTTATGGGCGATGTCGCGCTGGAACGATCGCGTACAGGCTTGGCTGTTCAGCGGTGACAAGCTGGCGCAAACCTATCGCCCCGATCAGATTACCCGGCCTTTTCGCTTCAACGCTTTTTATCCGGAATACAACGTGCCGGAGATTGACGTGCCTAACTATCGGCTGGAAGTCAGCGGCAAAGTAGCGAAACCCGCTTCCTGGACGCTGGAACAGCTGCAACGTCTGCCGCAGGACGATCAGATTACCCGCCTGATTTGCATTGAGGGCTGGAGCGCCATTGGCCACTGGCGCGGCGTGCCGCTGCGCACGCTGTTACAGCAGGTGGGAGCCGATACGCAGGCGCGCTATGTGGGCTTCAAATGTGACGACCGCTATTACTCCAGTCTGGATATGGCCACTGCGCTACATCCGCAGACTATTCTGGCCCTGGAATTTGATGGTAAACCGTTACCGCCCGATTTCGGCTATCCGCTGCGACTGCGTGTGCCGACTAAGCTCGGCTTTAAAAATGCCAAGCACATCGCGGCGATTTTTGTCACCGATCAGAATCCCGGCGGTTACTGGGAAGATCAGGGCTATAACTGGTTCAGCGGCATCTAGTATAAAAATCACACAATTTGCTCGCCACGATAACCAGAATTCGCTGCGTAACCGGCCTAATTATGGTTTACTGTCCGTTCTTTACGGCCACGCCTCGCTTGCTAAATCGTTCAGAATCCTCCTGTAACATGATTAACCTCGTTTAAACCACGGTTTGGGCGAACTCCGCCACCCTGATAAGGTCTGATAAGCGTTTACACGCTATGGGGCCACGTTGGGGAAAGAAGGTCAGATGAATTATATAAAAACGTTAACACAGCAAAAGCTGTCTCTTTTGTTGTCACTTTATATCGGTATTTTGTTGAATTTACCGATCTTTTACCGCCGATTTGATCCCTTCATCAGTAAATCAAACGCCACCGACTGGTTCTCTGCTGCTGCTGAAATCCTTGCCAGTGTCCTGCTTCCTTTCTTCCTGATGCGCTTATTGTCGCTGGGCGGCAAACTGGTATGGCGCATACTGGCCACGGCTGTGGTACTGATTTCCGTTGCTGCCGCCTATTACATGGCCTTTTTCAACGTGGTGATTGGCTACGGGATTGTCGCATCGGTGATGACCACCGACGTCGATCTGTCGAAAGAAGTGATCGGCTTTCACTTTGTGCTGTGGATGGTGCTGGTCAGCGCGCTACCGTTGATGATGATTTGGCTGAACAATTTGCGTGACACGCTGATTGAACAGCTGAAAACGCCGGGCAAACGTCTGAAGCCGCTGGTGATTTTGGCGCTGTCGGTTGCGCTGGTCTGGTTGCCGATTCGCTTCTTCGATAAGCTGCAAAAGACCAACGAAGAGATCACCAATATCGATCTGCCGAGCTATGGCGGCATCGTGGCGCATTCGTACCTGCCCTCTAACTGGCTGGCGGCGGTGGGCCTGTTTACCTGGACGCGCGTTCACGAGACGCTGGATGATCAGGAACTGCTCGATCCGGCGCAGAAATTCACCTATGTCGCGCCACCAGGCATCGATGATACCTACGTGGTGTTTGTGATTGGCGAAACCACGCGCTGGGATCACATGGGCATTCTCGGCTATGACCGTGATACCACGCCTAAGCTGTCGAAAGAGAAGAACCTGGTAGCGTTCCGCGGTCAGTCGTGCGATACCGCAACCAAGCTCTCGCTGCGTTGCATGTTTGTGCGTGAAAACGGCACCATGGATAATCCTGGCCGTACGCTGAAAGAGCAGAACGTGTTTGCGGTTATGCGCGAGTTGGGCTTTACCTCCGAGCTATTCGCCATGCAGAGTGAAGTCTGGTTCTACGATAATGCCAACGCCAACAACTTCTCTTTCCGTGAGCAGATTGGTTCAGAGAAGCGTAATCAGGGCAAAGCCGTTGACGATATGCTGCTGATTCCTGAACTCCAGGCGTCGTTGCAGCGCTATCCGAAAGGCAAGCATCTGGTGGTCCTGCATACCAAAGGCTCGCACTATCTCTATTCGCAGCGCTATCCGCGTGACTTTGCGCGCTATAAGCCGGAGTGTATGGGCGTGGATGATACCTGCAGCAAAGCGCAGCTGATCAATGCCTTTGATAACTCGGTGCTTTATACTGATACGGTGCTCGACAGCGTGTTCGATCAACTGCGTGATAAGAAAGCCATTGTGTTCTATGCCTCCGATCACGGTGAATCGATCAGTGAAAACATGCACCTGCACGGTACGCCGCGTGAAATGGCACCGCCAGAGCAGTTCCGCGTGCCGATGATTGTTTGGGCATCTGACAAGTATCTGGAAGATAGCCATAACAAGAGCGCGTTCGAACGGTTACAGGCGCAGCAGCGCGTGGGTGCGACGCACCGTCACGTTGAGCTGTTTGATACCATTCTTGGCTGCCTGGGCTATACCTCACCGGATGGTGGCATCAAAGCCGCCAACAACTGGTGTCAGGCACCTGCCAGCGCACATAGCGGTAGCTAATGACTCTGCTGCCAATCGCCGCCGAAGCAGCAACAGCACGCTTTCCAGGCGATTGGCAGGCAAAGTATAAAAAGTCGTTGACGCTCAAATAGCGGCGCAGTAACATGCGCCCGCATCGGCGAGTAGCGCAGCTTGGTAGCGCAACTGGTTTGGGACCAGTGGGTCGGAGGTTCGAATCCTCTCTCGCCGACCACATTTAAGAAGAAGAAGCCCGCTTGAAAAAGCGGGCTTTTTTTCGTCTGGAATTTGAGGGGGGGGGTGTTCGGGCCTGATGTGGGCGGCCGGCCTTTTAAGGTCAACGTCTTAGGGTCAGGGTCAAAAGCCATTTCGTCCAGGCTAAAGCCTGCCCGAGCAGGGCCGGCAGTCGCCCCGGCCCTGCACCCACGCTATCCGGCAAACACAACCGCCCGCTGCGCGGGTGCCCTCAGCAAAACCCTTTTCCTGACGGGCCAGGCGCAATTCGCTCCCGGCTCAACGCACCTTCTCGCCGCATCCCTGCGGCTCGCCCTGGAAAACGCTTTTGCCTCGGCGGTGGTGATGCCTCCTCAAGGTCAAAACCCAGGTCAAAACCACAACGACAAAAATCAAAATCAAAAGCCAAAGCCAAAGCCAAAGCCAGAGCCAGAGCCAGAGCCAGAGCCAGAGCCAGAGCCAGAGCCAGAGCCACAACCAGAACCAGAACCACGACTCAAGCCAGAGCCAGAAAGGGTGAGAGCTGGAAAACAAGGTGGGGGAAATTGAGTGCAGATTGGGATCTTCGCTCAGGTGAGGCCAGGTGAAAAAAGGGATGAAAGGGGGCGTAATGGCAATCGCTTAAGAGCGGTTACGGATTGGGTCATGCCGGAATGGCAAAAGCGTTGGTCGAAAGAGAGCGGGTCGTTTTTGATGTAAATAAATAAGACAATAAAACAACCCTATAGCGCGATAATTTGCCGAAAATAGTGCTTATTATCAGAGGATTTTATTTTTTATCGACGTAAAGCCCTTATTGATATCGCGCCGATGAACTATAAGAAAATCCTTTTTGCGCTCTTTAGTGTATTCCGTTAGGGGAACAGCAATACGCCATATTTAACCCTGCCAATCATCGCTGTTATTTTTGAGACGGTTTTTATTGCCTTGATGCTCCGCAGGCCTTGTCAGCTCTTCCTCGAACGCTTAATTCGCAGCGCATCCAACTTATGATCTTCCTCTCTGATTTGACTGTTTCTTATGCGAAAAGCGCAGCATATTTAGCTGAATGTTGTGCAAAACAGAGACGAAATCGGTCATAACATCGCCGTTTAGCCTTAATTTGAAATTGTTTTTTAGCAATGATAACCACTAGCTTATTGCTGGTTTGACCAGATTAATGGCTGCTTTAATGGCAACTTATTGAATTAATTTACTGGCAAATCATCTTTTCGCTTTTTTTTATGTTTGTTTGCACTTTCTCACACTCTGTGTAAATACCGTTGCGCCGTATTGACGTTAGTTGCAACTGTTGACAAATTGATGCGTCAATAAGGGTGCGAAAGCGGATTTATCTGACGGATTCGATTGCGTCAGTTTTTCATCACGTCAACCTCACATCCTCTCCTTGCACCGGCCGCATAAAAAAACCAGAGGTCGGGCAAATGCAACACGCACACAACAACACATCACACATTGGAGCATAAGCATGAGTAAATCCCTGGCTCAATCCAGGATGCTGAAGGTCGGTCTGAGCATGATTGCGATGACCGTAGCCGCAGGCGTTCAGGCTAAAACCCTGGTTTATTGTTCTGAAGGTTCGCCTGAAGGCTTCAACCCACAACTGTTTACCTCCGGCACCACCTATGATGCCAGCTCACGTCAGATCTATAACCGTTTAGTGGAGTTCACGGTGGGTACCACCGAACTGCATCCGGCGCTGGCGGAAAAGTGGGATATTAGTGACGATGGTAAAACCTATACCTTCCACCTGCGTAAAGGTGTGAAATGGCAAACCACCAAAGATTTTAAACCGACGCGCGATTTTAACGCCGATGACGTCGTGTTTACCTTTGAGCGCCAGCTCGACAAAAACAACAAATATCACGGTGTTTCTGGCGGCAGCTACGAATATTTCGAAGGCATGGATATGCCGAAGCTGATCAGCAAAATCGAGAAGGTCGATGAAAATACCGTGCGCTTCGTGTTGACGCGTCCGGAAGCGCCTTTCCTGGCTGACCTCGGTATGGACTTCGCGTCCCTGCTGTCAAAAGAGTACGCCGACAACATGCTGAAAGCCGGCACGCCGGAAAAAGTTGACCTGAATCCGGTCGGCACCGGCCCGTTCCAGCTGCTGCAATACCAGAAAGATTCGCGCATCCTGTACAAAGCCAACGCCGACTACTGGGGCACCAAGCCAAAAGTCGATCGTCTGGTGTTCTCTATTACGCCTGATGCTTCCGTGCGTTACGCCAAGCTGCAAAAAGGCGAATGTCACGTGATGCCATACCCGAACCCGGCTGACATCGCGCGCATGAAGCTGGATAAAAACATCAATTTGTATGAGCAGGCGGGCCTGAACGTCGGTTACCTCTCTTATAACGTTGAGAAAAAGCCGCTGGATAATCTGAAGGTGCGCCAGGCGTTGACCATGGCGGTCAACAAAAAAGCGATCATTGAAGCGGTTTATCAGGGTGCCGGTCAGCCAGCGAAAAACCTGATTCCACCCACTATGTGGGGCTACAACGACGCGGTGCAGGATTATGCTTACGATCCTGAAAAGGCGAAGGCACTGTTGAAAGAAGCGGGCATGGCGGACGGTTTCACTATCGATCTGTGGGCAATGCCGGTACAGCGTCCTTACAACCCGAACGCGCGTCGTATGGCTGAGATGATTCAGTCTGACTGGGCGAAAGTCGGCGTGAAGGCGAAAATCGTGACCTACGAATGGGGCGAATACCTCAAGCGTGCGAAAGCGGGCGAGCATCAGACCGTTATGATGGGCTGGACCGGCGACAACGGTGACCCGGATAACTTCCTGGCAACGCTGTTCAGCTGTTCAGCCGCGAAAGATGGCTCGAACTACTCGCGCTGGTGTGACAAATCGTTTGAAGATCAGATTCAGCCAGCACGCGCCACCGCCGATCAGGCGAAGCGCATCGAGTTTTATAAGCAGGCTCAGGTTGTGATGCATGACCAGGTCCCGGCGCTGATGATCGCGCACTCAACGGTATACGAACCGGTCAGCAAGAAAGTCTCCGGCTATAAAGTAGATCCGCTTGGCGGCCACTACTTTGCTCAGGTAGACATTAAGGAATAATCCTGCTGCTTCCGGGGCGGCGCGAGTTGCCCCGGTTTTATCCCCTGTTTTACTGGAAACGGTAGAGACGCAGCCCATCTGCGTCGCGGTCGGGGCTACCCGATCGTCAGATGTAAGCAATAACTAACCTTGCGGCTACGGCTGCCTGGTCACGAGAGAAACGGATTATGTTGCAGTTCATACTCCGACGTTTGGGCCTTGTTATCCCAACGTTTATCGGTATCACATTACTCACTTTTGCATTTGTTCATTTGATCCCAGGCGATCCGGTATTGATCATGGCGGGTGAGCGCGGGATATCTCCCGAGCGTCACGCGCAACTGATGGCCCAACTGGGACTCGACCAACCACTATGGAAACAATATTTCAGCTATATCAACGGGGTGCTGCATGGCGACCTGGGGATTTCGCTGAAGAGTCGCATCCCGGTATGGGATGAATTTGTGCCTCGCTTCCAGGCGACGCTGGAACTCGGCTTCTGCGCGATGATTTTCGCCGTGGCCGTGGGTATTCCGGTGGGCGTACTGGCCGCGGTTAAACGCGGTTCTGTCTTCGATCACACCGCGGTAGGCATCTCACTGACCGGCTACTCCATGCCGATTTTTTGGTGGGGCATCATGCTGATCATGCTGGTTTCGGTGCAACTCAACCTGACGCCGGTTTCCGGCCGCGTGGGCGACACCGTTTTCCTTGATGATACGCAACCGCTTACCGGCTTTATGCTGATCGACACGCTGATTTGGGGTGAGCCAGGCGACTTCCATGACGCGGTCATGCACATGATTCTGCCAGCGATCGTGCTGGGCACCATCCCGCTGGCGGTGATTGTGCGCATGACGCGCTCATCAATGCTGGAAGTGCTGGGCGAGGATTACATCCGCACCGCGCGCGCTAAAGGACTGTCGCGTATGCGCGTCATCATTGTGCATGCGCTACGCAATGCGATGCTGCCGGTGGTCACGGTGATTGGTTTGCAGGTCGGCACGCTGCTGGCAGGCGCTATTCTGACCGAAACCATCTTCTCCTGGCCGGGCCTTGGTCGCTGGCTGATTGAAGCACTGCAACGCCGCGATTATCCGGTAGTGCAGGGCGGCGTGTTGCTGGTCGCGGTGTTGATTATCGTGGTTAACCTGTTGGTTGATCTGTTGTACGGCGTGGTCAATCCGCGCATTCGCCACAAGAAATAAGGGGGCATCATGTCAATTGTTGATCCAGCCAGCGTCACCGCTGCACCCAAGCCGATGACCCCAATTCAGGAATTCTGGCACTACTTTAAGCGTAATAAAGGCGCGGTCATTGGCCTGGTTTACGTGGTTCTGATGCTGTTAATCGCTATTTTTGCCAACGTGCTGGCACCGCATGCGCCCGCGGAGCAGTTCCGCGATGCGCTGCTGCATCCGCCGGTCTGGCAGGAAGGCGGCAGCTGGAAGTTTATCCTCGGCACCGACGATGTCGGCCGCGACGTATTAACGCGTCTGATGTACGGCGCGCGGTTGTCGCTGCTGGTGGGCTGTCTGGTGGTGGTGCTGTCGCTGGTGTTTGGCGTGATCTTCGGCCTGTTGGCGGGTTACGTTGGCGGTGCGCTTGATGCAGCCATCATGCGTCTGGTCGATATCATGCTGGCGCTGCCAAGCTTGTTGCTGGCGCTGGTGCTGGTGGCAATTTTTGGTCCGTCGATCGTTAACGCCTCTATCGCGCTGACTTTCGTGGCGCTACCGCACTACATTCGTCTGACGCGTGCTGCGGTGCTGGTGGAGATTAACCGCGACTACGTTACCGCGTCGAACGTCGCCGGCGCCGGTCCGATCCGCCAGATGTTCATCAATATCTTACCTAACTGTCTGGCACCGCTGATCGTGCAGGCGTCGTTGGGTTTCTCCAACGCCATTCTCGATATGGCGGCGTTGGGCTTTCTCGGAATGGGCGCGCAACCGCCAACGCCGGAGTGGGGCACCATGCTCTCCGACGTGCTGCAGTATGCGCAAAGTGCCTGGTGGGTGGTGACGTTTCCTGGCGTCATTATTCTGCTTACCGTACTGGCATTTAACCTGATGGGCGACGGCTTGCGTGATGCCCTCGACCCGAAACTCAAGCAGTAAGAGGCTCCGAGATGGCACTATTACATGTAGATCAACTATCGGTGCATTTCGGCGACGAAAAGGCACCTTTCAAGGCGGTTGACCGCATCAGCTACGAGGTTGAACAGGGCCAGGTCGTCGGCATTGTCGGTGAATCGGGTTCAGGTAAATCGGTTAGCTCGCTGGCGATCATGGGATTAATCGATTATCCCGGTAAGGTAAAAGCGGAGAAGCTGGCGTTTAATCAGCGCGATCTGATGAAAATCTCCGAGAAAGAGCGCCGCCAGCTGGTGGGCTCGGAAGTGGCGATGATTTTCCAGGATCCGATGACCAGCCTGAATCCTTGCTACACCGTGGGTTATCAGATTATGGAAGCGATCAAGGTGCATCAGGGCGGCAATCGCCGTACCCGTCGCCAGCGCGCCGTCGATCTGCTGAACCAGGTTGGCATTCCCGATGCGGAATCGCGTCTTGATGTCTATCCGCACCAGCTTTCCGGCGGCATGAGCCAGCGCGTGATGATTGCCATGGCGATCGCCTGTCGGCCAAAACTGCTGATTGCCGATGAGCCAACCACCGCGCTGGATGTGACCATTCAGGCGCAGATCATCGAGCTGCTGCTGGAGCTGCAAAAGCAGGAGAACATGGCGCTGATCCTGATTACTCACGATCTGGCGCTGGTGGCCGAAGCGGCACAGCACATTATTGTGATGTACGCCGGGCAGGTGGTGGAAACCGGCAAGGCAGTGGATATCTTCCGTGCGCCGCGCCATCCTTATACGCAGGCGCTGCTGCGGGCACTGCCGGAGTTTGCGGTCGATAAAGCGCGTCTGGCGTCGTTGCCAGGCGTGGTGCCGGGTAAATACGATCGGCCCAACGGCTGCCTGCTGAATCCGCGCTGCCCGTATGCCACCGATCGCTGCCGGGCGGAAGAGCCGCCATTACGTGATATTCCGGGGCGTCAGTCCAAATGTCACTATCCGCTGGATGATGCCGGGAGACCAACTTATGAAGCATGAAACCACTGAGCAACATTATCTGTTGCAGGCGATCGATCTGAAAAAACACTACCCGGTGAAAAAAGGGTGGTTTGGTGAAGAGCGGCTGGTGAAGGCGCTGGATGGCGTCTCATTCAATCTTGAGCGCGGCAAGACGCTGGCGGTAGTGGGCGAATCGGGCTGTGGTAAATCGACGCTGGGTCGTCTGCTAACCATGATTGAAACGCCGACCGAAGGGCAGCTTTACTGGCACGGCCAGGATCTGCTCAAGCACGATCCGCAGGCGCAGAAATTGCGTCGGCAGAAAATTCAAATCGTGTTTCAGAACCCGTACGGCTCGCTGAACCCGCGCAAAAAAATTAGCCAGATTCTGGAAGAGCCGCTGGTGATTAACACCAGCCTGAGCAAGGCAGAGCGCAAAGAGAAAACGCTGGCGATGATGGCGAAGGTCGGCCTGAAAACCGAACATTACGATCGCTATCCGCACATGTTTTCCGGCGGCCAGCGCCAGCGTATCGCGATTGCCCGCGGCCTGATGCTCGATCCGGACGTGCTGATTGCCGATGAACCTGTATCGGCGCTGGATGTATCGGTACGTGCTCAGGTGCTGAACCTGATGATGGACCTGCAACAGGAGTTGGGCTTGTCTTATGTGTTCATCTCGCACGATCTGTCGGTGGTTGAGCACATTGCCGATGAGGTGATGGTGATGTATCTCGGTCGCTGCGTTGAACGCGGCACCAAAGAAGCGATTTTCAGTAATCCGCGCCATCCTTATACGCAGGCGCTGTTATCGGCTACGCCGCGTCTTAATCCGGATGATCGCCGCGAGCGTATCAAGCTCACCGGCGAGCTGCCGAGTCCGCTGAATCCGCCGCCGGGCTGTGCGTTTAACGCCCGCTGCGTGCGCCGCTTTGGTCCCTGCACTCAGTTGCAGCCGCAGCTAAAACAGTATGGCGACCAGCAAATCGCCTGTTTTGCTGTTGATCAGGATGAACAACAGCAGGCGGGCTAAACAGGTAAAACGGGTCACTGGCTGGCCCGTTTTTTTTGCTTTCATAACCAGGCTACACCAGATGAAATTCTGATTTTACTTAAGTTTGACTTATTAATTTAATTGCTAAAATACCTTTATTGCCGCTTTTTTGCCCGTTTATGCCTTAAAATGTCCAAGACTCCCTTCTCTTTCCTCTGAAAAACTTATAAGAATAATCTCACGGTCTGCGTGAAGTGTGCTATATTCGCCGAAAATTTCCTCTCTCTGACTGGCCAGACAATTTTGCATGAAAAATTACGACGATTTACAGCGTTTTAAGGAAAAAACGCAGACGCAGGATATCAACTTCAGGGATATGTCGGGCCAGTCATTAGAAAACGACCAGCAGCGCTGGGCGATTATTCAGCAGCTGTCTGAAGAGACAAATCATCATGACGTGCTGGAAACCGGGCAGCGCATCGATCGTGCGCAGCCGCAGCCGGTGAAAAGCGACGCCTTTACGGCGCCGGTGGTGGCGCAGCTGTTAAGCGCGCGCACCGTCAGCACCGGCAGCCTGCTGCTCGACAGCGTGGCGGCCAGTCCAAAACCAGTGACACCGCTGTCGTCGCTGCGTGCTCAGGCGGCGGTGCAGACTACGCCCGCAACCGGTTCGCTGCTGCAGCAGATTTCAGCCACCGCGGTGCCTTCGCGGCCCGCTGCACCTGCGCCGGTGGCTCAGCCAGCACCCGCTGCGGCACTGCCGCCTGTTGGCATGCCGACGCCGCCGCCTTCTGCACCTGCTGCGCATGGCCGTTTTGGGGGATTATTCCGCACGCGTCCCGCTGAGCCGGTAATGCTGTCGAAAGAGACGCTACTCAAACCGTTACTGGAGAAGATCGCCCTATGCCGTTAGTTTGTGTTTGCTCACCGAAAGGTGGCGTTGGTAAAACCACGATGGCGGCTAATCTCGCCTGGGCGCTGGCGCGCTCCGGCAGCAAAGTACTGGCAATCGATTTTGACGTACAAAATGCGCTGCGCCTGCACTTCGGCGTTCCCTTATCTGACGGGCGCGGCTTTGTGGCGCGATCCGCTGAAAATCCGGACTGGAGCCAGGCGGTGCTGACCACTGGCGGCAACGTCTTCGTCTTGCCCTACGGCGACGTAACGGAAGAGGAGCGGGTGCGCTTCGAAGATCATCTCACGCAGGATGCGCATTTTTTACCGCGCGGCCTGAGCACGTTGCTGAATTATCCCGGCCTGGTGATTGTGGCTGACTTTCCGCCCGGCCCGAATCCGGCGCTGAAAGCGGTGGCCGAATTAGCCGATTTACATCTGGTGGTGATGTTAGCGGATACCGCCTCGGTATCACTGTTACCGCATATTGAAAATAACCGAATGATCGGCAAAGCGTTAAATAATAAAGCCGGGCACTATTTTATCCTGAACCAAAGTGATACGCGTCGTAATATAAGCCGGGACGTGACTGCTTTTATGCAGCAGCGCCTCGACGATAAATTATTGGGCGTGGTGCACCGCGACGAGAGCGTGGCAGAAGCCAATGCTTCACAGCAGTCTATTTTTGATTTTAGTCCGGTTTCAGCGGCGGCTTTTGATATTGAGCTGATCGCAAGGCGTGTCGCTTCGCTATTGGACATCCAGGTTGGCAACGGAGAATTGCACGGTTCGCTGCGCTCGCGGTAAGCCGGAAAGCGGGCCGCTGCGCGGCCTGCGGATAACATTATCGCCAGCGAGCGAAATAATAATAAACATTTAGCGTTGCCAGGATCCTCATGAAAAAAATTTGGTTCTACCTGCTGCTATTGGTATTAGCGCCAATTGCGACGGTGATCATCATTACGCCCATGGACAGCCAAAAGCAGTATATTTTTGGTTTAATCAGTATTGGTCTGCTCTTTTTATTGGGCTTCAGCAAAAGCCAAAAAGTCAGCGTGGTGATGGTATTTCTGTCGGCATTAATGTCGACGCGTTATATCTGGTGGCGCACCACCGAAACCCTGCATTTTAATTCGGAGATAGAGGCGCTGTTCGGCATCGCGCTCTATATTGCCGAGCTTTACGTGTGGGTGATTTTAATTCTTGGCTTCCTGCAAACCACCTGGCCGCTGAAGCGCACCATTGAGCCGTTGCCGGATGATATTAGCCTCTGGCCGACGGTCGATATCTATATTCCGAGCTATAACGAAAGCCTCGACGTGGTGCGCGATACCGTGCTGGCAGCCCAGTGCATCGATTATCCGCGCGATAAGGTGAAAATCTATCTGCTTGATGATGGCAAGCGTCGTGAGTTTGCGGTGTTTGCCGCCGATGTTGGCGTCGGCTACATCACGCGCGACGATAACCGTCACGCCAAAGCGGGTAACCTCAATCATGCGATGAAAATCACCAAAGGCGAGCTGATCTGCATTTTTGACTGCGACCACGTTGCCACGCGCACCTTTTTACAGGCCACCGTGGGGCCCTTCCTGAAGGATCCCAAACTGGCGCTGCTGCAAACACCGCACTACTTCTATTCACCCGACCCCTTTGAACGCAACCTGCGTGCGGCGCGCTCAATTCCTAACGAAGGTGCGCTGTTCTACGGCCCGGTACAGCAGGGCAACGACAACTGGAATGCCACCTTCTTCTGCGGCTCCTGTGCGGTGATCCGCCGTGCGGCGCTGGAAGAGATTGGCGGTTTTGCTGTGGAAACCGTGACTGAAGATGCGCACACCGCGTTGAAAATGCAGCGCCTTGGTTGGGGCTCGGCTTTTCTGGCGATCCCACTGGCGGCGGGTCTGGCAACCGAACGTCTCGGCCTGCACGTGGTGCAGCGTACTCGCTGGGCGCGCGGCATGACGCAAATTTTCCGCGTCGATAATCCGCTGTTTGGTCGCGGCCTGAAGTGGCAACAGCGTCTCTGTTATCTCAACGCCATGCTGCATTTCCAGTTTGGTATTCCGCGCGTGATCTTCCTGACCGCACCGCTGGCTTACCTGCTGTTTAACCTGAATATTATTCACTCTTCTGCATCGCTGATTTTCGCCTACGTGCTGCCGCATCTGGTGATGTCGCTGTACGTTAACTCACGCATGAACGGCCGTTTCCGTTACACCTTCTGGGGTGAAATCTATGAAACGGTGATGGCATTTCACCTGGTTATTCCGACGTTGCTGACGCTGATTTCACCCAAGCATGGCAAGTTCAACGTGACCGACAAAGGTGGCCTGCTCGATCAGGGTTTCTTTGACTTCAACATCGTCCGTCCGCATGTCATCACCGCACTTCTGCTGACCGCAGGCATTACCGCAGGCGTGGTGCGCGCGGTGGCGCATGACTATTTTGGCGTCGATCCCTGGGTTATCGCGCTGAACGTTGGCTGGGCGATTTTCAGCCTGGTGATTCTGATGGCGGCGATTGCCGTGGCACGTGAGACCAAGCAGGTACGTAAAACCATCCGTATCGAGGTCGAAATTCCGGCCATTATTCATTACGCCAGCGGCATCTCGTCACGCACGGTGACCTCCGATTTGTCGATGGGCGGCGCGCAGATCATCGCGCCCGATCAACGTCATCTGCATGATGAAATTGAAGAAATTGATATTCTGCTGCAATCGGGCGCCATCACTATTCCGGTTAGCATCATCTCCAGCGACGACGACGTGATTCGCCTGAAGTTCGGCCAGATGCCGCTGTCGCGCCGCCGTGAACTGGTACGCGTGGTGTTGGCGCGCGCCGACGCCTGGATTCAGCCGCAATATAAGCCGGACAGCCCGCTGCGCTCGCTGTTAACCATTATTCGTACCGTGTTTGAACTCTTCTGGCTGACCTGGAAAGGGCGACGGGACAAACGTAAAACCGTTGCCGGTCAGGCGCAGGAGGATCAGGGAGCATGAAACCACGTCTGATAAAAAGTCTGCTGGCGACCTCGCTGGCGGGCAGTCTGCTGCTGAGCCACGCATGGGCGGAGAACACCGCCGTCACGCAGGACAGCGAGGCGCTGTCGCAGGTGCCGCCGCCGCCGGGCGTCGGTGCGGAAGAGCAGCAACTGCGCGCCGCCGTGGCCGCCGAACCTTATGCGCCAACCTCTGCCACCGGTACGCAAACCGCGCCCGATGTCACGGATGAAGGTGCAGTCAGCGCGCCGGTAGCGACTGAACCGTCCCGAGCGCAGACAGCGCCTGCTACCCGCGAGCCAGCTTCGGCAGCACCTTCCATCTCGCCGCCACCGGCACTGCAACCGGAGACGTCTGCTGTGCCGATGACTGACATCGCCCCGGACAGCCAGCAACAGCCCGCCGCCGAACCCGCGCCACCCGCTGTTGATGCTGCCGCCGAGGCTACGCTGCCTGCTGTTGATGCCGCGCCATCCGCTGTCGACAGTACAACGGCTGCACCTGCACCTGCACCTGCACCTGCACCTGCACCGCTGCCCGTGGTCGAGACGCCGATAATGGCTCCTGTGCTGTTGTTTCAGCCAACCAGCAGCGAAATCAGCGTGGCGCAGATGGGCCAGCCGCGTGGCATCACGCTGACCGGCGGCCAGTTGCAGTCAGGCATTGTCTTTACGCTGCCCGCCGATCAGGTCATCACCAACGCCCGGCTGATGCTGTCACTGCGCGTCTCTACCGCGCTGGCTGCCCGCAACACCTCGCTGCAATTGATGCTTAATGGCCAGCCGTTGGGTACGCTGCCGCTGGGCGCTGCCGACAGCGACGTCAGTGATTATCAACTCGATATTCCGGCGGCGATGGTGGTGTCCAGCAATAATCTCAGCTTCAAAATCAACGATGCCGATAAGCTGCTGTGCGAGCGCGACAGCGCCACGCAGAACCGCGTCACCATTATGCCGACCACGCGTCTGTTGCTGGAAGGGCAACAGCTCAACACCGGCACCCGCCTGCGTAATTTTCCGCGGCCGTTTATCGATCCGATGCAGATGACCGAAGCCAGCGTGCCGATGGTGTTTCCAGCGGCAGTCGATGCGGCGCAGGTCAGCGCGGCGGCGATGGTCGCTTCCTGGCTGGGCATTCAGGCGGATTATCGCGGCGCCCGTTTTCCAGTATTGCGCGATCGCCTGCCGGAGAAAAATGGCATTGTGTTTGCGCATCCCGGCGACAAAATTGGCGTGCTCACCGTGCCTGCGGGCAACGTAGCCAGGCTGATGATGATCGACAACCCCAACAACCCGATTTACAAGCTGATGCTGGTGATCGGCAGTGATGATGAGCAGCTGCGTCAGGCGGCGTATCGTCTGGTCAGCCAGCCGCTGACCACCGATGCCGCGTCGCTGACCGTGGTGACCGCTAACGTGCCGCAGCGTCAGGCGTATGATGCGCCGCGCTGGATCAACACCACGCGGCCGGTGCGCCTCAGTGAACTGCTGCGTAGCGATCAGAGCATGACCACTAACGGATTGTGGCACGATGCGCTGCGCGTGAACTTCCGCGCCGCGCCCGATCTCTTTCTGTGGGACGGTGACGCCATTCCGGTGCAGCTCAACTATCGCTTTCCGGCGGAAACCTGGATTGACGAAAATAACTCGTATCTTAACGTCATGCTCAACGGCACGTTCCTGCGCAACCTGTCGGTTAACAAACTCGGGCTACTGGAAGATGTCTGGCGCCGCCTGGGCGGTGACGCGCGACAGGAAGCATATCGTCTGGAGCTGGATCCCTATCTGATTTACGGCGATAACCAGCTGGCGCTGTACTTCAATATTGCGCCTAAAGCGGACGCACCGTGCGGCGTGCTGCTGAATAACAATATCAAGAGCCGCATTGAGGAAGATTCGTTTATCGATCTGAGTCATACGCGACACTTCGCGATGTTGCCTAACCTGGCCTATTTCGTCGGCGCATCCTTCCCGTTCTCCCAGCTGGCGGACTATTCCCAGACCACGCTGCTGCTGCCGGAGAAACCCAGCGACAGCGAAATCAGCACGCTGCTCGATCTGGCCAGCCGTTCCGGTAACGCCACCGGCGTGGCGCTGTATCAGAACCATGTGCTGTTTGGTATTCCGCAGGGCGGCACCTCGCTGACACGCCTGAAGAACAGCGATGTGCTGGCGGTCTCCACCGTGCAGCAAAGCGCCTTTACCCGCGCCATGCTGGCTAAAAGCGATTATGACGCCAGCGGCACCACGCTGGGCGTCAAGGCGCCGGGCGTGCTGGATAAGATGCGCAGCTGGCTCACCGGCGACTGGTCACGGCAGCAGCTCGATGCCGATCGCTATTTTTCTTCCAACGAAGCCTGGCGCGGCTTTGTCAGCTACGCCTCGCCGTGGAACGCCGGTCGGCTGGTGGTGATGTCTATCGCTACCAACGATGCGCAACTGCTGCGTTTGCACAGCGATCTGAACGCACCAGGGATTAACGCCGGGATTCGCGGCGATACCGCGATCATCACCGATGAAAACGGCATTCGCAGCTTCCGCGTTGGCCCCCAGTCGCCGCGCGGCGAAATGCCCTGGTACATGATGGTGTTCTGGTATGCCAACCAGCACAGCGTGCTGTTAGCGCTGGGCGCGTTGCTGTTGGCAGCGATTGCCGGTAGCGCCACCTGGGTTATGTTGAAACATCATGCGCGTCGTCGTTTGCCATCGCAAAACGACAACCAGCAGACCGGTAAGAAGTAAGGAAACCCTAATTATGAAAATCACTTTCCTCAATGCCGGTATCAAACAGGCGCTGCTGTTCGGCGGTACGCTGGCGCTGGCGCAACCGGTGCTGGCAGCTGACAGCAGCAATCCGGCGCTGCAGGCGCTGTTTGATCAGGCATCTTACTGGCATCAAAAAGCCCATGACGACCTGGCGATGCAGTCGCTGCAAAAGGTGCTGATGGTGGAGCCGGGCAATACGCAGGCGCTCTATTTGCTGTCTCTGTATGCGCAACAGGGCGGTGATAACACCGCCGCTGCCCAGTGGCGCTCGCGCCTGAAAGCGGTATCGCCAAACGATCCTCATCTCAGCGAGCTGGATAATGCCCGCCAGATGCAGTCGATTCCCCAGGCGCAGCTCAGCCTGGCGCGTCAGCAGGCGCGCAGCGGCAATATTGCGGCCGCGCTGCAAACCTGGCGCAATACCTTCACCGGCAATGAACCACCGGCCAGCGTGGCGGCAGAATATTATTTGACCATGGCGGGCGATCGCACCTTGCTGCCACAGGCGGTGGAAGCATTAAGGCAGTTTGCCAGTCAGCATCCGCAGGACACCGGCGCGAAGCTGGCTCTGGGCAAGGCGTTGACCTATCAGGAATCGACCCGACGTGAAGGATTACAGTTGCTCGGCGAACTGGCGAGCGGTAATCAGGATGCCGATCGTTCGCTGCGTCAGGCGCTGCTCTGGTTAGGACCGCAGCCGGATGACGCCGCGATCTATCAAACCTGGCAGCAGCGTCACCCGCAGGATAATGCGGTGATGGAGCACTATCGTAAAAATGTCGGCGGCGCTGAAAAAGGTCAGGGTTTTACCGCCCTGAACAGCGGCGACGTCGCCGGCGCACAGAAGTCATTTTCTACCGTGCTGCAGGCCAACCCGGAAGATGCGGATGCGTTAGCCGGTATGGGCTATGTGGCGCAGCGCGGCGGTAATTATGCGCAGGCGGCAGATTATCTGGAACGGTCGGCAAAACAGGGCGGCACGGAAGGCGAGTCACGTCAGCAGCAGGCGGGCGATGCGCGTTTCTATGCCCAGCTAGCGGCGGCGCAACAGGCGCTGAAAAACGGCGACAACGCGCAGGCGCTAACCCTGAGCGAACCGCTGGCGCAGGTCAGTGGAGAAAAAGGGCTGGCGGCGAAGCTGTTTCGCGCCGATGTGCAGCGTCGCAGCGGTGCATTTGCTGACGCGGAGCAGACCTATCGCGCGGTATTACAGAGCGACAGTGATAATCGCAATGCCAAAGAGGGGCTGTTCTACGTGCTGCGCCAGCAGAACCGTGGCGAGGAGGCGAACAGCCTGCTCGCGTCGCTGCCCGACAGCGTGCGGCAAAGTATGGCGCCACGCCCCAGCAGCCCCACCAGCGATCCGCTGCGTCAGCAGGCCAAAAAAGCGCTGGCCGCCGGTAATCCAACGCAGGCGATCGCCCTGTTGCAGCAAGGCATTGCTCGCTTTCCCGCCGACGGCTGGCTGCGTCTTGATCTGGCGCGCATTTATCGCCAGCAGGGCGATAGCGCTATGGCGGCCAGCGTGATGCAGCCTGCGTTGCGTGACAACGCCAGCGTTAACGAAGGGTACGCCGCAGCGATTAACGCCAGCGAAAGTGGTGCCTGGCAGCAGGCGAGCACGCTGCTGTCACGCATTCCTGCTGCCAGCCGCACCGGCGAGATGCGGGCACTGGCAGAACGGGTGAATTTTAATTTACAGATGAGCACCGCCGATCGCTATCTGGCGCAGGGCGACAACGCCGCGGCGGCGAATACGCTGAAAGCGCTGGCGATGTCACCTCCGGCTAATCCGGTCGATGCCGGTAATCTGGCCGATCGGCTGGCGAAGGCGGGCGATCTCACTTCGGCCGTCGCGGTGGTACATAACAACATGCAGCGCGGCGTGCAGGGTAACGCGGGCGATTATGCGGCACAGATGACGGTGCTGAATCAGGCCGGTTTAAGCAGCGAGGCGCAATCTTTCCTCAGCAGCCCGGAACTGCAGGCAAACAGCACGCCGTCTCAGCTGGCGAGTTTGCGTAACGGTTACGTGATCAACGAAGCCGACCGCCTGCGCGAGCAGAAACAGTATGCCGCGGCCTACGATAAGCTGGTGGGCGCGCTGCAGCACGATCCGCAGAACCCGGAGCTGATGTTCGCCATGGCACGCCTCTATCAGGCGGGCAAAATGAACAAAGAAGCGGGCGTGGTCTACGACTATCTGATGACGCGCGATACGCCGAATCAGGATGCCCGCGTAGGCGCTATCGATGTGGCGCTGGCTAATCACGATCTGGATAAAGTGGCCCGCCTGCGCAATGGCCTGCGCGCGACGCAGACGCCGGATCGCCTGCTGCTGCTGGCACGGGTGGAAGAGGCGCAGGGCAATCACAGTCAGGCGCTGGCCTACTTACGCAGCGCACGCGGTCAGCTGATTGGCCTGCAGGGTACACAGAATGGCGCAACGCCGACCATCGGTGGCCTGGCGCTGAGCGACAATCCGTTTATCAACCGCAGCACGCCAGTAGCGAAGGCTTCGCCGTCGAGCTACGGCAGCGTATTGCCATGGCAGCAGACACCGCTGGCCACCGGCGGTGAAGGTGAAGCGATAGCGGATAACAGCGCCGTGGCGCAGCAGGGCCGCACGCTGCACCAAATCGACAGCATGATGGACGATCTGCAAACGCGCACCGGCAGCTGGGCGCAGGCGGGCGTGCAGGTGCGCGGCCGCGATGGTGAGTCGGGCCTCAGCAAGCTCACAGAAGCCAAAGCGCCACTGACCTGGTCAAGCGTGCCGTTTGGCGACTCACGCGCTGAATTTACCGTTACGCCAGTGACGCTGAATGCCGGTAGCGCAGCGGGCAACGCCTGGCAGCGCTTTGGTACCAACGCCCTGACGCAGTCGCAGGTGGTGGCCAACGGCAGCGCCACGCTGAATGATGTGCCTGCGGCCACCACCGAATCGCAGCAGGCATCCGGTGTTGAAGTGGCGGTGGCACTGAAGAGCGACAATTATAAAATTGATCTCGGTTCCACGCCGCTTGGTCAGGATCTCAATACGCTGGTGGGTGGCATTCAGTGGTCGCCGAAGCTAACCGACTTCCTGACGCTGGTGCTCACCGGTGAGCGGCGCTCAATGACCGATAGCCTGCTTTCTTACGTGGGAGCCACCGACAAAACCAGCGGTAAAACCTGGGGGCGGGTCACCAAAAATGGTGCCAGCGCGTTGCTCAGCTATGATAACGGCGATGCGGGCTATTATCTCGGCGCCGGTGCGTACAGCTATCTCGGCGAGAACGTTGCCAGCAACAGCAGCCTCAACGGCAACGCCGGGGTTTATCTGCGTCCCTTCCATGGCAGCGATCGCGAACTGAAAACCGGTATTAGCCTCGGCTGGATGGATTTCTCGAAGAACCTCAGCTATTACAGCTATGGTCAGGGCGGATACTTCAGCCCGCAGGATTACATCAGCGTGTCGCTGCCGGTGGAATATTCCCGCACTTATGACGATCTGAAAATGAATGTCGGCGGCGCGGTGGGCTACCAATCCTATTCGCAGGATCGCAGCGCGATGTTTCCGAACAATCCCGATCTGCAGTCGGCAATGGATAATGCCGTGGCCAATGGCTTTGCCAAAGAGGCGTACTATTCCGGCGGCAGTAAAAATGGCATCGGCTATAACCTGCACGCCGGTGCAGATTATAAAATATCGAAAGAGGTTACCGTCGGCGGTCAGCTCGGCTATGACACCTTTGGTGATTACAACGAAAGTACCGCGAATCTGTGGTTCCGCTATATGTTCGGAGATAAATGATGGCACAGGATTATGGCGCACGGCCGCAGCCGGGTTGGTTTGATCTGCTGAATCTGATGATTAGCGGCATGATCGACAATGCCGGAGAAGCGGAAAGCCAGGCCTTTTTACACAATATTGGCGAGCAGCTGGCGGAACGTTATCCCTTGCCTGCCGCGCGCACCGTGCAGGATCTGGAAACCCAGATTAACCTGGTGCTGGCGCGCTTTAACTGGGGATTCGCTGACCTGCAGCCGCAGGAAGGCGCAATGCTGATTCAGCATCTCGGCCTGCCCGGCGGCGATGGCACTCAGGAACAGGCGCAGTTTCAGGCGGCGCTGAGCGCCGTGCTCTGTGGGCTTTATGGGCGCTGGCTGCGTGAGCAGGGTGGCAGCGCAACCGTTCCTGTGGTCTGCGAGAGCACCGCACAGGATTCAACACTGACTTTTCGCTATCAATAAGGTTATTACGTCATGCAGAAATGGATCCGGCATAAGTGGGTAGCGTTAATGATGATCATGCTCTGTAGCGCGCAGGCCGCAGCCAGCGAAGGCTGGGAGACCTATAAAAGCCGCTTTTTGCAGGCGGATGGTCGCATTATCGATACGGCTAACAAAAACGTCAGCCACACCGAAGGTCAGGGCTATGCGATGCTGCTGGCGGTACATTATAGCGATCGCGCCACCTTCGATAAGCTCTGGCAGTGGACCAATACCACGCTGCGCGACAAGCAGAACGGGCTGTTTATCTGGCGCTATAACCCTGCCGCAGCGAATCCCACGGGAGATAAGAACAACGCTTCCGACGGCGATATTCTGGTGGCGTGGGCGCTGCAACGGGCGGCGGAAAAATGGCAGAACCCGGCGTATCAGCAGCAGTCCGATGCGATTCAGAAAGCGATTATTGCTCATGATGTGATTCGCTACGCGGGCCGTACGGTTATGCTGCCGGGCGCGCAGGGATTCAATAAAACCAGCTATGTGGTGCTGAATCCATCTTACTTCCTGTTTCCGGCGTTTCAGGCGTTTGCTAAGCGCAGCCATTTACAAGTGTGGACCACGCTGATTAACGACAGCTTTGCGCTGCTCAGCGATATGCGTTTTGGCACCAGTGGGCTGCCGCTGGATTGGGTGGCGATGAACGCCGATGGTTCAATGGCCCCGGCTACCGGCTGGCCGCCGCGCTTCAGCTACGATGCGATTCGTGTGCCGCTTTATATCGCCTGGTATGATGCGCAAAGCCTGCGTCTGGTGCCGTTCCAGGCGTTCTGGCAACACTATCCGCGTCAGGCGACACCCGCGTGGATCGATGTGCTCAGCAACACGCCAGCGGGCTATAACATGAACGGTGGTCTGCTGGCGGTGCGTGATTTAACGATGGGTGAAACAACCTATATTAACGATCGGTTGCCTGCTGATAGCGATTACTACTCGGCCAGTTTGCAGCTGTTGACCAATATGGCGTATGAGGAGAGCCGGTAACCGCGGTGATATTTCGCCTTACAAGCTGGCAGGCGTAAGGGCCCAGGACGCGCGCCTTTGACGGTAGCGCGCCCTGGAACCTGTTTTACCGTGATAGCGGTAATGCTTCATTGAGATACAGACCCGACGCTTCTCCCGCCTGCGAGGCGGGAGAAGGGGGGTTAGTTGGGATAGGGTACCCAGTCGCCACCGTTAAGGCGGATCCAGGGTTTGCCCTGATACATAATCACCACCGCGTTATCGTTTTCTGAAACCACTGGCGTTTGCGGCAGATTTTGTGTGAGCACCGACATGTTGACGTTAGGCGCGTTGAATACCTGGCCGTCAACCACGCGCGAGATCAGCTCAGAAAGCGCCAGCAGGCTGGTGGGCGTTTCAACGGCCAGTGCCTGTTCCTGATGCGGCGCTTTCATCCCCACAAACTTAATGCCCACGGGCACATGCGTAATATCGGGGCTGGGAATATCGCGCAGGCCTGACATCTGCATTTTATCGCCTTTCAGGGCGGCACCGTGTTCCGGCACCACCAGCACCATCACCCGCCGGCCCGATTTTTCCAGATTGGTCAAAAACGTATCCAGCTGATCGAACAGCACCTGCGCGCGCGGCTTCCATGGCGCGGTTTGCGTCGTGCCAGGCTCACGCGTGCCGTCATGCAATGGAATCAGGTTATAGAAGGTGGCGGTGCGCGGCTCACTGCTTTTCTGACGATCGTCCAGCCAGCGTTGCATCAGTTGCCCATCGTTGAGCACCGGTGAGCCATCAAAGGAGGTCAACTCCGGCGAAATGCCGCTTTGTGACATCAGCGGTGCCTGAATATCGCCAAAATCACGCAGTTCCTGCAGATAGTTACCAAACACGCCGGTATGGTCCATCATCAGCTGCTCTTTGAAACCGAGTTTTGCCAGATTATCAAACAGATAACAGTTATCCTGAGTAGGCTTGTAAAGATCGCTGTGCGACATCTGGCCGCAGCTGGCGCGCAGCAGACGGATCCCCGCAGGGCCGCTGTAACCGGTGGCACCATTGAAATTGTTGAACTGAATATCAAAATGCTTCCACAGCGGATGCGAACGCAGCTGGGCGTAATCGATATCTGACCATGCCAGCGAGCAGATGTTGATAACTAAAATATCAAACGGCTGAGAATCAGCCGGTAGTGTCGCCGGAAAGTGCGTATTGCGCTGTCGTTCATGCTCATAAAAACGGTTCAGCCAGGCGGTGAGATTGGCACTGGTGGGCGGAGCGGCATCATCCAGTGCGTCAGGCACTGCGCCCGCAGGCGCGCTGGTTTTCAATACCACTGGCGGCGTGGTGTTGTTGGTTGGCAGCAGCGAAAAGGCCGGGCCCGCCAGATTGACAATGTTTAACCAGAGTAGCAGCAGCGACACCAGCACGGTAATGCGGATCCATTGCGAGACAAACAGATAGATCACCAGCATGACGAACATGGCGCCGACCATCTGCCAGTTGATAAAGCGGTTAAGCAGATCGAGCAGGTAGTTTGGCGAGAAGCCCGCCAGCTGATTGCCCTGACTGAGCAAGCTTTCCCAGCCCGGCAGCCAGGTATCGTGCCATAACAGCGCAAAACCTATGGGCAGGGAGATCAGCTGGCGCAGACGATGCAGTCGCAAGCTGGGCAACGGAAAAATCAGCCAGGCGAGAAACACCAGGTTGGTTAGCGCATGGAAATTAAGATAACCAAACCAGAGCAGCGCAAATTTCAGGAGAAAATAGAAATTCCAGCCGCCTAAACCGCGCCAGTGAGACCATCGGGAAGGCGAGTGTGCGTCAGGCGCGTTCACATCATTCATTAATCATCTTCATCCATTTTGGTGGTTTTTCGCTGCCAGGTTCCCTCATATTTCAACGCGCGTGGCGCTAACAATCGCCAGGAAATGTTGCGCCAGCCAGCAGGCAGCCAGCGGACATAGAGCGGTCGAAAAACTAAAAGAAGTAGCAGCAGTACGATAAGGATTTGTACGGCGTCCATCAGGCTCATTCGCTTTCAACCTCATTCTGCAACAGCGTGACGGGCTGGGGATGAATACGTGGCTGCTGGCTGATCGGCTGTTTTATCACCGGTGCCAGTGTCGGTAGCGGCAGGTCATGCCAGGCGCCGGGCGCATCGTTCATCTGACTGATTTCTGTAAGAATTTGCGCATCCTCGAACCACACCAGCCGGTTGGAAAATATCTCATCGTGCGGCAGGCGAAAGATTGAGCGCAGCGCGGTATCCAGATCGCTGTAGCGACAAGATGAGAGGAAGAGACAGATGCGTTGACCCGTCAGGGTCGCCAAATCGCCGTAGCGACGCGGCTTGCATAAGGCGATCAGCTGTTCCGCTTTCATGCCCGGCACCGGACGCAGCGCCACTAAAAGTCCTTTGCCGTTCTCAGGCAACACGGTGTTACTGACCAGTCGCCTCACCGCATTGCAGAAGGCGTCGAGTGGCAGGTAGCCGCGCTCCTGCAGCGGCTGCATCGCGTTTTTCAGCAGGGTCAGATCACTGGGAATATGGCGACTCCAGATCTGTCCCTGAATGCCTTCCAGCGCGCTCAGAAAACGTGACAAACTGGCGCCGTGCGGCACAATAACGTTGACGCCACAGGCCAGCAGCAGACGCTCATCGCTATAACGCAGACTGGTTTGCATTTCACGCAGCGCAATTTTTAATCCACTGCCGCGGGTTAAACGCAGGCCATGAATATACTCTGCCAGCTCGTTGATTTGCTCATTGCGTGCAAGGCTAAAAATAACGGTGGCCGCGCTGGCTTGCTGCGCACGAGAAAATACCTGTGCGTTACTTTCATATAATAACCACTGCTTTGATAAAGGTGGTGCTCCTTCCAGAACCTGCTGCTCGGCAATATAATTGTTTTCATCGTTTAACGATAAAGGCTGGTTCTTCTCGCTTTGCGGTAGCGCGGTAAAACGTTCCTGCGTTAGCGTGAGACGAACCGCGCGGTCAGCGATTAAAACAGTATTATAATTCCACCAGCTAATACGGTACTGCCAGCTATCCTGCTGATGATCGATATGTGCGACCCCATCCAGCTGTCGAAGACAATGCTGTAAATGATTACGTAAGTGACTAATTTCTAAACCGGTGGTGATTATTAATAGCGTTATTTTTTGCGTTATTAACCGTCGTCTGGTTTTTTTTAGCCAGTCAGATATTTCCTTTCCGGATAATGTGCTCCAGTGAGAAACATCACAGTAAAACACCATCAACCCACTTTTGCTGTTGTGAATGCGCATCAGGTCATCACTAAGCTGTAGCAGGCCTTTTCGGTTTTTTTTAAGCGAATACATGGGGATGCGATCTGGCCCATCCGCTGGCACCGGCTGAAGTAGCCGCTGTGGTTTTTCAGCTGAGCTGATCAACGTTAATGCCTGCTGGTTGGCAATTACCTGACGAATAAAGGTGCGGCCATCTTCCTCACGCGCGGCAGTAACCCAATAGCAACCGGGCGTATCCATCATGATAAATTCGCTCTGAACCTGTTGAAGGCCGAGTGACCAGGGTTTTTTCATATTTTTTTCACGAATCGATTGATCCAGGCTAGTTTATTATAGACAGTCACATCCTGGTAAATGTTATTTTTACTTATTGGCGCAGGCAACCTGTGCCACTATGCTCGTTTTTTTCCTCAATGAAAATAATAGAAAAAGTACGGGAAAGAAACGCAATGGGTGAAAGGTAATGAAAAAAGAAAATACACTTACGGTGGTTGCCGGTTCGGGTGAGGCACAGGATGATATCAGTGCGCTAAGCAAGGCATTTTCTCTGCACGCTTTTCATTATGTTGATATAGCACGTCATGAGCGGTTGAAAAAAATGAACGAACGCTGGCCTTTGCTGGCGGAATTAACTCAGCTTCATTCTGAGAATAATCACTGATGTCGATGATTGCCCTACAAGGGTTACGCGGTGGCACCGGCGCAACAGCAATAACCGCGGCATTGGGCTGGGCGCTGCATGCGCTGGGCGAAAGCGTGCTCGCCGTCGATCTGTCACCGGTGAATCAGCTGCGCATTCATTTCAATATGCCGGTTCAGCATGCACGCGGCTGGGCCTTATCCGCGGCCATCGATGAGAACTGGCGGCAGGGCGCCATGCGTTATCAGCCCGGCCTCGATTTTGTGCCCTTTGGTCTGTTAAATGATAAACAACATCAACGTTATCTGCTCAATAAGGCAGCATGGCAGCAACCGATGGTTGATGACCTGGTGGCCCTGAAGGCACGCTACCGCTGGATATTGTTCGATGTACCGGCAGAAGCGGATGCGAGCTTTGCGCCGCTGCTGGCGCAGTGCGATTGTCAGTTGCGTATTCTCACCGCCGACGCTAACTGCCATCTGCGACTGCATCAGTCAAATTTTGCCGATAACTCCCGGTTTCTGATTAATCATTTCAACGCGGGCAGCTTGCTACAACAGGATCTGCACCAACTGTGGATCGACTCACTGCGCAATCTGATCCCGTTGATCCTGCATCGCGATGAGGCGATGGCCGAAGCCTTGCTCAACAAACAGCCGGTTGGCGAGTATCGTCCTGGTTCGTTAATCGCTGAGGAAGTGGTGACGCTGGCGAACTGGCTGCTGCTGCATGTACAGGAAAAAGTGGCATGAATCCGCTGCACTGGCTGCTGGTTCCGCCTGCCTGGCAGGCGCTTAAAAAGCGTTATGACCTGGCGCAGACGCACGGTGCTTCGTCACTGGCGTCGTGGCTGCACTGCCTGTGGTGCGCACTTGGCTGGGCGTTGCTGCGCTTTGAATCGCCTGGCTGGCAGCAGATTATTGCCCGACGTCGCCAGCTCTGGCCGCATATTTCTCCCGAGCGCCCGCAGCCACTCGATCTGTTGCGCTATCTGGTACAAAGCCTGTGGTTGATCATTACGCTGCCGCAGGACAGCAGTCCGCGTAGCCAACGCCTGCGCGTGAATGCCTTTCAACCGCTGTTTCGCTGGCGACAGCGTTTTTATCTCTGGCTCGATAAACTGCCACAACAGGTGGAATCGCAGGGCACGCATGCACGCGTTGAGCGGCGACTGCGGCAATTGTCGCCCTTGACGCGCCGCCTGTTATTTTTAACCGCATCGCTGTTGGCCGGTCTGCTGGCGCTGCTCTGTATCTCCCAGCCTTTCGATCTGCTGACACAGTTTATTTTTGTGCTGTTGTTGTGGAGTATGGCGATGGTGGTAAAGCGGGTTCCTGGCCGCCTGCCTACGTTGATGCTGATCGTGCTCTCGTTAACCGTTTCATGCCGCTATCTGTGGTGGCGCTATACCTCAACGCTGAACTGGGACGACCCGCTAAGCCTTACCTTTGGTCTGTTGCTGATTGCGGCAGAAACCTACGCCTGGGTAGTGCTGGTTCTGGGCTATTTTCAAACCATCTGGCCGCTTAATCGTCAGCCGGTTAGCATGCCCGGCTCACCTGAAAGCTGGCCGACGGTGGATCTACTGATACCCACCTACAATGAGCCGATGAGCGTGGTTAAGCCGACCATTTACGCCGCGTTGGGCATCGACTGGCCACGCGACAAACTTAACATCTGGCTGCTGGACGACGGCAACCGGCCAGCGTTTCGCGAGTTTGCTGAAGCTGTCGGCATCGGTTATGTGGCACGTGCTACCCACGAACACGCTAAGGCGGGCAACATTAATAATGCGCTGCGCCACCATTGTCGCAGTGACTATGTCTCTATTTTTGACTGCGACCATGTGCCAACGCGATCGTTTCTGCAGATGACCATGGGCTGGTTCATGAAGGACAAAAAGCTGGCGATGCTGCAAACGCCGCATCACTTCTTTTCGCCCGATCCCTTTGAACGTAACCTGGGCCGTTTCCGCCGAACACCCAATGAAGGCTCGCTGTTTTATGGGCTGGTGCAGGATGGCAACGATACCTGGGATGCCACGTTTTTTTGCGGCTCCTGTGCGCTACTGCGCCGTGACGCGTTGGATGAGATTGGCGGCATTGCCGTAGAAACGGTTACCGAAGATGCACATACCTCTCTGCGCCTGCACCGCAAAGGACATACCTCCGCCTATATCCGCATTCCCCAGGCTGCAGGATTGGCAACAGAAAGCTTGTCAGCGCACATCGGCCAGCGTATTCGCTGGGCTCGCGGCATGGTGCAAATTTTTCGGCTCGATAACCCGCTGTTTGGCAAAGGGCTGAAGCTGGTGCAGCGCCTCTGTTACGCCAATGCCATGCTGCATTTCCTTTCGGGCATTCCGCGATTGATCTTCCTGCTGTCGCCGCTGGCCTTCCTGCTGTTCCATGCCTATATCATCTACGCACCGGCGCTGGCGATCGCTATCTATGTACTGCCACACATGCTGCATACCAGCTTAACCAACTCGCGTATTCAGGGGCGCTGGCGTCACTCTTTCTGGAGTGAAGTTTATGAAACCGTGCTCGCCTGGTATATCGCCCGTCCCACCACGGTCGCGCTGTTTAATCCGCACAAAGGGAAGTTCAATGTCACCGCCAAAGGCGGCCTGGTAGAGGAGCAACATCTCGATTGGGTCATCACTAAACCCTATATTTTTCTGGTGCTGATTAACCTGGCGGGTGTGCTATTCGCCTTCTGGCGGATGAAATACGGTCCGGCAAATGAGGTTCTCACCGTTTGGGTTAGCCTGGTCTGGGTGCTCTATAACATGGTGATTCTGGGCGGAGCCGTCGCCGTTTCCGTTGAGGCCAGGCAGATTCGTGAGGCGCATCGCGTTGAGATTGCGATGCCAGCGGCGTTGGGTCGCAGCGATGGGCATATGATGCCCTGTACGCTGCGTGATTACTCCGATGGGGGTGTTGGCATTGAGCTACGAGAGGCGAACAGCCTGCCTGAAGGGGAAAAAGTGACGCTGCTGCTACGCCGGGGTCAGCAGGAGTTCACGTTTCCCTGCTATGTGCAGCGCGTCTTCGGACATCGTGCCGGTATCCGGCTGCATGAACTGACCACCGAACAGCATATCGATTTTATTCAATGTACTTTTGCCCGTGCGGATACCTGGGCGCTATGGCAGGACGGGTTCCCGGAAGATCGTCCGGTACAAAGCCTCGCCGATATCATGGTGCTTGGGTTCAAAGGCTATGTGCGGCTGGCCGAATATGGGCCTGTGCCGCTGCGCAAATTATTTCGTGCCCTGACGCAGCTGGTGCGTTGGCTGGCTTCTTTTATGCCGCACGGTACCGGCAGGACGCCTGCGGGTCGCGTCGTGACAGAACAATCCTGATAGTGATGAAACCTGATGAATAAACGATTAAGCGCAGTGTTAGCCGTGATGTTAGGCATGACCAACCCGCTGTGGGCCGCGCCGCAAAGCACGTTGCCGACAGTCGATCTCGCGGATAGCGGAACGGCACCGGTACACGATGTTGTGCGCGCTTTTACGCAGATTGCACCACCACCTGGCAGCATGACGCTTAGCGGCACGCGTCCGGATGGACAGATTGAGTTCGGCGTGCGCAGTGATGAACTGGTGACGCAGGCGCGGCTAACGCTGCATTACCGGCCTTCACCCGCGCTGACGCCCACGCTGTCCCAGCTGAAGATCTACCTTAACGATGAGCTGGTTAATCTGATTACCGTGACCCCTGACCAGTCTGGTAAAGAAAATACGCTGGATCTTGACCTTGATCCGCGCTTTATCAGTGACTTTAACCGTCTGCGTTTCGAGCTGGTAGGGCATTACACCTCTGTCTGTGAAAACCCGGCCAACAGCACCATCTGGCTCGATATCAGTAAGGCGAGCCAGCTTCATCTGACGCTGCAAAAACTGGCGCTAAAAAACGATCTTTCGCATTTCCCTGAGCCCTTTCTTGACCCGCGTGATACGCAAAAGTTGAGCCTGCCGATGGTGTTTGCCGGTCAACCCGCTATCGGTCAGCAGCGCGCTGCCGCCGTGCTTGCCTCCTGGTTTGGTGTAAAGGCACAGTGGCGCGGTCAGTCATTCCCGGTGCTGTATAACCAGTTGCCCGCCGGGCAGCATGCCATTGTCTTTGCCACTAACGCACAGCGGCCCGATTTTCTGCGCGATCTGCCGTCGGTGGATAAACCCACCGTGCGTATGGTGAGCCAGCCGGGCAATCCCTGGCAAAAAATGTTGCTGATTCTGGGACGTGATGACAATGACCTGAGCACCGCCGTAGCGGGCCTGGTTCAGGGTAATCTGCTGCTGCGTGGCGACAGTGCCATCATTGAAAGCGTAGACCTGCTGGCGCCCCGCCAGGCTTATGACGCCCCGAACTGGGTGCATACCGATCGCCCCACTACCTTTGCTGAGCTGACGCAGTATGAAAACCAGCTGCAGTCAGATGGCATGCAACCTGCGCCTGTTACGCTGACGCTAAACCTGCCGCCGGATCTGTTTCTGGTTCGCGCACGCGGTATTACGATGGACGTTGGCTGGCGCTACACCTCGCCGCTGCAAAATGAAGGCTCGCGGCTCGCCGTCCACCTGAATAATCAGTTTATGCAGGATTATCCGCTGAGTGCGAAAACGGATGACAACAAGCAACTGCTGCATATCCCACTGATTCAGGGCTTGCAGGACAGTAATCGACAACTGACGATTCCGGCGCTGCGGCTGGGTGCAGTAAACCAGCTGCGCTTTAATTTCGACTATGCCAATACGTTTAGCGGCGGCACCGCCGATGGTCACTGCCAGACCGTCACGCCGGTTACGAATCACGTGGTGATCGATCCCAATTCCACTATCGATTTTTCCGGTTACCGTCACTACATCGAAATGCCATCGCTGCGCTCTTTTGCCAACGCGGGCTTCCCGTTTAGCCGCTTTGCGGATTTATCGCAGACGCAAATATTGGTCAGCGCTAAACCCTCACCTGAGCAGATGAGCACGCTGTTGACCGTGATGGGCAATACTGGCGCTCAGACGGGCTATCCGGCGCTGCGCGTTGAACTCACCGATGATGGCAGCAAGGTAAAAAATAGCGCTCATGACTTGCTGGTTATTGGTACGTTGCCACCGGGCCTGCGCGACGAGCGCCAGATTAACGTGCTCATTGATGCAACCCGTACGGCGTTGAATACGCCTAAACGTCAGTCGTTGCTTGATGATGTCAGTGTCTCTGCGGACGAGCGTAGCGTCGGTGGTCATACCGTGATTTCAGCGCAGGGCCCAATGGCCGCGGTAATCGGCTTTCAGTCACCTTTTGATGCGCAGCGAAGCGTGGTAGCACTGATGGCGGATAGCCCACAGGCCTGGCAAATGCTGGATAACGCGCTACAGGATCCCGGTAAGCGCAACGCAATTTATGGTTCCGCCTCCATCATTCGTGAATCGGGCGTAAACAGCTTGCGCGTTGGCGATACCTGGTATGTCGGTTATCTGCCCTGGTGGGAGCGGGTATGGCATGCGCTGGCGACCCATCCGCTGCTGCTGGGCGCGTTTGCCGTGCTGGTGGTGGTGATTTTTGCTCTGCTGATGTGGCGAGTAATGCGTATGGTGACGCGTCGTCGTCTTGGCGAAGACGATCACGATGACTAAGCGCGTGATTAACTGGTCCGGCGCGGCACTGGGCGCGCTATTTTTTGCACCGCTACCGCTGGCGTTGGCAGCACCCTCGAGCGTGGCACCGGTTGATTTTCTGCTGGAACAGGTGCGGGCCGGTGAAGCGACCAATAAATATGATTTGGTACAGCAGTCACTCTATCGACTCGATAAGATCGATCCGGACAATCCGCAGGTCATTGCGGCCCGGTTGCGTATGGCGTTGCGTCAGGGCGATCGCGCTACAGCCGAAACGCTGTTAACTGCGCTGCGGCGTGTGGCACCCGATTCTGCTGCAATGCGCGAGGCGCAAGCGGGCATGCTGCTGAGCTCGCCCGAAGGCAGGCAAAAATTGCAGGAGGCACGGCTGCTGGCAACGTCTGGTCGCCTGGTTGAAGCGCGTGCCGCCTGGGATGCACTGTTCCATGGAACTTTTCCTGACGTCAATGTGGCGCTGGAATATTGGCGGCTGGTGCAGCGCCTTCCCGGGCAGGAAACGCGAGCCCTGTCGGAGCTGGAGGCGCTGGATCGGCGTTATCCCGGCAACGTTGGCGTCAGACTGCAAATTGCGCGCGCTCAGTTCGCCCAAAATAATGCCGTCGGGGCGCAGGAAAAAATCCGTCAGCTGGCAGGTAATGCGGCTGGCCGAAACGCGGCAGCCGAGCTCTGGTTGCAAAACATCCAGGCACAGCCAGTCACGGCGGAGAGCATCACGGCACTGAAACAGTACCTGGACCTCTTTACCACCGGCGATGCGCAAAAGCAGGGGCAGGCAGAACTGGCGAAACGGCAGCAGCAGCTGGCCGATCCTGCTTTTCAGCAGCGTTCACGGGCGCTGGCGCTGGTTGAACGAGGCGGCAATGCCATTCCGGCACTGGAAGCCGCACTGCGATCCAATCCTGACGATGCAGATTTGCTGGGGGCGATGGGTCAGGCACAGGCGCGCAACAATCAGCGAGCCGTTGCCATTCGTTGGCTGGAAAAGGCGATAGCCGCTGGGCCAGCCAGCACGCAAATTGGTAAGTGGCAGTCATTGGTGCAGACCAATCGCTACTGGCTGGCGATTGAAAACGGCGATAAGGCGTTGGCTGCAGGCGATGTGAATGGGGCGCAGACGTATTATCAACAGGCACAATTGCTGGATAAGAGCGATAGCTATGCCCTGATTGGCCTGGGCGACGTGGCCGCTGCGCGCCAGCAAAATGATGCGGCGGAGCAGGCCTGGAAGCAGGCGTTACGGCTGGATGCCACTAATACCACCGCCATACGTCGCCTGGCCGCCTATTATCAACAACAGTCACCGCAGCGTGCGCTGGCATTCATCAATCAATTACCTCCCGATCAGCAGCGGGCGCTGGCAGGTAGCCTGACCACATTGCGCAGTGAAATTGTCCGCGCAGAAGCGGACGTGCTGGCAGAGCAGGGCGCCTGGCCGCAAGCGGTAGAGAAATATCGTCAGGCGCAGCAGGGCGCACCCGGCGATGTCTGGCTCAACTATCGACTGGCTGGCGCGTTACGCCAGAGCGGTCAACCGCAGCAAGCTGACGAACAGATTGCCATCCTGTCCCGGCAACGACCTGACGATGCCACGCAGGTGTACGCCAGCGCGCTTTGGTTCTCCGGTAGTGGCCGAGCCGCCGCCGCGCTGGCAACGCTCAACAGCCTGCCGCAGGTGGCCTGGAACCAGGATATACGCGATCTGGCGACGCGGCTGCAACAGGATCAAATCTATCAACACGCCGACGCGCTGCGCAACAGCGGCCGTGAGCCACAGGCTGAAGCGTTGCTGCGCCAGTTGCCTTTCTCACCACGCCGCGATTTAACGTTGGCCGATTGGGCACTGGAACGGGGTGATGCCGCCCGGGCGCTGGCACGTTATCAACAGGTGCTCGATCGCGATAGCAGAAACAGTGATGCACAGCTGGGCCATATTGAGGCGCTGATCGCATTGAACCAGCAGGATAAGGCGCGACATGCGCTGCAGAGCCTGACAGTCGTCCCGGTTGAGCCGGATCTAAACCGCGAGCGGCGCATTGCCAACGCCTGGCAGCGCGTCGGCGAACCTGACCGCGCCGCGGCGCACTTTACGCAGGGCAAGATGCTGGCGCAGCGGCAGCCACCTTCACAAAGCAGCGCGTTGCTGTTCCGTGACGCGGCGAGATTTGCCGCTCAGCAGCAACAGCCGCAACAGGCGCTGGCGGATTATCGTCAGGCGATGGTAGCCAGCGGTATCACCACCGAAGAGCCGAAAGATAACGTCCATTTTACCCAGCTGATGCGTACCACTGAAGGTGATGACTGGCTAAAACGCAGTATTCGCCGGGATGCAGCTGACCGCTATCAGCAACAGCAAACAACGTTAACGCTGGCAGAAGATTATTCGCGCAACAAAGGCACGCCGGGAATTTCTGATTTCACGGCGCATACGACGATGTTGCAGGCGGAAACGCCGTTGGCAGCGGGCAACGCTTTTGTCCGTTTTGATCACGTTGCCGTGTCCGCAGGGACATTTGCTGGCAGCCACAGTGAGAATTTTGGCAGCTGTGCAGATGCCAATAGCGGTGGCTGCGACCGCGATTTTAATCAACAGGCTGAAGGCGTCGCGCCAGGCGCGGGCTGGAATAACGATCGCTGGTCAGCTGATATTGGCACCACGCCGCTGGGTTTTCAGGTGGTTAACTGGGTGGGCGGCGCCAGCTGGCAAACCGATGTCGGACCATTCGGCCTGACCTTTGGTGCCTCACGTCGGCCCATTTCAAGTTCACTGCTCGCCTATGCTGGCGCGCGCGATCCCAGTGCCAACGGCGGCAAAACCTGGGGCGGTGTGGTGGCCACCGGCGGCAACATTAGCTTTAGCTACGATCGTGGCGAAGCCAACGGCGTGTGGGCCGATCTCAGCGCTCATCAACTCAGCGGTGAAAACGTAGCGGATAACAGCCGCCAGCGGTTAATGGGTGGCTATTACTATA
The DNA here is from genome assembly GCF_051851875.1 of Duffyella sp. Ts4. NCBI lineage: Bacteria > Pseudomonadati > Pseudomonadota > Gammaproteobacteria > Enterobacterales > Erwiniaceae > Duffyella > Duffyella sp. Ts4. The sequence continues at coordinate 83,709 of NZ_JBLYPN010000010.1, read as the reverse complement.
AGTTGATTAATGAGGATAACCGTCGCGCCACGATTGGCCTGAACAGTATGCTGTGGCATTACCAGAAGGATCTCAGCGACTACGCTTTTGGTCAGGGCGGTTATTACAGCCCGCAGCAATACTTTTCGCTGTCGCTACCGCTAAGCTGGCGTCAGCGCACCACCAACTGGTCGGTAGACGTGGGCGGGGCAGTGAGCTGGTCGCGATCGCACAGCGCCAGCCAGGCACGCTATCCGGTTAATCCAGGTTTTACGCCTGCAAGCAATCCTGCATCCACTGCCAGCTCCAGTAGCGGATTTGGCTACACGTTGCAGGCGGCGATTGAACGTCGGCTAACCGCGCACTGGACGCTGGGCGCCAGCGTCGATATTCAACAGGCAAAAGATTATACGCCGAGCCACGGCTTACTTTATGTCCGTTATACGCTGGCCGGGTGGGAAGGCGATCTGGATATTCCTCCGCAGCCGCTGACGCCGTACGCCGATTTTAAGTAGCGTTGAAACGGGAAAATTCGCCGTTCGTCATCAGAAAACACTTAAAGCCTTTTTGTCGTACCTTAACCTTGCTTAAAAAAAGGGTGCCTTAGGATATACTCTGGGCGGCCGTTACGTTCCGGATAGCGGGCCGGGAGATAATTTTGCGCGTTAGTCGATCACTTACGATTAAGCAGATGGCCACTATTTCAGCGGTTGCTGTGGTGACCATCTGTATATTTATCGTGGTACAGCTTTTCCATTTTGTGCAGCAGCGCAGGGTTGACTATGCCCAGCAGATGGAGAATATCGCGCATACCGTGCGTCAGCCGCTGTCAGAAGCGGTGCTGCGGGCCGATATTCCGCAGGCGGAGCGCATTCTTAACTCGCTGAAACCTGCCGGGATTTTAACCCGCGCTGATGTGGTACTGCCCAACGCGTTTCAGGCGTTGCATACCGATTTTGAGGTGGAGCGACCGGTTCCGCGGCTGATTGCCCGGCTGTTTGAACTGCCGGTACAGATCACCGTACCGCTCTATTCAGTGGAGCGAACGGCGTTGCCCAAGCCGCTGGCTTATCTGGTGCTGCAAGCCGATTCCTGGCGCGTCTACCAGTTTATTCTCAGTACCATCTCCACCATGCTGACCACCTATTTGCTGCTGGCGCTGGTGCTGTCGGTGGCGATCAGCTGGTGCATAAATCGCCTGATCGTGCATCCGCTGCGTAATATGGCTCACGAGCTGCAGGATCTGCCGCCGCAGTCAATTTTGACCCACAAGCTGTCGCTGCAAAGTCGGCATCGCGACGATGAATTTGGCATGCTGGTGCGCAGCTACAACCGCAACATGCAGGTGCTGGAGTCGGTGCATGATGAAATGAGCCGCCTGACCACGCACTTCACGCTGACCGACCTGCCAAACCGCACGTTGTTTATCGCGTTGCTGGAGCAGTTTATTAATCATTCGGGGCGTAAAACACCGTTTACCGTGATGGTAATTCGCATTGAAACCCTGCTGGATGGCAACGGCGTGCTGACCGATACGCAGCGCGACACGTTGATTCTGACGCTGGTGGAAAAGATACGCAGCGTGATCGACTATCGCATCGTGCTGGCACAGCTCGGCACCAGCGATTTTGTGCTGCTGGCCAAGCACGCCAATAACCCTTTCCGTGCCATTCGCCTGGCGCGCAATCTGATGATTCGCCTGAATCAGCCGGTGAACCTGCAGCAGATTCAGCTGCGTCCGCACGTCAGTATCGGCATGAGCCTGGGCGAAACTGACACGCTGCTCAATGCCGCTGAAATCCTGAATCGCGCCAACTCCGCCATGATGTCGGCGCGCCATCAGGGCAAAAACCAGATTCTGTTTTTCGATCCCGCTCTGACGGAACGCGCACAGAAGCGCCTGACTCAGGAGCATGACATTTTGCAGGGGTTGCAGGAGGAGCAGTTTGCCATCTATCTTCAGCCGCAGGTTAATATGCAGAGCGGTGAGATGGTCGGCGCGGAAGCGCTGTTGCGCATGCGTCAGCCCGACGGCAGCTGGGGGTTAACCGAAGAATTTATCGTCAGCGCCGAAGAGATTGGCGTGATTGATGCTATCGGTCGTTGGGTGTTTGAAGAGGCGTGTCGTTTGCTGGCCGGCTGGCAAAAACGCGGCATTATGCTGCCGCTAAGCGTGAATATTTCGGCCAATCAGCTGCGCGATTCGACGATGGTGACGCATCTGCAGGATCTCATTCAGCGACATCACATTGCGCCAGGCAGCTTTGTCCTGGAGATTACCGAAACGGCGAACATTGGTGACACCGAGCAGGCAAAGGCGCTGTTACGTCAGCTGCAGGCGGTGGGTGTAGCCGTGGCGCTGGACGATTTTGGCATGGGTTATGCCAACCTCAACTATCTGCATCAGTTCAAGTCCCTGCCGATCAGCAAGCTGAAGATGGATCGCAGCTTTGTTTCTGCTTTGCCCGATGATGATACCATGGTCAAAATTGTGGCGGCCATCGCGGAAATTATTGAGCTGGATGTGGTGGCGGAAGGGGTAGAAACCGCCGAGCAGCGTGACTGGCTGCTATCACGCGGTATCACCATTGCTCAGGGCTATTTTTATGCGGAACCGCTACCGCTGGATAAATTTGGACCCTGGCTGCAACACAGGAAATTCTGAGCAGTATCACTCACGTAATTGTCCCACAAGTTATTAATTTCATCGCTGAAGCGTTTCAGTTCATAGTTGTTAACTATGCCAATGTCAGGCTGTGTCAGGATATATCAATTCTGTTATCGGGGTGTTACTTTCGCGCTGTCGTAGAAAACTGCGGTTCGCCGATGCTTATCGGGCAAAACAGCCGCAGGAATAATTACAGTGACGCCTGTCGCCTTCCATGCCGTTAACGGAATCGCTTTTATGAAAACTTCTCTGTTCAAAAGCCTTTATTTTCAAGTGTTGACAGCCATCGCCGCAGGCGTGCTGCTGGGCCATTTCTATCCGGAACTGGGCGCGCAGATGAAACCGCTGGGCGACGCCTTTGTTAAACTGATTAAAATGATTATTGCACCGGTGATTTTCTGTACCGTGGTCACCGGCATTGCCGGCATGGAAAGCATGAAGGCCGTGGGCCGCACCGGCGCCGTGGCGCTGCTCTATTTCGAAATTGTCAGCACCATCGCGCTGATTATCGGTTTGGTCGTCGTGAACGTGATTCAGCCAGGCGCGGGTATGAACGTCGATCCCGCCACGCTGGATGCCAAAGCGGTGGCGGTCTATGCACAGCAGGCCGAGCAGCAGGGCATTATTCCGTTCCTGTTGGATATCATTCCCGGCAGCGTTATCGGCGCTTTTGCCAGCGGCAACATTCTGCAGGTGCTGCTGTTTGCCATTCTGTTTGGTTTCGCCCTGCATCGCCTTGGCGATCGCGGCACGCTGATTTTTAACTTCATCGATAACTTCTCGAAGGTAATTTTCGGCATCATCAACATGATCATGCGTCTGGCACCGATTGGAGCGTTTGGGGCCATGGCCTTTACCATCGGTAAATATGGCGTCGGTTCGCTGGTGCAACTGGGTCAGCTGATCGTCTGCTTCTATATTACCTGCGTGCTGTTTGTGGTGGTGGTGCTGGGCCTGATTGCCCGTGTGGTCGGCTTTAATATCTTCAAGTTTATCGCCTATATCAAAGAGGAACTGCTGATTGTGCTGGGCACCTCCTCTTCGGAATCGGCGCTGCCGCGCATGCTGGATAAGATGGAGAAGCTCGGCTGTAAGAAATCGGTGGTGGGCCTGGTGATTCCAACCGGCTACTCCTTTAACCTCGATGGCACCTCGATTTACCTGACCATGGCAGCAGTATTTATTGCGCAGGCCACCAACGCGCACATGGATATTTTCCATCAGATTACACTGCTGGTGGTGCTGTTACTCTCTTCCAAAGGCGCAGCGGGCGTCACCGGTAGCGGCTTCATCGTGCTGGCGGCAACCCTGTCGGCGGTAGGTCATCTGCCGGTCGCGGGCCTGGCGCTGATTCTCGGCATTGACCGCTTTATGTCTGAAGCACGTGCTTTGACCAACCTGGTGGGTAACGGCGTTGCCACACTGGTGGTGGCGAAGTGGGTAGGCCAGCTGGATGAGAAGCAGATGACGGAAACGCTGGCAGCGGGAAAAAAGGCAAAAAAGCTGTCTGAGACTTCGCTTTAATCATAAAATCCGCGCTTTTCACCGTTAAATGCCCGCAGCCGCTTGCCCTCGCTGCGGGCATTTGCATATGATCCCCCCTGTTTTTTAAGATTTTTCACTCCACTGCGCGACATCTGCTTTTTTACGCGGTCTAAGAACCTGTTCTTCCGACGTCGTGGCTTCTGGCATTGAAGCGGGCCGCAAGACGGGGTGATGATTTTTGGTTTGGGACTGAGTAGGGGTTCACATGCAGGGCACCAGAATAAGATTACTCGTTGGTGGCGTCATTCTGGCTGCGGCCAGCAGCATAGTGCAGGCTGAAACACTGCAGCCCGATCCCGCCTGGCAGCAGGGAAAGCTGGATAACGGTTTTAACTGGCAGTTACTGACTACGCCGCAACGCCCAAGCGATCGCATTGAGCTGCGTCTGCTGGTGAATACCGGTTCGCTGGTGGAAAGTGCCCAGCAGACCGGTTACAGCCACTTACTGCCGCGCCTGGCGATGGTGCATAACGCCACGCTTGATCCGGCTCAGCAGCGCGCATTATGGCAGCAGGGAATTAATCCCGATCATCCACTGCCACCGGCCATCGTGTCGTACGACTTTACGCAATACAATATCAGCCTGCCTTACAATCGCCCTGAGCTGCTGAAATCAGCGCTTAACTGGCTGGCCGCGACCGCAGGCAAAATGAGCATTACCGATCAGGTGGTGAACACCGCGATCAGCGCGGACGACAGCGTTGCTACCTGGCCGCCGAATACGCAGAGCGCATGGTGGCGCTACCGGCTGAAAGGGTCGGCGCTGCTGGCGCACGATCCTGCCGAGCAGCCGCGCGCACCGATTGATAGCAACCAGCTGAACAGTTTTTACAAACAGTGGTACACGCCGGATGCGATGACGCTGTTTGTCGTCGGCAACGTTGACAGCCGCACGCTCGCCGAACAGATCAACAAGGCCTTCTCGACGCTGGAGGGCAAACGCCAGACGCCTGCACCGATTGCGACGCTGGCGCCTCTGCCGCAGCAGCCGATCAACCTGGTCAGCGGCAATGCGAAGCAGGATCGGCTGTCGCTGGTGTGGGATACGCCGTGGCAGCCGATACGCGATTCGCAGAACCTCAATCGTTACTGGCAGAGCGATCTGGCCCGCGAAGCGCTGTTCTGGCATCTGCAAAAAGTGTTAAGCGAAAACAAAGCGCAAGGTGTGCAGGTGGGCTTCGATTGCCGGGTGATTTACCAGCATGCGCAGTGCGGCATTAACATGGACAGCGATAACGCCACGCTGGAGGCGAATATGCATCTGGTGGCTCGCGAACTGGCAACTATTCGCGATCAGGGCCTGTCACAGCAGGAGTTTGATGCGCTGATGGCGCAGAAAACCGCCGAGCTGGGCAAACTGTTTACCACCTATGCGCGCACCAATACCGATGTGCTGATGAGCCAGCGTCTGCGCTCGCAGCAAAATGCGGTGGTGGATATCGCGCCGGAACAGTATCAGAAGTTGCGTCAGCAGTTTCTCAGCTCGCTGACGCTGCCTATGCTGAATCAGGAACTGCGCCAGCAGTTGACGCAGTCGTTGACCATGATGCTGATGCAGCCGGAAGGCGAAGCGGAAACCAACGTCAAACGGCTGTTCGACAGCTGGGAAAAGGTGATGACACCGCCCGCTGCAGTCAGCGCGCCGGTTGATGAAACCCAGCCGGAAGCGTCAGATATCCCCGTACAGCCGCAGTCATAACTCCCGATCGGGCTCACTCTTGAGCCCGATGCTTATTTTGCCCGCAGCCACTCGGTTACCAGCATCGGCCAGCTTGCCAGTGGCAGGTCAGCCACACCGCGAATGCCAAATCCGTGACCGCCTTTCTGATAGAAATGCAGCTCTGCCGGCACGTTGTGCTCGCGCAGCGCGCTGAAGAACACCATGCTGTTGTTTACGGGCACCGAATCATCATCCGCTGAGTGAATTAACAGCGTTGGCGGCGTCTGTGCATGAACGCGGGTTTCCATAGAATAGGCGTCGATGCTTTTCTGATCGGGCCACGCGCCGAGCAGCCGGGTACGGGCGCCTTCATGCGCCAGGCCGTCGCGCATACTGATCAACGGATAGACCAGCACCATCGCGTCAGGACGCGGCGACTGACTGTCGATCTGGTCCTGCACCGGATAAAGCTTCTCGGCGAAGCGCGTTCCCAGACTGGCGGCCAGATGGCCGCCTGCTGAAAAACCCATCATGACAATGTACTTGCCGTTCAGCCCACGCTGCGCCCGATCTCTCAACAGGCGCACCGCACGCTGTGCATCGGCCAGTGGCGCATCTGCGCCTTCATGATGGCCGTCGTAAGGCAGCCGATACGTCATGACTGCCAGCGTATAACCCATGGCGGTGAAAAAGGTCGCCAGCGCGCTGCCTTCGCGGTCGATCATGACGCGCTGATAGCCACCGCCTGGCGCCACCAGCAGGGTGATTCCGTTGGATTCTTCCGGGAACCAGAAGGCGAGTTCCGGGCAGCGCACACCGCTGGCGGCACGATCAAAAGGCTCATACTCTTTCGCTAAATCGACAATTTGCGGCTGAGCGCGTGAATCGCTGGCACCCGGCGCATCGCCGTTTGGCCAAATATTAATGATTTCAGTTATCATGACAGGCTGTCCGTTATTATTGTTTGCGGCAGCTAAAAAAATGGACGCTGCGAATAGATAAAAGATGGCGCTTTTTTATTCTTTCGTCCAGTAATTAACGGGACGAAATAAGGGTTTCAGAATATGCCTGGCTTTATGTTTTTATATTTAATCAGGACGTTAGACTTAATTTTAAGAAAAAACCGCAAAGGCAATGCGTTAAGTAAATTGTTTTATTTTTAATGGTTTAAATTCAGCGGATTGGGTTTTTAATGCCCTAAGTCAAATGTAAGCATTATTTTATCGACTTAACGCAAATTGATGTCATTAAGAAAAGTTGTCAGATAATTGACGTTAATTTTTCAGAAGTTGGAATAAATGTGAACCAGGCCAAAAAATATATTTCTGATTGCGTAGCACCAGTGCCGAAATAACCTGTTCAGCGTAAATAGCACAGCGGCCAGAGCGACCGCTGTGTGGGCGAATAATTAGTGCTGCATGGCGCTGAGTGGAATGATCGCGCCGCGATGCTGGATCACCGTGCTGGCCGTGCGATGGCCCTGCGCTGCTGCCTGTTGGGCATTGCCGCCGCACAGTCGTTGCGCCAGATAACCCGCACTGAACGAATCGCCGGCCGCGGTAGTATCCACCACCTGTTCTTTCGCCAGCTTAACCGCCGCCACTTCCTGCAGCGGTGCGTCGTCAGTCGCCACCAGACAGGAATCGGCGCCGCGTTTGATCACAATCTCACTGACGCCCGCATCGCGCGTACGCGCGATCACCGTTTCAACCGGCTGCTCGCCCCATAGTGCGTCTTCATCATCCAGCGTCAAAAAAGCGATATCGGTGCAGGCGAGCATGGCACGATAGGCGTGCTGGCTCGCTTCGCGGCTTTGCCACAGGCGCGGACGATAGTTGTTGTCGAAAATCACCTTGCCACCGTTCGCGCGGCAACGCTGAAGCAGCTGCATCAGCTTTTCGCGGCTGTTGTCGTTGAGGATCGCCAGGCTGATACCGCTAAGATAAAGATAATCGTAATGCGCCAGCTGCTCGCAGATCGCTTCTGCGCGCGGGCCATCAAGCCAGTAACGCGCCGCCGCATCGTTGCGCCAGTAATAGAAGGTGCGTTCGCCGTGCTGGTCTGTCTGAATGAAGTAGAGCCCCGGCATTTTATTTTCGAGTCGCTGAATCAGATCGGTATGCACATTTTCCTGCTGCCAGGCGCTGATCATCTGCTCACTGAAGATATCGTCACCAAGTGCGGTAACGTAATCGACGCGCAGCGCCGATGCGGCGGTCAGGCGTGCAAGATAGACCGCGGTGTTCAGCGTATCGCCGCCAAATCCGCGCTTGAGATGTTCGCCCTTTTCGGAGAGTTCAATCATACATTCGCCGATAACGGCGATTTTCTTGTGTGTCATAACCTTCACCCATGCGTTGATGTTTGCCTTCAGTTTCTGCGTTCACCTGGCGATCGTCAATGATTTAAAACGCTGTTTTAGTTATCTTAGGCGGCCCAAACCCCACGTTGTTTCACCCGACAGAAACCATCACGGTGGATAAAATGAATAACGTGACGAAATCAGCGCGCTGGATAAAGTTATCCCTGCGCTGGCCGATACTTGCCGAACGGGATGCCAGTTGAAGGCACTCTTCAATAACCAGGAACACCACCAGATGATGAAGGATTTCACTCATCGGCGACCTTGTTCACTTGACGCTCAACCGGTTGATACGCATCTTTTCTGGCAGCAGTGCCAGCGACACTATACGTTTCAACCGATCTATCGGGTCACCGGAAGATTAGTGGCAATTGAACTGCTTACCGCGGTGACGCATCCCTCCGCGCCGCAAACCAAAGTATCGCCGGAAGACTATTTTGCTGCCTTAACCGTCCCGCAGCGGCTTGATATTATTAAAGAACAGCTTGTTCAGCTGGCACAATGGCAGGATCATTTTATTCATGACGATTTGGTCGCTTCAGTCAATATCGACGGTCCCACTCTGTTGGCTATTCGCCACGAAGCGGAAATCCGTGCGCTGATTGCCCGCTTGCCCTGCGTGCGTTTTGAACTGGTCGAGCATTATGCGTTACCGCAAGAAGAGATTGTGGCGCAGATGCCGGAACTGAATGCGCTGTGGCTGGATGATTTTGGTTCAGGCATGGCCAATTTCTCTGCCCTGACCGAACTGAAATACGATGTTATTAAGCTTTCACGCGAACTTTTTCTGTTGCTGCGTAAAAGTGATGAGGGACGAAATCTGTTCGCTATGCTGCTGGCATTAATAAATCGTTACTGTAACGGTGTGATTGTGGAAGGCGTGGAAACCGCGGAAGAGTGGGCAATGGTGTGTAATTCGCCGGCGTTCGCCGCCCAGGGCTACTATTTTTCCCGCCCGCTAAGCTTTGAGCATCTAAAAGATCTCCCCCGACAGCTACCGTAATGCCGAACTGCCGCGCCTCGACTATCTTTAATGGAGATAGCACTGGCAAGGAGAATTGGCGATGTCACGCCCGGGAAAAATTATAAGTTGGATCGGCGGTATTTTAGCGTTATTGATTGTGGTCATTGTGGTGGTTATCGCCACTTTTGACTGGAATCGTCTCAAACCCACCATTAATGAAAAAGTCTCTGCTGAACTGCAGCGGCCTTTTGCCATTCGCGGCGATCTCGGCGTAGCCTGGGAGCGTCATCGCGATGAAGCGGGCTGGCGCAGCTGGATTCCCTGGCCGCATATTCATGCCGAAGATGTCATGCTGGGCAATCCGCCAGATATCGCTGATTTAACCATGGTGCACCTGCAGCGGGCCGACGCCACGCTGTCGCCGCTGGCACTGCTGCACAAGCAAATCTATATTCCGTGGATCAGCCTGAAGCAGGCCGATGCGCGGCTGATTCAGACCGCCAATAAAAAGAACAACTGGACTTTCGAGCTGGCAGACGACGGCGATACCGCCACGCCGGCAGCGCCTTCCAGCTGGTCATTTCAGCTGGATAACGTGAAGTTTGATCGAGCCCATATCCTCTATCGTGACGCGGTGAATAAAGCCGATGTGCAGATTACCGTCGATCCGCTCGGCAAGCCGGTGCCTTATGGCCAACTGGCAGGCGGCGACGATCGGCAGAAAGGTGCCGCTGATTTTGTTTTCGGCTGGCAGGCGAAGGGCACTTACAACGACGAGAAGTTAACCGGCGAAGGCAAGCTGGGCGGCATGCTGTCGCTGCGCAGTAAAAACACCCCTTTCCCGTTGCAGGCTGATATTCGCAACGGCACCACGCGCGTCCGCCTGACCGGCAGCCTGCAGGATCCGATGAACCTTGGCGGCCTGGATTTGCGACTGCGTTTCTCGGGCGACACGCTGGCCAACCTCTATGGCCTGACCGGCGTGCTGTTGCCTGACACACCGCCTTATGAAACCGATGGCCGGTTACAGGCGCGGTTCCAGGAGAAAGGCGGCGCACGTTATCGCTATCAGGATTTCAACGGCCATATTGGCGACAGCGATATTCACGGTACGGTGACCTACATTCAGAGCAAACCGCGCCCGCAGCTCACCGGTGAGCTGGAATCCCGACAATTACGTATGGCCGATCTCGGTCCGCTGATTGGCGTCGATTCTGGCAAAGGCAGCGGTAAAAAAGCCGCGTCTAAAACGCAGCCTGCCGATCGCGTATTGCCGCACGACAAGTTTGATACCAAAAGCTGGGATACGATGGATGCTGACATTAAGTTCAGTGGTCGCCGTATCGAACACAGCTCATCGTTGCCGTTAAGCGATCTGTATACCCATCTGACGCTGAAAAAAGGCGATCTGCTGCTCGATCCGCTGCGCTTCGGGATGGCAGGCGGCAATCTGAATGCGACGCTGCGTCTGGAAGGCAGCCAGTCGCCGATGCGCGGCCGCATCGATATGCACGCGCGTAAACTGCAGCTGAAGCAGCTCTTTCCGGAAGTACAGGCGATGCAAAACAGCATGGGCCAATTGAATGGCGATGCCACCCTGACCGGCCGTGGCAACTCGGTGGCCGATCTGCTGGCGACCAGCGATGGCAATCTCAAGCTGCTGATGAACAACGGCCTGATTAGCCGCAGCCTGATGGAAATCGTTGGCCTTAACGTCGGTAACTACGTGGTCGGCAAGCTGTTTGGTGACGATCAGGTGCGCATCAACTGTGCAGCGGCCAATCTCGACGTGCGTGACGGCGTGGCGGCTTCTCGACTGTTTGTGTTTGATACTGAGAACGCCATTATCAATATTACCGGCGATACCAATTTCGCCAGTGAACGGCTGAACTTAACCATTAATCCTGAGAGCAAAGGCGCACGTGTGATCACGCTGCGCTCGCCGCTTTACGTGCGCGGCACCTTTAAAAATCCAGATGCGGGTGTGAAAGCGGGTCCGCTGCTGGCACGCGGTGCGGCCGCCGTAGCGCTTGGTGCCGTGGTAGGACCGGCTGCGGCACTGCTGGCGCTGATCTCGCCGAGTGACAACGACGACAATCAGTGCGCCAACGTACTGCAGCAGATGAAACAGAAATGAGTTAGCTGCGGTAAAGCACTTTAATGATGTGGTAACCAAAGCTGGTTTTCACCGGCCCGACAGGTTGTAGCAGCGGGCAGGTGAAAACCACTTTATCAAACGCCGGTACCATCTGCCCTTTGCGGAATTCACCCAAATCGCCGCCGTTGCGACCCGACGGACAGGTGGAATGTTTTTTCGCCAACTGCTGAAAGTTGGCGCCCTTTTCCAGCTGCGCCAGCAGGGCCAGTGCCTGTTTCTCTTCCTTTACCAGAATGTGCAGCGCTGATGCGGTTTTTGCCATGATGTGACCTTTTATCTGTGGGAGCTGCGGTTGCTGCCTGGCAGCAAGCCGCCGTATACTGCGCCATTATTTCCATTCCTGCGCCATTTCACGAGTTATTTTCTTATGCGTCTTAATCCCAGCCAACAACATGCGGTCGAATTTGTCACCGGGCCTTGCCTGGTGCTGGCGGGGGCCGGTTCCGGTAAAACGCGCGTGATCACCAACAAAATCGCCCATCTGATCCGCGAATGCGGCTATCAGGCGCGCCATATTGCCGCCGTCACCTTTACCAACAAAGCGTCGCGTGAAATGAAAGAGCGCGTGGCGCAAACGCTCGGACGCAAAGAAGCGCGCGGCCTGCTGATCTCCACCTTTCATACGCTGGGACTGGAGATCATCAAAAAGGAGTACGCCGCGCTGGGCATGAAATCGAACTTTTCCCTGTTCGACGATCAGGATCAGCTGGCGCTGTTAAAAGATTTAACCGAGCAGTGGCTGGAGGGTGATAAAAACCTGCTGCAGCTGCTGGTATCAACGATCTCCAACTGGAAAAACGATCTGATCGATCCGCCGCGGGCCGCCGCCGCCGCGCGATCGGAACGCGATCAGCTGTTTGCCCACTGCTACGGGCTTTACGATACGCACCTGAAATCCTGCAACGTACTTGATTTTGATGATCTTATTCTCCTGCCGACGCTGCTGCTACAGCGCAACGAAACGGTGCGTGAACGCTGGCAACAGCGCATTCGCTATCTGCTGGTGGATGAGTATCAGGACACCAACACCAGCCAGTATGAAATGGTTAAACTGCTGGTAGGCGCGCGGGCGCGTTTTACCGTTGTCGGCGATGACGATCAATCGATCTATTCATGGCGCGGCGCGCGGCCACAAAACCTTGTGCTGCTCAGCGAAGATTTTCCGGCGCTGCAGGTGATCAAGCTGGAGCAGAATTACCGTTCCACCGGACGTATCCTGAAATCGGCCAATATCCTGATTGCCAACAACCCGCACGTGTTCGAGAAACGGCTTTTTTCCGAGCTGGGATACGGCAGCGCGTTAAAAGTGTTAAGCGCCAATCATGAAGAACATGAGGCGGAGCGGGTCACCGGCGAACTGATTGCGCACCACTTCATTAATAAAACCCAGTACAAAGATTACGCCATTCTTTATCGCGGCAATCATCAGTCGCGGGTGTTTGAAAAGTTCCTGATGCAGAACCGCATTCCTTACCGTATTTCTGGCGGCACGTCATTTTTCTCGCGCCCCGAAATCAAGGATCTGCTCGCCTATCTGCGCGTGCTGACTAACCCCGATGATGACAGCGCTTTTCTGCGCATCGTTAATACGCCGCGTCGTGAGATCGGCCCGGCGACGCTGCAAAAGCTGGGCGAATGGGCGAATGGGCGTAATAAAAGCCTGCTGAACGCCAGCTTCGATATGGGGCTGGGACAGACGCTGACCGGGCGCGGCCTTGAGCATCTGCAGCGCTTTACCGGCTGGCTGCGCGAAGTGGCGCAGCTGGCGGAGCGCGAGCCGATCAACGCCGTGCGCGATCTGATTCGCGGCATCGATTATGAGAGCTGGCTGTTCGAGACCTCAACCAGCCCAAAAGCGGCTGAGATGCGCATGAAGAACGTCAATATGCTGTTTCAGTGGATGACTGAAATGCTGGAAGGCAGCGATATTGATGAGCCGATGTCGCTGACGCAGGTGGTCACGCGCTTTACGCTGCGCGACATGATGGAGCGTGGAGAAAGTAATGAAGAGCTGGATCAGGTGCAGCTGATGACGTTGCACGCCTCAAAAGGGCTGGAATTTCCCTATGTTTATCTGGTGGGTATGGAAGAGGGATTACTGCCGCACCAAAGCAGCATCGATGAAGATAACGTTGAGGAAGAGCGGCGGCTGGCCTACGTCGGCATCACGCGTGCGCAAAAGGAACTGACCTTCACGCTATGCCGCGAACGCCGTCAGTATGGCGAGCTGGTGCGTCCCGAGCCGAGTCGTTTTCTGTTGGAACTGCCGCAGGATGATGTGGAATGGGAAACCGAGCGTAAGGTGGTCAGCGCCGAAGAGCGCATGAAAACCGGTCAGAGTCGGGTTGCCGGGCTGCGTGCCATGCTGGAAAAATCGAAAAAGAGCGAGTGACATCTGCCTGTCGCGGCAGAAATGCGCTGTCGGCGCAGGAAAATGGGTTAATCAACAGTACGGCGCCTGCAACTGATGCTCGCGGCGGATAAAACCGGCTGGCTAATTAACCCTCAACGGCCAGTGCACGTAGGATTGGTAATCGCATTCCTGTTGCAGCAGCTCAGCCCGCAACGGATGCGCGTCCAGCCAGCCAGCGGGCAGCGTAACGCTTAACGCATCGTCGTCAGCCTGCAGGCGCACGTCAGGCAGCGTGTGATTACGACGACGGCTGGAGAACACGATGGCCAGGCGCAGCAGGCGGCACATCCGCTCGGCCATGCGCGGCGGAACGGCATTCTGTTGGGTGAGCAGGGCAAGATCGATGTTCTGACTCTGGTTTTTCAACAGCGTCGCCAGTAAATTCTTCTGCGCTGGCGTAAAACCCGGCAGATCAAGATGGCGAACAAGGTAGGCGGCGTGCTGCGGCGCACGCCTGAAATCGACGCTAAGGCCAATCTCATGAATCAGGCAGGCACTTTCCAGCAAATCGCGACAGCGGCTATCGAGGTGCCATGTGTCATTTAACTGATCGCAAAACAGCACCGCCAGCTGACTAACGCGTTCAGCCTGTTCCACATCGATATTGAAACGGCGCTGCACGTTTTGCAGGGTTCTGCTGCGAACATCGCGATCGATCGGCAAATGCAGCATGCCGTAAACCAGCCCTTCACGCAGTGCGCCGCCGGCCAGCGTCATGCTTTCGATCTGCAGTTCCTGAAAAATGGCGATCAGAATAGAGAGCCCGCTGGGGAAAACCAGTGCGCGCTCAAGCGTCAGGCCTTCAATCTCCAACTCTTCCAATTTACCGCACTGAATGGCGCGCTGTTTGAGCTGTTGCAGCTTGTTCAGGGTAATGCGCTCATCCATGCCCTGCGCCACCATGATCTCCTGTAGCGCCTGCACCGTGCCCGATGCGCCGACACAAACATCCCAGTGATGGGCGCGCAACCGTTCCGCTACCGGCGCGATGATCGCTCTGGCCGCCAGTTCGGCCTGCTCGAAGTTGTGCTTACCGAGATTACGGTTGCCAAAAAAGCGTTCGAGCCAGGTCACACAGCCCATCGACAGGCTGAATAGCGCAGTAGTTTTTGCCCCTTCGCCGGTAACCAGCTCGGTGCTGCCGCCGCCAATATCTACCACCAGACGGCGATCGGAGCCACCGGTGGTGTGCGCCACGCCTTGATAAATCAGGCGTGCTTCATCTTCACCGCTGATAACGTTGATAGTACAGCCGAGCAGCTGTTGCGCGTGATCGATAAAGCGGGAGGCATTTTTGGCCAGGCGTAACGTCGCGGTGGCGACGACCTGAATTTGATCGGCTGGAATGTCCTGCAGCTGCTCTGAAAAGAGCCGCAGGCATTGCCAGCCGCGTTCCATCGCTTCATGCGAAAGCTGGCTGTCGGCATCTAATCCTGCAGCCAGGCGCACTTTTCGTTTGATTCGGGCGACAGTCTGAATACTGCCTGCCACCTCGCGCACCACCAACATATGAAAACTGTTTGAACCGAGATCAATTGCTGCATACAGTGTCGATGCGCCTGGCATAGATGGCTAACCCGAACGTTTACGGTTGTTGTTACGTGGCGCACTGCCACGGCGATTGTTGTTTCCACCACGACGCGGTGCGCTACCCGTACGGCGCGCCAGGCGTTTGGCCGGTGGCAAATCCGTTAACAGCGCGTCGCTGTTGTACTTGCTGACCGGAATACCGTGGCCGATATACTCTTCAATGCCCGGCAGGTTCAGAGCGTACTCTTCACAGGCAAGACTGATTGAGTGACCGCTGGCGCCAGCACGGCCGGTACGGCCAATGCGGTGCACGTAATCTTCGCGATCGTCAGGCAGATCGTAGTTAAAGACGTGGGTTACCGCCGGAATGTGCAGGCCGCGTGCTGCCACGTCGGTTGCTACCAGAATATCGATGTCACCTTTGGTGAAATCATCCAGAATCCGCAGGCGTTTTTTCTGCGCCACGTCGCCGGTGAGCAGGCCGACACGGTGACCGTCGGCAGCCAGATGGCCCCAGACATCTTCACAACGGTGTTTGGTATTGGCAAACACAATGGCGCGATCGGGCCACTCTTCTTCGATCAGTGTCTGCAGCAGACGCATCTTCTCCTCGTTAGACGGATAGAAGAGCTCTTCTTTAATGCGATGGCCGGTTTTCTGGTCTGGTTCCACTTCAACCGACTCAACGTTATTCATGTGCTCAAACGCCAGCTCGCGTACGCGCCACGACAGCGTTGCTGAGAACAGCATGCTCAGACGCTGGGTAGCCGGCGGCATACGACGGAACATCCAGCGGATATCTTTAATAAAGCCGAGATCGAACATGCGATCGGCTTCATCCAGCACAACCACCTGAATCGCGCCGAGGTTGATATGGTTTTGCTTGGTATAATCGATCAAACGACCGGTGGTACCAATAATGATATCGACGCCACTTTCCAGCACTTTCAGCTGTTTGTCGTAACCGTCGCCGCCGTAAGCGAGACCCAGTTTCAGGCCGGTGCTTTCAGCCAGTGGCTCAGCGTCTGCGTGAATTTGTACCGCCAGTTCGCGGGTCGGTGCCATAATTAAGGCACGGGGTTGATTCACCTGACGACCTTCAGGGGCCGGGTGAGTAAGCAGATGATGAAACGTTGACGTTAAAAACGCCATCGTTTTGCCGGTACCGGTTTGCGCCTGACCTGCTAAATCACGTCCGGAGAGCGTAAAAGGTAATGCTAACGCCTGAATAGGCGTGCAATTGTGAAACCCTTTCTTTTCAAGGGCTTCAACGACCTGAGGGTGCAGGGCGAAGTCGGAAAACTTCTTTTCGGTTAAGTGTGTTTTGCTCATAGTGTGGTAGAATATCAGCTTCCTGTTGCTTTACGAAAGCATATCCGCTGAAATAAAAGCGGAGAAATTAAGTTAACCTGATGCTGCTTAATGCTACATCATCAAGGTAAAGATAATCCTTTGGAGTAGAACATGAGCGATAAAATTGTTCATCTGACCGATGACAGCTTCGAAACCGATGTATTGAAAGCTGAAGGTTTAACACTGGTCGATTTCTGGGCTGAGTGGTGCGGTCCTTGCAAAATGATCGCCCCGATTCTTGACGAAATTGCCACTGAGTATGATGGTAAGCTGACCGTTGCTAAGCTGAATATCGATGAAAACCCGGGCACTGCGCCTAAATACGGTATTCGCGGTATTCCAACGCTGCTGCTGTTTAAAAACGGTGAAGTCGCCGCTACCAAAGTGGGCGCACTCTCCAAAGGTCAGCTGAAAGAGTTTCTGAACGCGAATCTGAGCTGATCCTCTGCCGGCGCTGGCGGTCAACGATTTTACGCTGACCGCTGGACGCCCGGCTTCAGCCATGCTATGTTGATTTAACTGCAATACGAACTTACCTGTAGTTTGATTCCAAGTTTTTCCCTTGTTGAATGATTTCCTTTCCAGTTTCCATCGTTCAGCAATCTGACGGTCAGCACCAAATTTCCGGCAACGCTTTTAAACCGTCTCCTCGTGTCAGATCGCTTTTCCTTAAATGATCGTCGAGCAGACAGAAAGTAACGCCATTAACAGGCATGGATCTTTTGCCATACCACTTACGACAATCACTTCGAGATTTACCCCGAGTTTAAGAACCCACCATTATGAATCTTACCGAATTAAAAAATACGCCTGTATCTGAGTTAATTACTCTCGGCGAAAATATGGGGCTGGAAAACCTGGCGCGCATGCGTAAACAGGACATCATCTTCGCTATCCTTAAACAGCACGCGAAAAGCGGCGAGGATATTTTCGGCGATGGTGTGCTGGAGATATTGCAGGACGGTTTCGGTTTTCTCCGTTCTGGTGACAGCTCCTACCTCGCCGGTCCCGATGATATCTACGTTTCCCCCAGCCAAATCCGCCGCTTCAACCTCCGCACTGGTGACACCATTTCTGGTAAAATCCGTCCACCGAAAGAGGGTGAGCGTTATTTTGCCCTGTTGAAGGTGAACGAGGTTAACTACGATAAGCCGGAAAACGCGCGTAATAAGATTCTGTTTGAAAACTTAACGCCGCTGCACGCGAACTCACGTTTGCGCATGGAGCGTGGTAACGGTTCAACTGAAGATCTGACCGCTCGCGTGCTGGATTTAGCATCGCCAATCGGTCGCGGTCAGCGTGGCCTGATCGTGGCACCGCCTAAAGCCGGTAAAACCATGCTGCTGCAGAACATTGCGCAGAGCATCGCGTATAACCACCCGGATTGCGTGCTGATGGTGCTGCTGATCGACGAGCGCCCAGAAGAAGTGACCGAGATGCAGCGTCTGGTGAAAGGCGAAGTTATCGCGTCCACCTTTGATGAGCCAGCATCGCGCCACGTGCAGGTAGCCGAAATGGTTATCGAGAAGGCAAAACGCCTGGTTGAGCATAAAAAAGATGTCATCATCCTGCTCGATTCCATCACGCGTCTGGCGCGTGCCTACAACACCGTCGTACCGGCCTCCGGTAAAGTGTTGACGGGTGGTGTGGATGCTAACGCCCTGCATCGTCCAAAACGTTTCTTTGGTGCTGCACGTAACGTGGAAGAGGGCGGAAGCCTGACTATCATCGCGACTGCGCTGGTCGATACCGGTTCTAAAATGGATGAAGTTATCTACGAAGAATTTAAAGGCACCGGTAACATGGAACTTCACCTGGCGCGTAAAATCGCTGAAAAACGTGTGTTCCCGGCGATCGATTACAACCGTTCTGGTACGCGTAAAGAAGAGCTGCTCACTACGCAGGAAGAGCTGCAAAAAATGTGGATTCTGCGCAAAATCATCCATCCAATGGGTGAAATTGACGCGATGGAATTCCTCATTAATAAGCTGGCGATGACCAAAACCAATGATGAATTCTTCGATATGATGAAGCGTTCATAAAACGCGCGGACAACCGTACGTAAAGCGCCGAAAAAGAGAAGGTTATGACATCCTGATTTTTTTCTGCGCCAAAAGCGGATAAAAACGCAGGAACGCCACGTTAACACGTGGCGTTTTTCTTTTATGGGCTATACGATTATCAGGTTGATGGAGTCTTATACTTACTGCGGACAATGGCACGGAATGCTCTGGCTCACAGGCTGGAAAATTCGTGGCAAAAAGCAGAATTCGGAATCGGGATGCTTAATCGGGCATAATAATTGCTTATAGTATTCCAGTCTTTTAGCTGAGAGCTGTGAATGTGAATTTACTCGATATGAGTACTGAGCTTGCGTTAATTTTTGTCTTTTCCTTAGCTTTCCTGTTTTTTGCTCGTAAAGCGGCTAAAAAAATTGGTCTGGTGGATCAACCTAATTATCGTAAGCGTCATCAAGGCATGATCCCGTTGGTGGGCGGCATTTCGGTTTTTGCCGGAATCTGTTTTACCTTCGCGATAACCAATTACTATTTGCCTCACGCGTTGCTCTATCTCGCCTGTGCTGGCGTACTGGTTCTGGTCGGTGCGTTGGACGATCGTTTTGATATCAGCGTCAAAATCAGGGCGGTGGTGCAAGCTGCCATTGCCGTGGTGATGATGGTTGGCGCCAAATTATATCTGCTAAGCCTCGGGTTCATTGTAGGTCCAATGGAGCTGATCGTTGGCCCGTTCGGCTACGTCCTGACGCTGTTTGCCGTCTGGGCTGCCATTAACGCCTTTAATATGGTCGATGGCATTGATGGCCTGCTGGGTGGTCTCTCCTGCGTCACTTTCGGCGCAATGGGCATTATTCTCTACTTTGATGGCCAGCTGAGCCTGGCGATGTGGTGCTTTGCCATGATTGCCGCCACGCTACCTTACATTCTGCTTAACCTTGGCGTGTTTGGCCGTCGCTATAAAGTCTTCATGGGCGATGCGGGCAGCACGCTGATTGGTTTCACCATTATCTGGATCCTGCTGGAAACTACCCAGGGTTTAAGTCATCCCATTACCCCTGTCACCGCGCTGTGGTTGATCGCCATTCCTCTGATGGACATGGTCGCCATTATGTACCGCCGCCTGCGCAAAGGCATGAGTCCCTTTTCCGCCGACAGGCAGCACATTCATCATCTGATCATGCGTGCAGGCTTCACGTCGCGTCAGGCATTTATGCTGATTACGCTGGCCGCCGCGCTGCTGGCCGCCATCGGTGTGCTGGGAGAATACCTCGCGTTTATTCCGGAGTGGGTCATGCTGGCGCTCTTTCTGCTGGCATTTTTCCTCTACGGTTACTGCCTGAAGCACGCATGGCGTGTGGCGCGTAAGGTCAAACGTATCAAACGACGTCTGCGCCACGGCGGCAAAAACAATGAAGCCAGATAGCACTTTTGACTCTGTGAAAAAGGAATGCGCTGTATGACCTCCTCCCACGTAGATAACGAACTGGATATTCGTGGCCTGTGCTGCAAACTCTGGCGTGGTAAGCACTGGATTATCGGCTGTGCTGTACTGCTGATGCTGTCGGCGTATGTCTATTCATTGCTGGTGAAGCAGGCGTGGAGCACCACCGCCATTACCGATCGCCCAACGGTTAACATGTTGGGCAGCTACTATTCGCAGCAACAGTTCCTGCATTATCTCGATATGCGTAATGCGCCGGTGAGCGTCACCGCGCCCTTGCCGACGGCGATGGATGAGGCGTATCAGGAGTTTGTGATGCAGCTCGCGTCATGGGATACACGTCGCGATTTCTGGCAGCAAACGGACTATTACAAGCAGCGAAAAAGCGGTAATGCGCATAACGATGCTGCTCTGCTTGATGAACTGATTAGCCATATTGAGCTGGCACCGGCCGATGCGGCCCGCAATCCGCATGACAGCGTCAGGTTAACGGCAGAAACCGCGGCGGATGCCAATAACCTGCTGCGGCAGTATGTTGCTTTCGCCAGCGAGCGCGCCGCCCGCCATTTGAATGATGAACTGGATGGTGCCTGGCAGGTTCGTGCAGGACAACTGCAGGCACAAATTGCTCGCCAGGAAAGCGTGGCTAATACGGTTTATCAACGTCAGCTGCGCAGCGTGACGCAGGCGTTAAAAATTGCCAGCGAGCAGGGCATTAATGAAGCCAAAACCACCACGCCCTCTGAGCAGTTGCCCGATTCAGAACTCTTTATGTTAGGCCGACCTCTGTTGCAGGCGCGGCTGGAGAGCCTGCAGGTAAACGGCCCGGCTTATGATATCGACTATGATCAGAACAGGGCGATGCTGACCACGTTGCAGGCCGGACCACATCCCGATAAACAGTTCCAGAGCTACCGTTATCTGCGCACGCCTGAAGAGCCGGTGAAACGCGACAGCCCGCGTCGCCTGTTCCTGATGATTATGTGGGGCGCAGTGGGTGCGCTTATCGGTGCGGGTATTGCTCTGTTGCGCCGTCCTCGCCATGCCATTCAGCCTTTAAATTAAGAGTATCCGTGTGAAAGTGTTGACAGTTTTTGGTACGCGTCCGGAAGCCATCAAGATGGCCCCGCTGGTGAAAGCACTGGCGCAGGATGACGCCTTCGAATCGCGCCTCTGCGTGACGGCCCAACATCGCGAGATGCTCGATCAGGTGCTGAATCTGTTTGCCCTCACGCCCGATTATGATCTCAATATCATGCGCCCGGAGCAGGGGCTGACGGAAATCACCAGCCGCATTCTGGAAGGCATGAAGGCGGTGCTTACCGATTTTCAGCCCGACGTGGTGCTGGTGCATGGTGATACCACCACAACGTTAGCGGCCAGCCTGGCGGCTTTCTATCACCGTATTCCAGTGGGGCATGTGGAGGCTGGATTGCGTACCGGCGATCTGTCATCGCCGTGGCCGGAAGAGGCCAATCGTACCTTAACCGGACATCTTGCACGTCTGCACTTTACCCCGACCGAACAGGCACGGCAGAATCTGCTGCGTGAGAACCTCGACGATCGACGCATCTTCGTTACCGGAAATACGGTGATTGATGCGTTGCTGTGGGTGCGCGATCGGGTCGTTGGCGATGCTGTGCTTAATCAACAGCTGGCGGCACGGTATCCTTTCCTGCGCGCCGATAAAAAGCTGATTCTGGTTACCGGCCATCGTCGGGAAAGCTTTGGCGGTGGTTTTGAGCGCATCTGCAGCGCGCTGGCGCAGATTGCCCGTCAGCATCCTGAGGTGCAGATTGTTTATCCAGTGCACCTCAATCCCAACGTGCTGGAGCCGGTCAACCGCATTTTGAGCGGCATCGACAACATCATCCTGATCGAGCCGCAGGAGTACCTGCCGTTTGTCTGGTTGATGAATCATGCCTGGCTGATTCTCACCGATTCCGGTGGTATTCAGGAAGAGGCACCGTCGCTGGGTAAACCGGTGCTGGTGATGCGCGATACCACTGAAAGGCCGGAAGCGATCGCCGCCGGTACGGTGCGCCTGGTGGGTACCGATACGCAAAAAATCGTTGCTGGCATCACCCACTTACTCAACGACGATAACGCCTGGCAGGAGATGAGCCGCGCGCATAATCCTTATGGTGATGGTCAGGCCTGTGGCCGAATTTTACAGGCACTAAAAGAGAACAGAGTAACGTTATGAGTTTTGACACCCTTTCGGTTATTGGCCTCGGTTACATCGGCCTGCCCACCGCCGCGATTTTTGCCTCCCGGGGCAAGCAGGTTATCGGCGTCGATGTGAATCCGCAGGCGGTTGCTACCATCAATCGTGGTGAAATCCATATTGTGGAACCCGATTTGGATCACGTAGTGCAAACGGCGGTGCAGCAAGGCAACTTTTCTGCCCGCACCACGCCGGTCGCCGCGGATGCCTTTTTGATCGCTGTGCCAACGCCGTTTATGGGTGATCATCAGCCCGATTTGAGCTACGTCAAAGCCGCGGCATTGTCGATTGCCCCGGTGCTGAAAAAAGGTGATTTGGTGATTCTTGAATCGACCTCACCGGTCGGCACCACCGAGCAGATGGCCGATTGGCTGGCTGATGCCCGGCCCGATTTGCGTTTCCCTCAGCACGAGGCTGAACAGCCCGATATCTTTATCGCCTACTGTCCCGAGCGCGTCTTGCCTGGCCATATTATGGCCGAGCTGATTAAAAACGATCGGGTGATTGGTGGCATGACGCCCGCCTGTTCGGCGCGTGCCAGCGAGCTTTATCGTATTTTCCTTGAGGGGGCCTGCGTGGAAACCAACGCGCGCACCGCCGAAATGTGCAAGCTCACTGAAAACAGCTTCCGCGACGTCAATATCGCCTTTGCCAACGAGCTTTCGCTGATTTGCGCCGAGCAGCAGATCAATGTGTGGGAGCTGATTCGCCTGGCGAATCGTCATCCGCGCGTCAATATTCTGCAGCCGGGACCTGGCGTAGGCGGACACTGTATTGCGGTCGATCCCTGGTTTATCGTCGCGCAGAATCCACAGCAGGCGCGTTTGATTCGTACGGCGCGCGAAGTGAACGATGCCAAGCCGCACTGGGTGTTGGATCAGGTTAAGCAGACGCTGGCAGATTGTCTGATAGCCAGCGGCAAGCGTGCCAGCGACATCACCATCGCCTGCTTCGGGCTGGCGTTTAAACCCAATATTGACGATCTGCGCGAAAGCCCGGCAATGGAAGTCGCCCAGCTCATTGCGCGCTGGCACAGCGGCACCAACTGGGTGGTTGAACCACACGTAAAATCACTGCCGCAGAAACTGACTGGGCTGGCAACGCTGGTTTCGCTGGAGCAGGCACTGGCCGAGGCGGATGTGCTGGTGATGCTGGTGGATCATCAGGCCTTTCGCGATATCGACAGCACCGCTATCGCTCAGCCATGGCGGGTGGATACGCGAGGCGTCTGGCAATGAGCCAATTTCTGATCACCGGTGGCGCTGGTTTTATCGGCTCTGCATTAGTCCGTTTTCTCCTGCAGGAAACCACCCATCAGGTGGTTGTGGTCGATAAGCTTAGTTATGCCGGTAATTTGGCATCACTCGCGGAGATAAAGCACCATCCAGACTTCGCGTTTGAGCAGGTTGATATTTGCGATCGCGCAGCGTTAGATCGCGTTCTGGCCCAGTATCAGCCCGATCGCATTATGCATCTGGCAGCAGAAAGTCATGTTGATCGCTCTATCGACGGCCCCATTGCTTTTGTAGAAACCAATCTCGTCGGCACCTATCACCTGCTGGAAGCCGCACGCCATTACTGGCAAAAATTGGATAGCATTCGCCAGAAAGAATTTATTTTTCATCATATCTCGACGGATGAAGTATTCGGCGACTTGCCGGACAGCCAGGCCTTTTTTACCGAATCCACGCCTTACGCGCCAAGCAGCCCCTATTCTGCGACCAAAGCCGGCAGCGATCACCTGGTGCGCGCCTGGCACAGAACCTACGGTTTGCCGGTGGTCGTCACTAACTGTTCGAATAATTATGGGCCTTATCATTTTCCCGAAAAACTGATTCCGCTGATGATTATTAATGCTCTCGCCGGTAAGCCGCTGCCCATCTATGGCGATGGCGGACAGATTCGCGATTGGCTATATGTTGACGATCACGCCCGGGCACTTTATTGCGTAGTCAGTAAAGGTAAAGTGGGTGAAACCTACAATATTGGTGGGCATAACGAGCAACGCAACATCGATGTTGTGCTTGCTATTTGTGCGCTGCTGGAAGAACTGGCACCGCAAAAACCCGCAGGTATTGCTCACTATCGTGATCTCATCACGTCCGTTGCCGATCGCCCAGGTCACGATCAGCGTTATGCCATTGATGCCAGCAAAATTGAGCGCGAGCTGGGTTGGCGCCCTCAGGAAAGTTTTGAAAGCGGTATGCGAAAAACGGTCAGCTGGTTTTTGACGCATCGCACCTGGTGGCAGGCTATCCTCGACGGTAGCTACCGCCTTGAGCGACTGGGCCTGAACGATGGCCGCTAAATTCCCGCATCGGAGATAATATGAAAGGTATTGTGCTGGCTGGCGGCTCAGGAACGCGCTTGCATCCCATCACGCGTGGCATCTCAAAGCAGCTGCTGCCGATCTATGATAAACCGATGATCTACTATCCATTGTCGGTTCTGATGCTGGCAGGTATTCGCGATATCCTGATTATTTCCACGCCGGATGATGTACCCCATTTTCAACGTCTGTTAGGCGATGGCAGTGAATTTGGGGTAAGGCTGCAGTATGCGGTTCAGCCACGTCCGGAGGGTTTGGCTCAGGCATTTCTCATTGGCGAATCCTTTATTGGCGGCGACAACTGTTGTCTGGTGCTGGGTGATAATATTTGGTTCGGTCAGGGTTTCAGTCCCAAGCTGCGTAAGGTGGCGGAAAGAACGCAGGGCGCAACCATTTTCGGCTATCAGGTCATGGATCCAGAGCGATTCGGCGTCGTGGAATTTGATGATAACTTTCGGGCGCTGTCGCTGGAGGAAAAACCGGCACAACCGAAATCTCGCTGGGCGGTTACCGGCCTTTATTTTTATGATAATCAAGTGGTTGAGTTTGCGCGTCAGGTTAAGCCGTCGATACGCGGTGAACTGGAAATTACCTCAATCAATCAAATGTATATGGAACGCGATGCCCTGACGGTTGAGTTGCTCGGGCGCGGTTTTGCCTGGCTGGACACCGGCACGCATGACAGTTTGATCGAAGCCAGCACCTTTGTGCAAACCGTTGAAAAACGGCAGGGTTTTAAAATTGCCTGTCTCGAGGAGATCGGCTGGCGAAACGGCTGGTTGAGCGACGATGACGTACGACATTCAGCCGAAGCGTTGACCAAAACGGGCTACGGCCAATACTTACTGGATATCCTGCATGCCCGTCCTCGCCAGTATTAAGCCGTTGCAGTGGGAGAGTGACTTCTTTTCGCTCTCAACCGGCCTGCTTGATTTCAGCACGCCCACACCGCTGGATGCTTCAGCATCGAGCCCATTTTCGCTGTTACAGGCTAAGGTCAGCGCTGAAGATATCGATCGGCTGGATGCGCTGCAGCTGGCGGGTTTTCGCGTGGTTGAAGGTGAAGCCGATTTTGTTCTGAGCGTGGAACGGACCACCCGCCAGCCTGGCATGCGCATCGCGCGTGAAAGCCAGATTTCGCTGCTGCGCGATGCCGCCGCCGCCGCTTTTACCTTCAGCCGCTTCCGTGAACCCTGGTTCCCTGCTGACGCCAGCGCCCGCTTTTATGCCCGATGGCTGGAAAATGCGGTGCGCGGCACGTTTGATCATCAGTGTCTGCTGGCGGTGGATGAGCAAGGCGAACTCCAGGGCTTTGTCACTCTGCGCGAGCTGTCCGATGACGCGCGCGTGGGCCTGTTGGCCGTGCTGCCAACGGCGCAGCGCAGCGGCGTCGGGCGGCGTCTGATGGCGGCCGCAGCCGACTGGACGCGTGTGCGCGGCCTGAAACGTCTGCGTGTGGCCACACAATTAAGCAATCTTGCCGCGATGCGGCTCTATTTTCGTAGCGGTGCGCAGCTGGAAAGCACCGCATATTGGCTATACAGGTAACGTCATGATTCCATTTAATGCTCCGCCGGTGGTTGGCACCGAAATCGACTATATGCGCTCAGCTATGAGCAGCGGCAAGCTGTGCGGCGATGGCGGTTTTACCCGCCGCTGTCAGCAATGGATGGAGCAGCGTTTTGGCAGCAGTCGTGCGTTATTAACGCCGTCCTGCACCGCATCGCTGGAAATGGCCGCCTTGCTGATCGATATACAGCCTGGCGATGAAGTGATCATGCCGAGCTATACCTTTGTTTCCACCGCCAACGCCTTTGTGCTGCGCGGCGCCACTATCGTCTTTGTCGATGTTCGCCCGGACACCATGAACATGGATGAGCGCCTGATCGAGGCAGCGATCACACCGCAGACGCGCGCCATTGTGCCGGTGCATTACGCGGGCGTGATATGTGAGATGGATGCCATCATGGCGCTGGCGGAGAAATATCAGCTTTACGTGATTGAAGATGCGGCGCAGGCGGTGATGTCGACCTACAAAGGCCGCGCGGCGGGATCGATCGGCCACATTGGCTGCTTTAGTTTTCACGAAACGAAAAATTACACCGCAGGCGGCGAAGGCGGTGCCACCCTGATTAACGATAAGGCACTGGTGGATCGGGCAGAAATCATTCGTGAAAAAGGCACCAATCGCAGCCAGTTCTTCCGCGGCCAGGTGGATAAATACACCTGGCGCGATATCGGCTCAAGCTATCTGATGGCCGATTTGCAGGCGGCCTATCTGTGGGCGCAGCTGGAGCAGGCAAACCAGATTAATGCACAACGACTGAAGCTGTGGCAGCGCTATTACGATGCGCTACAACCGATAGCGGCGAGTGGCCGTATCGAACTGCCGGCTCTGCCCGCATCAGCAGAGCATAATGCCCATATGTTCTACATCAAACTTCACGACAGTGATGCGCGCAGCGAACTGATCGATTGGCTCAAAGAAGCCGACATTCTTGCCGTGTTTCACTACATTCCGCTACACAGTTCGCCCGCGGGCCTGCGCTTTGGCCGGTTTAGCGGCGAAGATCGCTTTACCACCCGCGAAAGCGAGCGGCTGTTGCGCCTGCCACTGTTTTATAACCTCTCTGATAACAATCAGGGCACGGTAATCAACTCGCTGCTGAGCTATTTTTCCTGATATGTCGCTGGCAAAAGCCTCGGTGTGGACCGCCACGTCCACGCTGGTTAAAATTGCGGCAGGTTTGCTGATCGTAAAATTATTGGCGGTGAGTTATGGCCCAGCTGGCGTAGGGCAGGCGGGCAACTTTCGTCAATTGATTACCGTACTGGGCGTGCTGGCCGGTGCCGGGATTTTCAACGGCGTTACCAAATATGTGGCGGAAAACCGCCAGCGACCAGCGGATCTGCGCGCGGTAACCGGCACCGCATCGGCGATAGTTCTGGGTTTTTCCCTGCTGCTGGCGGTGGTGTTTCTGCTCGCTGCCGCGCCAATAAGCCAGGCGCTGTTTGGTCACGATCGCTATCAAAACGTGGTGCGCATCGTGGCGTTTTTACAGATTGGCATCGCCTGGGCCAACTTGATTCTTTCTGTCATCAAGGGATTTCGCGATGCCAAAGGCAACGCGCTGGCGTTGATCGGCGGCAGCGTGGCGGGCGTCATTGCTTACGCTGCCTGCTGGCGGCTGGGCGGCTACAGGGGCGCGCTGGTCGGGCTGGCGCTGGTGCCGGCGCTGGTGGCTCTGCCAGCGCTGTGGCTGCTGGCTAGTCGCGAGCACCTGCCTTTGCGTTATCTGCTGCCACAGTGGCACAGTGCGCGTGCGCGTCAGCTGGCGACTTACACGCTGATGGCGATGATCACCGCGGTAACTATTCCGGTGGCGTGGGTCATGATGCGTAATCTGCTGGCTGCCCACAGCGGCTGGGAACAGGTGGGATTATGGCAGGCGGTAAGCAGTATTTCCGACGCCTACCTGCAGTTTATTACTGCCACCTTCAGCGTCTGGTTATTGCCGACACTGGCGCGCCTGGAACATAAACAGCAGATTCGTCGCGAGATTAGCCGCGCGCTGCGCTTTGTGCTGCCCGCCGTTGCCGTTGCCAGCTTCTGCGTCTGGCTACTGCGCGATGTTGCGATTTCGCTGCTGTTCTCCAGCCAGTTTGCAGCGATGCGTGATCTGTTTGTTTGGCAGCTGATCGGCGACGTCTGTAAAGTCGGCGCCTACGTTTTCGGATATCTGGTGATCGCCAAAGCGTCACTGCGCTTCTATATTCTTACCGAAGTCAGCCAGTTCCTGTTGCTGCTTATATTCTCGCACTGGCTGATTCCGCTTTATGGCGCAACCGGCGCTGCGCAGGCTTACATGGCCACCTACATGCTCTATTTCGCGCTCTGCTGTGGCGCCTTCATTATTTACTGCCGGAAAGTATGACAACCTTGATTCATCTGCTGGGATCGCCTGTTCCCCACCATAATCTGACCATTTTGCGCTATTTCAACGATGTGTTGAGCGAGGTTCAGCCTGTCGCCGCGCCGCGTCATTTTATGGTAGTCAGCGACGATACTGCCGCTATGGCCACGTTCAGCGCGCTGCGCGTTGAGTGTTTTGCCAGCAAGAAACAGCTGGCGCAGGCGGTGATTGCTCGCGGTGCCGATCGCCAGCAGCGCTTTTTCTGTCACGGCCAGTTTAACGCGCTACTTTGGCTGGCGCTGCTGCGCGGCGCGCTTAAGCCGCATCAGCTTTACTGGCACGTCTGGGGTGCAGATCTGTATGAAGATTCCCGTAGCCTGAAGTTTCGCCTTTTCTATCTGCTGCGGCGTCGCGCGCAGGGCCGTATCGCCCACCTGTTTGCCACCCGCGGCGATATTGAACATTATCAGCAGCGTCATCGCGATGTGCCGACCTCGCTGCTCTATTTTCCCACGCGGATGACCGCAACGGTTCCGCCAGCACAACCGGCAGAACCTTTTACCGTGCTGCTGGGCAATTCTGGCGACCCCAGCAACCGTCACCGTGAAGCCCTGGTCGCGTTGCGTCAGCAGTTTGACGATCGGGTGAAAATCATGGTGCCGCTCGGTTATCCGGCCAACAACGAGCGTTATATCGACGACGTGCGCCAGGTGGCAAATCGTCTGTTCCCGGCAGGCAACGTGGAACTGCTTACCGAAAAGCTCGAATTTTCCGCTTATTTGCAGCTGATTGCCCGCTGTCAGCTGGGCTGGTTCAGTTTTAAACGGCAGCAGGGCATTGGGACGCTTTGCCTGCTGATTCAGGCAAATATTCCCTTTGTGCTGGCGCGTGAAAACCCGTTCTGGCGCGATCTGCAGGAGCAGCGCGTGCCGGTGCTGTTCAGTGACGAACCTCTGGACAGAGACGCTATCGCGAATGCCCGCCAGCAGCTGGTGCAGCTGGACAAATGCAGCGTCGATTTTCTCGATCCCGCGTATCTGCACGGCTGGCAACAGGCACTAGCGCTGGCAGAAGGAGAGGGCCAATGAATCTTGCGCAATTTGGTGGGCTGTTTGTGGTCTGGTTGCTGTCGGTGATGCTGGTGTCCGGCCTGACATGGCGCGAGTTTCGCCGTGAGCGCTTCAATTTCAACATCTTCTTTTCGCTGCTGTTCGTTCTGACCTTCTATTTTGGTTTCCCGCTGACCAGCCTGTTGGTGTTCCGTTTTGATGTGACTGTGGTGCCTCCGAGCTATCTGCTGCAGGCGCTGCTCGCCGCCAGCTGCTTTTACGCCATTTATTATGTCAGCTACAAAACCCGCCTGCGGGCGGTCAGCGCCGCGCCGCCGCGCGAGTTTCTCCAGATGAATCGGGTGGAAACGCATCTTTTCGGCTGGCTGCTGGCGCTGACAGCGCTAATCACCGTCTCCATCTTCTTTATGCATAACGGCTTTTTGCTGTTCAAATTAAAGGCGTACAACCAGATATTCTCGGCGGATGTCTCCGGCGTGGCGCTCAAACGCTTCTTCTATTTTTTCATCCCGGCGATGCTGCTGGTCTATTTTTTACGGCCTGGCGTACGTAACTGGTTCCTGTTTCTGGCGGCCACAGTGGGGTTTGGTCTGTTGACCTACGCTATTGTCGGCGGCACACGCGCTAATATCATCATCGCCTTTGCGCTGTTTCTGTTTATTGGCATTATTCGTGGCTGGATATCGTTATGGATGCTGGCCGCAGCGGGCGTGCTGGCGATTGTTGGCATGTTTGGTCTGGCGCTGCGACGTTATAATCTCGACGTCAGCGGTGACGAAGCCTTCTACACTTTCCTCTATTTAACGCGCGACACTTTCTCTCCGTGGGAAAACCTCGCGTTGCTGCTGCAAAATTACGACAAGATTGAATTTCAGGGGCTGGCGCCGATAGTGCGTGATTTCTATGTGTTTATTCCGCACTGGCTGTGGCCGGACAAGCCCGCCATAGTGCTTAACAGCGCCAATTATTTTACCTGGGAAGTGCTGAATAACCATTCCGGGCTAGCCATTTCGCCGACGTTAATTGGATCGCTGCTGGTGATGGGTGGCGCAGCCTTTATTCCACTCGGTGCCATTGCGGTAGGACTGATTATGAAATGGTTCGACTGGCTCTACCGGCTGGGGCGCGATGCCAGCAGTCGTTATCGCGCCGCCGTACTACAGGCATTCTGCTTTGGCGCGGTCTTTAACATGATTGTGCTGGCACGTGAAGGCCTCGATGCGTTTGTCTCCAGAGTGGTCTTCTTCTGCCTGATTTTCGGTCTCTGCTTGCTGGTGGCAAAGCTGCTATTTCTGTTTTTTGATCGGGCAGGACTTATCCGTTCCCGATCGCCGCGCGGGCCTGTCCAGACCGCATCACAATGATAATAATCCGGAGTTAAAAAGGAGATGGCAGTGAGCGAGCAGGCACCGCGTTATGAAATCCGCGGTATTTCGCTGTATGGCTTTGGTCATAAGGCAGAGTTTCTCGATTTTTTGTTTGCCGATGGCGCTGTTCGGCCGGGCACGCTGATCGCGATCAATGCGGAAAAAGTGTTAACAGCTGAGCAGGACAGCGAACTGCGCTCGCTGCTGGATGCCGCAGAGTATAAATACCCCGATGGCATCAGTATTGTGCGCTCTGTTCGCAAAAAATATCCGCAGGCACGCCTGAACCGTATCGCTGGCGCTGACTTGTGGGAAGCGATGATGGAGCGTGCCGGACGGGAAGGTACGCCGGTGTTTCTGATCGGTGGCAAACAATCGGTGCTGGGACAAACGGAAGAGAAGCTGCGTCGTCAGTGGAACGTCAATATTGTCGGCGTGCAGGATGGCTATTTTGCGCCTGCCGATCGCGAGGCGCTGTTTGCCCGTGTGGCTGCCAGCGGCGCGAAAATTGTCACCGTGGCGCTTGGCTCGCCGAAGCAGGAGAAGCTGATGCGCGACTGCAAGGCACACTATCCTCAGGCGCTTTATATGGGCGTGGGCGGCACCTATGATGTGTTTACCGGGCATGTAAAGCGGGCACCGGCGATCTGGCAGCGCATGGGGCTGGAATGGCTTTATCGGCTGATTGTTCAGCCTTCCCGCTGGCGGCGTCAGCTCAGGCTGATGAAATATCTCGGATATCACTTCCGCGGTGAGTTATAAAAAATAGCTAAAAAGGCGGCGCACCGGCGGTTTTCAACGGCTTATGGTGTGAAAATGCCGCTTTAATCGACGAAACGCACAAAGCGTAAGCAAACGCACTTTTTTATTAAATAAGCACTAGACAGCATGGCACCAAATACGTAGTATGCACATCCGCAACGGCGCTAAGCGCCCGTAGCTCAGCTGGATAGAGCGCTGCCCTCCGGAGGCAGAGGTCTCAGGTTCGAATCCTGTCGGGCGCACCATTAGGTTACGTGCGAGAGCTGCGGTGGTGAAGTTAACTTGCCGCGTTAAGAATTGGCTCGAAAGAGTCGGAGAGCATCGTAAGATGTCATCCAACGTTGTACAGTGGTGGCTATAGCTCAGTTGGTAGAGCCCTGGATTGTGATTCCAGTTGTCGTGGGTTCGAGTCCCATTAGCCACCCCAGATTTTGCTGGACATATGCGAAGGTGGCGGAATTGGTAGACGCGCTAGCTTCAGGTGTTAGTGTCTTAACGGACGTGAGGGTTCAAGTCCCTCTCTTCGCACCAGGCAGAATCAAGAAAAAGCAGTATATCGGCGAGTAGCGCAGCTTGGTAGCGCAACTGGTTTGGGACCAGTGGGTCGGAGGTTCGAATCCTCTCTCGCCGACCACATTTAAGAAGCCCGCTTGAAAAAGCGGGCTTTTTTACGTCTGTTGCCTGGGTAAATCCACGCTGCCGAATCAGAGCGCAGCCGTAAACAAATCTGCTTTAACGGCTTGACGACACTCGGCCCGCTCACTTTTCTTTCTCCTGCTAAATGCATCATGTTTGCCGTCAGACAGGCGCTTTTGATCACTGTCACCTTTTTCCACCGGGCTGTCGCTATGCGGTGACATTTATCCTGATGAAAAGTAAGCAGATTCTTATCTTTAAGTCAGGTTGTCGCGATCTTGCGACAGGTTGCATACGCGTTGGCGCTGAGCGCAGAGCAGTAATCGGCTTTTGCTCATTAAATAAGTGCTTAATTTACAGTGGGATGGCGATGATTTGTGAAAAACGTCGTGCTTTGGCACGGGCTATGCAAAGGTAAATGCGTAGATGCTCATTCCATTTGTTATGTACGTTTAACGACATAATCCCAGGAATGACGCAAAGCCATTCTGGTATCTGTTGTCCACAAGCCCGTGATGGGCTTACCGGACATTACGTTGAGTCTGATACCGTCCAGTTGTTTTATCGATCTGAACTTTACACCTGCTTATGCAGGTGTTTTTTTTGCGGTCATAAAAAAGCCGGGCGCTGGCCCGGCTTTGCATATTGTCACGCCAGCTGGCGCTATTTGTTGTTTTTAAGCGTCAGCAGCAAGCCATCACGGCGCATTTTTGCCGCTTCTTCAGGATGGTGCAAACGATCCAGCGCGTCAGCCAGCCAGGCATAATCATAGGCATCCGGGCGCTGCTTCAGCGCTTCACGAAATGTCTCGCTGGCCTGCTGCCATTCACCATGCTGCATTAACAGCTGACCGAGCGTGCTGTGCAGCAGCGGCGTCGCGCCGTGCTGCTTAATCTGCTGGCGCAGTGCTTTCTCCAGCTGCTCCGGATTGCCGCTCTTCAGGCGTGGCATCAACAGCACCAGTCGTTCATCATACTGGCGTTTCAGGCCGTCGAGCACGATTTGCTGAGCGGTATCGGGATCGTTACACTCGATTAGATGGTCAGCCATCGCCACCTGCAGAGCCGGTTCCTGACGCGTTTTACGGCTCAGGTTCTGCCACCATCGCTTGAGCCCGTCGCTGCCTTGCTCAGCCATGGCCTGATTCATCAGGCCCAGCCAGCCTTGTAGTTGCAATGCGGCGCGATGATTTTCATCACTGACCTGCGATTTCTCCATGGCGGGCAGAATATCCAGCAGTGCGGCCCATGCGCCGGTGCGCACATAAGCCTGCTCCGCCAGACGCAGCACTTCAGGATGACGCGGCGCCACTTCCAACAGACGATCGATGGTATGACGTGCCGCATGATCCTCATTGCGAGCCAGCTGAATGCGCGCGCGGGTAATTTCCAGTGGAATGGGGTCGTTTTCAGTTAGCTCGGCGGCACGTTCAAGATGCTGATTGGCACGTGCTTCATCGCCGCGCTGCTGTGCCGCTTCTGCCGCCAGCAGGTAGTTCACTACCGGCTGCTCGGCGTGATCGGCATTGCGTGAAAGCAGTTTCTCAACCTGTTTGTGGTCGCCTTCCGCCAGCTTCATCAGCGCAGACTGCGTCTGACGATGCGCGCGACGGCGCTTACGGCCCACAAACCAGCCACGGGTTTTAGCGCCGGTACGGAACAGACGACGCAGCAGCCATTCAAGTGCCAGAATAACCAGCAGCGCAACGATCAGGATAATGGCAAGACCGGTGACGCTGGTTTCAACATTCCAGTTATCGGTTTGAATCAACACATAGCCCTGATGGCCGGCGATCATCGGACCGACCACAATGCCCGCGATCAGCAGCAGGAACAGCACTAATACTTTAAGCATGCTTATTCTCCCTGCTGCGGCTGAGCGTTCGCTGGCATGGAAGGCTGCGCCAACAGGTTGCGCACGCGCGTCTGCATCAGTTTATCCAGCATCGGCTGGCTTTCCAGCGATTCCGGCACGTCCATTGATACGCTCTGTTGGCTCAGCTCATCAAGCTGCGCGAGAAACGCTTTGGTCGCCGCATCGTTGGTGTCGAACCAGGCACGCACCCAGGTGGAGACCGTATCGATAGACTGTTTGAAAATCTCATCCTGATGGCGCGGCACGGCCTGAGCGGCAATCAGCAGACGGGAACGAATGTTCTCACGCAGATAGACGTCCTGATTGGGCGCCAGCAGCGGCTGTGCGGTGTTATCGCGGCGACGGATGGTGATGAAATCATCCATGAAGTTGTGCCAGCTTTTAACCAGGTTTTGCCGCCATTCTCGCAGCGAGGTGGAGAGCTCATTGCTGTCGCTGTCCATCGGTGCATCGTCGCTGTCGTTATCGGCAAGACGCAAATTGTCCACGCCGTTAGAGAGCTGATTCAGTTTGAGAATCACCCCGTCATAATCGACCTGGCTAACCTCAGAAAGGCTGCTGATATCTTCAGTGAGTGCGCGACGAACGTCGATCAGGCTGGGATCATTCATATCAGCCAGGCTGGCGTCGGCGCTTTTCAGCAGCGCAGCAGCGGTGGTGACATCCTGATCGCTCCACAGTTTACGACCGGCGAGCTTCACCAGATAATCCGCCTGCGCCAGCAACCAGGTGCGCGCATCGTTACCAGAGATAGCAGCCACTTTTCCACGCAGCTCGTCCAGCTGTTTTGCAGTCGCGGCCTGTTGTTGCTGAGCGTTATCCAGCGCGGCAGTAGCGGCGGTGAGCTGTTGGCTCAGCTGCTGTTTATCCTGCTTCGCCTGCTGTTGCAGCGCGGTGAGCTGATCGTTCAGGCTCTGCGTCGCCGCTGCCTGCTGTTCAGACTGATGTTTAGCATTGAGGTAGAGTCCCGCGCCGATCGCCAGCGCAATGACAATTGCCACTGCACCCAGCGCCATGGCACCGTTTCTTCCTTTCTGCGGTGGCGTTGGCGAGCTGTTATTCGCTGTTTCAACCGCTGGGGTGGTCTCTTCAACCATGGCGGAGGAGTTTTTTTGTTCCGTCATTGTGGCACATCCCATCTATTAAGTTTGTTGTAACGCCCGCATCAGCGCGTCGTTATCGGCTCCATCGGCGACGGTGATTTCCCGCCAGCCGCATTCCCTGGCTAAAGTAGCCAAACGTTCACTGACGACGATGAGCCGACAGTGCAACAGCCATTCCTCGCGATCGATGGCGGGGAACAGGCTGTAAAGTTGTTGCAGCATTTCACCGCTGGTAACCACGATCGTATTGATGCCGCGATCGCGCCAGCGTCGGCCCTCAAGGGCGCCTTCGTAATATTTAGCGCAGCGCTGATAACATTCGCTGAGCGTGACCGTCGCACCGCGCTGCGCCAGCGTGTCCGCCAGCAGTTCGCGGCCACCGTTGCCGCGTAAAATCAGCGCGCGTTTGCCGGTTAGCCGATGCAGATCGCGGAACTGCAGCAGCGTTTCGCTGGTTTCCCGCTCGCGCGGATAGGCTGCGGCGTGGCCGCTGGCGGCGTGAAGCGCCAGCGCGCTGCTCCGGCCTATAGCATAGTAGTTTACTGTAGCGGGCCATGTGAAACCGGCCTGACGCAAATGCGCTGCCGCATAGTGAATGGCATGCTGCGACACGATAAACACCAGATCGTCGGGATGCAGCGCAGCAAGCTGCTGTGGCAGCAGCGCCAAATCCTGTCCGGGCGTGAATTCGATCAGCGGCAGGCTCCAGGCGACGCGTCCGGCACGTTGCAGCCGCTCAACCAGCGCTTCGGCGGCGGGGGAAGGGCGCGTCACCAGAATAGTCATCTCGGCGGCTGCCCCTGATAGACCTCGTACAGGATTTCCCGCGCGCCATTGCCTAATAACTCTTCTGCCAGTGAAATGCCCATGCTCTCGGCATCTTCGCGTGGTCCACGACGTTCGCCGCGCACCGTGACTTTGCCATCAGGCGAACCGACCAGTCCGCGCAGCCAGAGCTGATCGCCTTCCAGCACGGCATAGCTGCCAATCGGCACCTGACAGCCGCCTTCGAGACGGGTATTCATTGCGCGCTCTGCTTTTATACGTGTCGCGGTATCGTCATGATTCAGCGCCGCCAACAGCATAATGGTTTCGCTGTCATCGAGACGGCATTCAATTCCCACCGCGCCTTGCCCAACCGCAGGCAGGGATTCTTCTGCTGGCATCGCGTGGCGAATGCGGCTTTCCAGCCCGAGGCGTTTTAAACCGGCGCAGGCAAGAATAATCGCATCATATTCGCCAGCATCGAGTTTGGAGAGCCGCGTGCCGACGTTGCCACGCAGTGAGCGAATCACCAAATCGGGACGACGGGCGCTGAGCTGGCACTGACGGCGTAAGCTGGAGGTGCCAACCACGGCACCGGCTGGTAACGCGTCGACGGTGTCATAATTGAGAGAAACAAAAGCATCAAGCGGATCTTCACGCTCGCAAATCGTCACTAAACCAAGGCCAGGCGGAAAGCCCACCGGCACATCTTTCATGGAATGCACCGCGATATCGGCGCGGTTCTCCAGCATCGCCAGTTCCAGTTCTTTTACGAACAGGCCTTTGCCGCCCACTTTTGCCAGTGGCGTATCAAGAATAATGTCACCGCGCGTCACCATCGGCACAAGCTCCACGCGCAGGCCGGGATGGCACGCCATGAGCCGTTGTTGCACATACTGTGCTTGCCATAAAGCCAGAGGACTTTGTCTGGTAGCAATTCTTAAAATTTTGTCTAACATGCTGGTTACCGTTTTGATCGTTCACCGATTATCCTATCATTGATACAGCATTGCTGACAGTTTCCACGCGGTCAAAAAGCCTCGCGAAACGGCTGAAAGCGATGTGAAAAAAGGGCGGACCGCAAAAGAGAGTCAACTGTTGTGTAGTGCAACTTTCTTTACGGTCAATCTGACTGGTGTTAGATTGATCACGTTTCCAGCAATAATTTGCTCAACAATGTTTAAATCAAGCAGCAAATTTCGGAAACGGGGTTTTTTGTCAGCACTGTTATAATCAGGCGAATCGTCTTGTACCTCTACATTGAGACACTGAAACAGAGATTGGATGCCATTAACCAGCTGCGTGTTGACCGCGCTCTGGCTGCGATGGGCCCTGCTTTCCAGCAGGTATACAGTCTGCTGCCAACCTTATTACATTATCATCACCCTTTGATGCCCGGTTACCTTGAAGGTAACGTTCCACACGGCATCAGTTTCTACACGCCTGATGAAAACCAACAAAAATGGCTGCGCGAGCTGACGCCAGACGCGCAAGATGCCAACAAGCCGGGCGAAATGCCCATTACCGGCGTGTATTCCATGGGCAGTACCTCGTCTGTTGGTCAGAATGGCACCTCCGATCTCGATATCTGGGTCTGCCATCAATCCTGGCTGGATAACAATGAACGGCTTGCCCTGCAGAAAAAGTGCAACCAGCTACAAAAGTGGTGCGTTTCCATGGGCGTGGAAGCGAGCTTTTTCCTGATTGATGAAAACCGGTTCCGCCATAATGAAAGCGGCAGCTTAGGCAGTGAAGATTGCGGTTCCACGCAACATATCCTGCTGCTGGATGAGTTCTATCGCACCGCGGTGCGCATGGCGGGCAAACGTATTCTGTGGAATATGGTGCCGGGTGAAGAAGAGTCACATTACGACGACTATGTGATGACGCTCTATTCTCAGGGCGTGCTGACACCTAATGAATGGCTTGATCTTGGCGGCCTCGGCACGCTCTCGGCGGAAGAGTATTTTGGTGCCAGCCTGTGGCAGCTCTATAAAAGCATCGATTCGCCTTATAAAGCCGTGCTGAAAACGCTGCTGCTGGAAGCCTATTCCTGGGAATACCCCAATACTCAGCTGCTGGCGATGGATATCAAACAGCGGCTACATGATGGCGAAATCGTCTCTTTCGGCCTTGATGCCTATTGCATGATGCTGGAGCGCGTGACCCATTATCTCACCAGCATTGACGATCATGCGCGGCTGGATCTGGTGCGTCGCTGTTTCTATCTGAAAGTGTGTGAAAAGCTCACCGAAGCGCAGCCAGGTCGCAACGGCTGGCGCCGCGAAATTCTGACCCAGCTGATTAAAGAGTGGGGCTGGGACGACGCGCGTCTGCAGATGCTGGATAACCGCGCCGAGTGGAAAATTGAGCAGGTACGCGAAGCCCATAACGAACTGTTGGATGCGATGATGCAAAGCTATCGCAACCTGATTCGCTTTGCCCGCCGTAACAACTTAAGCGTCAGCGCCAGCCCGCAGGATATCGGCGTGCTGACGCGTAAGCTGTACGCCGCCTTTGAGGCGCTGCCGGGCAAGGTGACACTGCTAAACCCGCAGATTTCGCCGGATCTCTCCGAGCCGCATCTGACCTTTATTCATGTGCCGGTTGGCCGCGCCAATCGTTCTGGCTGGTATCTTTATAACCAGGCACCGGACATGGATTCGATCATCAGCCATCAGCCACTGGAATTTAACCGTTACCTGAACAAGCTGGTGGCCTGGGCGTGGTTCAACGGGCTGTTGACCGCGCAGACGCGCATCCATATCAAAGGCAACGACGTGTGCGATCTGCCGCGACTGCAGGAACTGGTGGCCGATGTGTCACACCATTTCCCGCTGCGCTTGCCATCACCGACACCAAAAGCGCTCTACAGCCCGTGCGAAATTCGTCATCTGGCGATTATCGTCAACCTTGAATACGATCCAACCTCGGCGTTTCGTAATCAGGTGGTGCATTTTGATTTCCGCAAGCTGGATGTCTTTAGCTTTGGCCAGCAGCAACAGTGCCTGATCGGCAGCATCGATTTGCTCTATCGCAACTCGTGGAATGAGGTGCGCACGCTGCATTTTAACGGCGAGCAGGCGATGATCGAAGCGCTGAAAACCATTCTCGGCAAAATGCATCAGGATGCGGCGCCGCCTGACGAAGTGGATGTGTTCTGCTACAGCCAGCATCTGCGTGGCCTGATCAAAACGCGCGTGCAGCAGCTGGTTTCAGAATGTATCGACCTGCGTCTCTCGAGCACGCGACAGGAGCCGGGACGTTTCAAAGCGCTGCGCGTAGCCGGCCAGACCTGGGGCCTGTTCTTCGAGCGGCTGAGCGTGTCGGTGCAGAAGCTGGAAAATGCGGTAGAGTTTTACGGCGCGATTTCGAATAACAAGCTGCACGGTTTGTCGATTAAGGTGGATGCCGATCAGACGCGGCTGCCTGCTGTGGTCAATGGCTACGCCAGCGAAGGCATCATTCAGTTCTTCTTTGAAGACACGCAG
This sequence comes from Duffyella sp. Ts4, assembly GCF_051851875.1. NCBI lineage: Bacteria > Pseudomonadati > Pseudomonadota > Gammaproteobacteria > Enterobacterales > Erwiniaceae > Duffyella > Duffyella sp. Ts4. Next base: position 44,079 of record NZ_JBLYPN010000010.1, on the reverse strand, counting down.
AATGATCGCGGCTTCAATATCTACATTCTGGATGAGAGCAACCGCGTAGAAATCTATCATCATTGCGAAGGCAGCAAAGAGGAACTGGTGCGCGACGTCAGCCGTTTCTACTCCTCTTCGCACGATCGCTTTACCTACGGCTCCAGCTTCATCAATTTTAACCTGCCGCAGTTCTATCAAATTGTGCACATTGACGATCGTCTGCAGGTGATTCCGTTTCGTAGCCAAACCCTGACCCAGATCTGCGCGACAACGCCCGATAACAGCAGCAACGATTACCATCAGCCGCGTTATCATATGCACTAAGTGCTGCTGCTTAGGCAGCGGCACTGAACGCACTGGCCTGTCGCCCTGACCGGTCAGCATCGGTAACGATTTCCTGTTGCTTTCTCCTTTTCACCTGCGATGATAAGCAACATAAACCGCCTGAATATGAGCAAACGCAGAATGAACAAAGTGATAGGCCAGCTGGTTCTGGCGCTGGCATTAGTGAGCCTGACGGGCTGTGGATTAAAAGGTCCGCTCTACTTTCCGCCATCAGAACAGCCCAAAGCGCCGCAGCCACCCTTAACGAAACAGACCACGCCAGGCAGCACCGTGCAGAAAAATAACGATGCCGACAGCCTGAAATCCTCCACCTCAGGCACCCAGGCAAACTAATCGATCATGGCGCATCCGGCGGAGCAGAAAATGCAGTTCTCAAAAATGCACGGCCTCGGAAACGACTTTATGGTCGTTGATGCCGTGACGCAAAACGTCTATTTCTCGCCGGAGCTGATTCGCCGCCTGGCGGATCGTCATCATGGCGTGGGATTCGATCAGCTTCTGATCGTTGAGCCACCTTACGATCCGGATCTCGACTTTCATTACCGTATTTTCAACGCCGATGGCAGCGAAGTGGCGCAGTGCGGCAACGGCGCGCGCTGCTTTGCCCGCTTTGTCCGCCTGAAAGGGCTGACCAATAAAAACGAAATTCGTGTCAGTACGCAAACCGGCCGCATGGTGCTGAGCGTCACGCAGGATGAGCTGGTGCGCGTCAACATGGGCGAGCCCAATTTTGAGCCGTCGCTGGTGCCGTTCCGCGCCAACAAAGCAGAAAGCATTTACCTGATGCGCGCCGCGGAACAGACCGTGATGTGCGGCGTGGTATCGATGGGCAATCCGCACTGCGTGATTCAGGTGGAGAGTGTTATCACCGCCGCGGTGGAGAGCCTCGGTCCGGTGCTGGAAAGCCACGATCGTTTTCCTGAACGAGTAAACGTCGGCTTTATGGAAGTGGTCAGCCGCGAGCACATTCGCCTGCGCGTTTATGAGCGCGGTGCCGGTGAAACCCAGGCGTGCGGCAGCGGTGCCTGTGCGGCGGTAGCGGTCGGCATTCAGCAACTGCTGCTGGCCGAGCAGGTGCGCGTCGATTTACCCGGCGGCAGCCTGAATATCGCCTGGAAAGGGCCGGGCACGCCGCTCTATATGACCGGCCCGGCAACGCACGTTTATGATGGATTGATTCACTTATGAAACAGGTTGGCGAACAGGCTGCAGGCGACACGCTGCTCAATGATGACAGCGTCAGTGATTTCTTGCGCCAGAACCCCGATTTCTTTATTCGTAACGCTCGTCAGGTTGAGCAGATGGCGGTGCCGCATGCGGTGCGCGGTAGCGTGTCGCTGGTTGAGTGGCATATGTCCCGCCAGCGCAATCACATCGCCCGCCTGGAAGAGGAAATTACCCTGTTGATGGAGCAGGCCACCGCCAACCATCAACTGTTTGATCGTCTGCTGGCGCTGCAAAATCACCTGGCCGCCGCGTCGTCGCTGATGGACATGTTAAACCGTCTGCAGCGCTGGGCGCGCGAACTTGGCCTGGCGGGCGCGAATATTCGCTTGTTCAGCGATAAATGGCGCATTGGCGCACCGTCTGATTTCACTCAGCTGGCGCTGTCGCGGCCCGCCTTCGAACCAGTGCGTATTCAGCGCCTTGGCAAAGAGCAGCACTATCTCGGCAGCCTGAATGGCCCGGAACTGCTGCTGCTGTTGCCGCAGGCCAAAGCGATTGGCTCGGTCGCGATGTCAATGATGGGCGAATCGGGCAACCTTGGCGTGGTGATCTTCAGCAGCCGCGACACGCAGCATTATCAGCCCGGCATGGGCACGCTGTTATTGCAGCATCTGGCGACCATGCTGCCAGGCCTGGTGGAACGCTGGATTGAACGCGCATGACCTCCCCTCTGCAACCCGCCGTTGATGCCTTTCTGCGTTATCTGAAGGTGGAGCGGCAACTCAGTCCGCTGACGCTGAAAAGCTATACGCATCAGCTGAGTGCGCTGATTGTGCTCGCCGATGAGATGCAGATCCGCGACTGGGCGACGCTGGAACCGGCGCAGGTGCGTTCACTGGCGGCGCGCAGCCGCCGTGCCGATCTGCAACCGGCCAGCCTGGCGTTGCGACTGTCGGCGCTCCGCAGTTTTCTTGACTGGCAGGTGAGCCAGGGCGCACTGAAAGCGAACCCGGCGAAAGGCATCGCCACGCCGCGCGCGCCGCGCCATTTGCCAAAAAATATCGATGTCGATGAGGTCAACCAACTGCTGGATATTGACCTTAACGATCCGCTGGCGGTACGCGATCGCGCCATGCTGGAAGTGATGTACGGTGCCGGACTGCGTCTGTCCGAACTGGTCAACATGGATTGCCGCCATCTCGATCTCACCACGGGCGAAGTTTGGGTGGTGGGTAAAGGCAGCAAGGAGCGGCGGCTGCCGATTGGCAGAATGGCGGTGCAGTGGATTGAACACTGGCTGGTGCTGCGCGACGTGTTTGCGCCACAGGACGACGCGGTGTTTTTGTCGAGCCAGGGAAAACGGATTTCGGTACGCAACGTGCAGAAGCGTTTTGCCGAGTGGGGCGTCAAACAGGGCGTGACCAGTCATATTCATCCGCACAAGCTGCGCCACTCGTTTGCCACGCACATGCTGGAATCCAGCGGCGATCTGCGCGCGGTGCAGGAGCTGCTGGGACACGCGAATCTCTCCACCACGCAAATTTATACCCATCTCGACTTTCAACATCTGGCGTCGGTCTACGATGCTGCTCATCCCCGTGCGAAACGAGGAAAATCGTAATGCATTTTTATCGCCCGCTGCGTCCCGTTAAAGCCATGACCTTCGATCTTGACGATACGCTCTATGACAACCTGCCGGTGATCCGCAAAACCGCACTGGAATCCCATGCGTTTTTGCAGGGATTCCATCCCAGCCTGCGCGACTTCAGCGTTGATGCCTATCAACAGGTACGCGATCGGCTGTGTGAGCAGGAGCCCGATATCTGGCACGATGTGACCGAATGGCGCCGTCGCTCGGTGGAGTTAGCGATGCTGGAGGCGGGATTGACCGCCGAGCAGGCGCGCGAAGGTGCCACGCGGACCATGGCGGTGTTTGCCCACTGGCGCAGCAAAATCGAGGTGTCAGCGGAGACGCACAGTACGCTGGCGGCGCTGGCTGAACGCATGCCGCTGGTGGCCATCACCAACGGCAACGCCGAGCCGCACCTGTTCGGGCTTGATCGCTATTTTCAGTTTACACTGCGCGCCGGTCCCGATGGCCGTGCGAAACCGTTCGAGGATATGTATCATCTGGCCGCTGAGCGGCTGGCGATTGCGCCGGAAAATATTCTGCACGTCGGCGATGATCTCACCACCGACGTTGCCGGTTCGCTGCGCTGCGGGCTGCAAGCCTGCTGGATCAACCTGCGCGGCGGCGACCTGATGCACATCGCTGATGCACGGCTGCTTCCTCATCTGGAAATTACCCGCCTGGCATCGCTGACCGCCTTAATGTAATATCCTGTTTAAATATCCAGTGAATCAACGGTGCTTATGGACGTTTCTGACCTGCTCGACAGTTTGAATGACAAACAACGCGACGCCGTCGCGGCGCCACGCAGCAACCTGCTGGTGCTGGCGGGCGCGGGCAGCGGCAAAACGCGCGTGTTGGTTCACCGCATCGCCTGGCTTCTGGCGGTAGAGAACTGCTCGCCTTATTCCATTATGGCAGTGACCTTTACCAACAAAGCCGCGGCAGAGATGCGCCACCGTATTGAACAGCTGATTGGCACCAGTCAGGGCGGCATGTGGATCGGCACCTTTCACGGCCTGGCGCACCGGCTGCTGCGCGCGCATCACCTTGATGCCCGCCTGCCGCAGGATTTTCAGATCCTCGACAGCGAAGATCAGCTGCGGCTGCTGAAGCGACTGATCAAAGCGATGAACCTGGATGATAAACAGTGGCCAGCGCGTCAGGCGATGTGGTACATCAACGGCAAAAAAGATGAGGGCCTACGGCCTGCACACATTGAAAGCTACGGCAATCCGGTTGAACAAACTTGGCTGAAGGTGTATCAGGCCTATCAGGAAGCGTGCGATCGCGCGGGCCTGGTCGATTTCGCCGAGCTGCTGCTGCGCGCGCATGAACTGTGGCTGAACAAGCCGCACATTCTCAATCACTATCGCGAGCGTTTCACTAATATCCTGGTGGATGAGTTTCAGGATACCAACAACATACAGTATGCGTGGATTCGCATGCTGGCGGGCGAAACCAACAAGGTGATCATCGTAGGCGATGACGATCAGTCAATTTATGGCTGGCGTGGCGCGCAGGTTGAGAATATCCAGCGTTTCCTCAATGATTTTCCCGGTGCGGAAACCATCCGCCTGGAACAGAACTATCGCTCAACCAATAACATTCTACGCGCGGCTAACACCCTGATCGCCAACAACAACGGTCGTTTGGGTAAAGAGCTGTGGACCGAAGATGGCGACGGCGAAAAGATCTCCATCTATTGCGCCTTCAATGAACTGGATGAGGCGCGCTTTGTCGTCAATCGCATCAAAGCCTGGAATGAACAGGGCGGTGCGCTCAGCGACTGCGCTATTCTCTACCGCAGCAACGCCCAGTCACGCGTGCTGGAAGAAGCGCTGCTGCAAACCAGCCTGCCGTATCGCATTTATGGCGGTATGCGCTTCTTCGAACGTCAGGAGATCAAAGATGCGCTGGCTTATCTGCGCCTGATCGCCAACCGCAATGATGATGCGGCATTTGAACGCGTGGTGAACACGCCTACGCGCGGCATCGGCGATCGTACGCTGGACGTGGTGCGACAGACATCACGCGAACGGCAGCTCACGCTGTGGCAAACCGCGCGCGAACTGCTGCAGGAAAAAGCGCTGGCCGGTCGCGCCGCTTCAGCACTGCAACGCTTTACCGAACTGATCGACTCGCTGGCGCAGGAGACGGCCGAAATGCCGCTGCATGTGCAAACCGATCGGGTAATGAAAGACTCCGGCCTGTGGCAGATGTATGAGCAGGAAAAAGGCGAGAAAGGTCAGACGCGCATCGAGAACATGGAAGAGCTGGTTAACGCCACGCGTCAGTACAGCTATCAGGACGAAGATGAAGATCTGATGCCGCTGCAGGCATTTTTGTCGCATGCCGCCCTGGAAGCGGGCGAAGGTCAGGCGGACAAATGGCAGGACGCTGCGCAGCTGATGACCATGCACTCGGCGAAAGGGTTGGAGTTCAGTCAGGTGTTTATCGTCGGCATGGAAGAGGGTATGTTTCCCAGCCAGATGTCGCTGGATGAGAGCGGTCGTCTTGAAGAGGAGCGTCGTCTTGCCTACGTTGGCGTGACGCGTGCCATGCAGAAACTGACCCTGACCTACGCAGAAACCCGGCGCCTTTATGGTAAGGAAGTGTATCACCGGCCGTCGCGGTTTATTTCCGAGCTGCCGGAATCCTGCATCGAAGAAGTCCGTCTGCGCGCCAGCGTCAGCCGCCCGGTAAGCCATGCCCGCTCCGGTGCGCCAGTCACGCAAAACAGCAGCGGCTTTACGCTGGGCCAGCGCGTGCGGCACGCCAAGTTTGGTGAAGGTACCGTGGTGAATCTTGAAGGCAGCGGCGATCATAGTCGTGTTCAGGTCGCCTTTAACGGTCAGGGAATCAAATGGTTAGTAGCCGCTTATGCCCGACTGGAAGCGGTCTGAATAGTAGCCTAACGGTAACTTGACGCCTTTTTCGTCTCAGCGTAACATGCGCCCACTACAATCCTGAGAGGACATACGCCTTGGACGCACCCAGTCGATACTGGCTCATTAACCTGTTACGCAGGTACAACGCCTAAGGCTATCCTCTTTTGCTGATAGCCTTCGTGGTTGTCAGCGACCGCTCCATTCCCGTCGCTTGAGCTAGTACCCACTCTTTTTTATACGGTATTTCCGTGTCCAGGTATTCGTTTTGTTCCTGTTTGCGCGCACAACAGTGCGCCAGCGGGCAACATTGCCATGTCCCATAAAAGACCGCAATTGGGAGTCATACTGCTATGCTGAGCGCATTTAAACTGGATGAAAGCCGCCTCACTCGTCTTGAGCTGGAAGAGACCGAAGATCGGCTGACCTCGTCTGTCTGGGTCGATCTGATCGAGCCCGAAGAGAGCGAGCGTGACCGCGTTCATACCGAGCTGGGACAGAATCTGGCAACGCGGCCGGAACTTGAGGACATCGAAGCATCCGCCCGTTTCTTCGAAGATGAAGATGGCCTGCACATTCACTCATTTTTCTTCTATGAAGACGCCAAAGATCACGCCGGTAACGCCACCGTGGCATTTACCATCCGCGATGGCCGCCTCTATACGCTGCGCGAACGTGAACTGCCCGCTTTCCGGCTTTACCGCATGCGTGCGCGCAGTCAGACGATGATTGACGGCAACGCCTACGAACTGCTGCTCGATCTGTTTGAAACCAAAATCGAGCAGCTGGCGGATGAGATTGAGAACATCTACAGCGATCTGGAAAAGCTGAGCCGGGTGATCATGGAAGGCCAGCAGGGCGACGATTTCGATCGTGCGCTGTCAACGCTGGCGGAGCTGGAAGATATCGGCTGGAAAGTGCGTTTGTGCCTGATGGATACCCAGCGTGCGCTGAATTTCCTCGTGCGTAAAGCGCGCCTGCCGGGCAATCAGCTGGAGCAGGCGCGTGAAATCCTGCGCGATATCGAATCCCTGCTGCCGCACAACGAATCGCTGTTTCAGAAGGTGAACTTTCTGATGCAGGCGGCGATGGGCTTCATCAATATCGAACAGAACCGCATCATCAAAATCTTCTCGGTGGTGTCGGTGGTGTTCCTGCCGCCTACGCTGGTCGCGTCCAGCTACGGAATGAACTTTGAGTTTATGCCGGAGCTGAAGTGGAGCTTTGGCTATCCAGCGGCGATCTGCCTGATGATGCTCGCGGGTCTGGCGCCTTATCTCTACTTTAAACGTAAGAACTGGTTATGATTTTTCGGGCTGCCTGCGGGCGGCCCGAATTGTTTCTGGCATCCCCTGCGCAATCGGCGTAACCTTTAACCTCTTATTTTCTCACTGAATACTTCACCTTATGCAACGGCTTTCTGTTCCGTTACAGTGGGTGCTGCTGCTCGCAGCCTCGCTTACGCTTGGCGTAATCCTGCAACTGTTTCATGTTCCGGCAGCGCTGCTGCTCGGCCCAATGATTGTTGGCGTGATCATGGGACTGAGCGGGGCGACGCTGCGCATTCATAAACACTTCTTTGTCATTGCGCAGGCGATTTTGGGCTGCATGATTGCGCAAAGCTTGTCGCCCTCCATTCTGACTCCGCTGTTGCAGGACTGGCCGATCGTGCTGGCGGTGCTGCTAATGACGCTGGCGGCCAGCGCATTTTCTGGCTTTTTGCTGGTGCGTTTCAGCGATATGCCCGGTGCGACCGGCGCATGGGGCTCCTCTCCTGGCGGTGCTTCAGCCATGGTGGTCATGGCGGCCGATTACGGCGCCGATGTTCGGCTGGTAGCCTTTATGCAATATCTGCGCGTGCTGTTTGTGGCGACCGCCGCCGCGGTTGTGGCACGCATCGGTTTGGGTGATGCGGCACAGCAGGCGACTTCGCCAGTGTGGTTTCCGGCGCTGCACGGCGGTTTTGCCGCCACGCTCGGTATCATGCTGGTGGGGGCCTGGCTGGGACAGCGGTTTCGCATTCCTGCCGGCGCGCTGCTGGTACCGGCGCTGATTGGCGCCACCTTTCACTCCAGCGGCACCTTAACTTTGCAGGTGCCGGAATGGCTGCTGGCGCTGGCTTACGCCCTGATTGGCTGGAGTGTAGGTCTGCGTTTCACCCGACCGATTTTCCAGCTGGCGCTGCGTACGCTGCCGCAGATGCTGTTGTCGATTCTTGGCCTGATGCTGTTGTGTGCGGGTATGGCGTGGATGTTAACGCGGGTGCTCAACGTGGATTTGCTGACCGCCTATCTGGCAACCAGCCCTGGCGGGCTGGATACCGTGGCGATCATCGCGGCGGGCAGCAAGGTGGATATGGCTTTTGTAATGGCGATGCAAACCTTACGGCTGTTCACTATCCTGTTTGCCGGGCCGGCTATCGCGCGTTTTATCTCAGGCTTTGCGCGCGCGACGTAGGTTACGCAGCGCGTCAAAGATAAACAGCGCCAGCGCCAGCCAGATAAAGCCGAAAGTGACGACTTTATCCTGCGTCAGCTGCTCGCCGTAGAACAGCACCGCCAGCAGGAACATCAGCGTTGGACCAAGATACTGAAAGAAGCCCACCGTTGAGAGACGCAGTCGGGTACAGGCCGCCGCAAACAGCATCAGCGGAATGGTGGTAATGATGCCCGCGGCAATTAGCAGCAGATTCAGGCTGGCCGCATTATCGCCCAGATGGCTGGTACTGCTGTCGGCGATGCCAAACAGATAAAGCGATGCCATTGGCAGCAACCATAACGTCTCAATCAGCATGCCGGTTTGCGCATCCACCGCTATCTTCTTGCGCAGCAAACCATAAAACGAAAAGCTCAGCGCCAGGCCCAGCGCGATGATCGGCACCGAACCAAATTTCCATAGCTGCACCATCACGCCGCAGGCTGCCAGCCCCACCGCCAGCCATTGCAAACGGCGGAAACGCTCACCGAGAAACAGCATGCCCACCACCACATTCAGCAGCGGATTGATAAAGTAACCGAGGCTCGCTTCCAGCATATGATGGTTATTGACCGACCAGATAAACAGCAGCCAGTTGCCACCGATGGTCACCGCTGAAATCGCCAGCAGCAGGACTTTTATCGGCTGACGAACGATAGCGCGCACCTGCGGCCAGCTTCGGCTGGCACTGATCAGCAGCAGCATAAACAGCGCTGACCAGATTACGCGGTGGGTCATGATCTCGGCAGGCGGCACCTGCTGTAAGAGCTTGAAATAGATCGGCGCGATGCCCCAGATAAAGTAGGCACCAAGGGCAAAGAAGATGCCCTGTCGCGTTTGTTGCGCATCCATGATGTGTAACCCGTGGAAAAAGAGCGCTATTGTAAAGAATTCTGCCGCTCTGAACAGCAACCGTTAGCCAATAAGATAGGTCGCAGTCGCGGTGGCAATATACAGGCCGCTGTCGTTATGCAGTTCGACACGCGCCACGGCGACTTTATTGCCCGCCCGTAGCAGCCGACTGGAGGCGATAAAGTGCTCGCCGCGGCCAGGGCGCAAATAATCCACACGCAAATCGATGGTGCCCATTTTCGCCAGCTTCTGCCGCAGCTCTTCTTCCTTGATGGTTTCCTGGCGCGTCAGTGAACTGCTCACACACACCAGCCCAGCCGCCACGTCCAGCACGGATGCAATAACGCCACCATGCAGAATACGCTGCGCCGCATTGCCTACCAGCATCGCCTGATTACTGAAGCTCAGCTCCGCATAATCTGCCTCCAGCGTCTTCAGCGACAGGCCCAGCGCCTGATTAAACGGCATGTGATAAACAAAGATTTCACCAATCAGCTGGCGCGCATCGTTTTGAGAGAGCAGCAGTGACATCGTTTCCCTTCCTGAAGCGATAAAAGTGCGGCTGAGCATAGCCAGGGCAGCGCGTTTGTGCTGTTCAAAAAGGGCTATCTGCTTTCCAAAAACAGCGCAGATTTTGCTGATTTTTGCGTGTAGAATGGCCTGCTTTTTACACAACCCCTTCGCTCAGTGCTTTCTCTGGAGACTTTTATGCGTATGCTTCGCGCTTTGCTGGCTGCGGCAATGATCCTTCCTGCTATTGTTCAGGCTCAGGAAGCCACAATTAAAGAAGTTCACGACGCTCCGGCTGTACGTGGCAGTATCATCGCTAACCTGCTGGAGAAGCACGATAATCCGTTCGTGCTCTATCCCTACGAAAAAAACTATCTGCTTTATACCTACACCAGTGACATGAATCGCGAAGCGATTTCCAGCTATAACTGGTCTGATAAGGTGAAGAAAGATGAGGTGAAGTTTCAGCTCAGCCTGGCGTTTCCATTGTGGCGCGGCATTCTGGGTGATAACTCGGTGCTGGCGGCGTCCTATACGCAGGGTTCCTGGTGGCAGCTCTCCAACCGCGGTGCCTCTTCGCCGTTTCGTGAAACCAACTACGAACCGCAAATCTTTCTGGGGTGGGCCACGGATTACAGCCTGGGCGGCTGGACGTTACGCGATGTTGAAACCGGCTTCGATCACCAGTCAAACGGCCGTTCCGATCCTACATCACGCAGCTGGAATCGCCTGTATGCTCGCCTGATGGCGCAGAACGGTAACTTCCTCGTTGAGGTGAAACCCTGGTATCGTCTGCCGGAAGGTGAGAACGAAGACGATAACCCCGATATCACTAAATATATGGGTTATTACCGCCTGAAATTGGGGTATATGCTGGGCGACAATATCTTTAGCCTGCAAAGCACCTATAACTGGAACAGCGGCTACGGCGGCGCGGAGCTGGGGTGGAGCTATCCGATCAGCGAACACGTTCGTTTCTACACGCAGGTTTACAGCGGCTACGGTGAATCGCTGATTGATTACAATCATCGTCAAACCCGCCTTGGCGTGGGCGTGACCCTTAACGATTTGTTCTAAAATTGGTAAAGACGTAAAACGGGAATACGGTGGCAACAACGGCAGTAATGAATCAGGACGCGCTGGCAGAACAGTACCTGCGCGACATCTTCGGTTATCAGCAGTTTCGTCCGGGTCAGCAAAGCATTATTCAGGCTTCGCTGGCGGATCGCGACTGCCTGGTCATCATGCCAACCGGCGGCGGCAAATCGCTCTGTTATCAAATCCCGGCGCTGGTGCGCGAGGGACTGACGCTGGTGGTTTCTCCGCTGATCTCTCTGATGAAAGATCAGGTCGATCAGCTGTTAGCCAACGGCGTGGCTGCGGCCTGCCTGAACTCCACACAAAGTCGTGAGGCGCAGCAGGAAGTGATGACGGGTTGCCGCAGCGGCGAGATTAAGCTGCTCTACATTGCACCAGAACGGCTGATGATGGATAACTTCCTGGAGAAGCTGTCGGCGTGGCAGCCAGCGATGCTGGCGGTGGATGAAGCGCACTGTATCTCACAGTGGGGCCACGATTTCCGGCCAGAATATGGCGCACTTGGCCAGCTGCGCCAACGTTTTCCCCAGCTGCCGGTAATGGCGCTGACCGCGACCGCGGATGAAACCACACGGAACGACATCGTTCAGCTGCTGCGGCTTGAAGATCCGCTGATTCAAATCAGCAGCTTTGACCGGCCTAACATTCGTTATACTCTGCTGGAAAAGTTCAAGCCCACCGAGCAACTGCTGCGCTATGTGCAGGATCAGCGCGGCAAAAGCGGCATTATCTACTGTAACAGCCGGGCCAAAGTGGAAGACACCGCTGCCCGATTGCAGAGCCGCGGCATCAGCGCCGGTGCCTATCACGCCGGACTGGAGCTGACACAGCGCGCCCACGTGCAGGAAGCTTTTCAGCGTGATGATCTGCAAATCGTGGTCGCCACCGTGGCGTTTGGCATGGGGATTAATAAACCCAACGTTCGCTTTGTGGTGCACTTCGATATTCCGCGCAACATCGAATCCTACTATCAGGAAACCGGACGCGCTGGCCGTGACGGCCTGCCTGCCGAAGCGATGCTGCTGTACGATCCGGCTGATATGGCCTGGCTGCGTAAGTGCCTGGAAGAGAAGGCGCCGGGTCAGCTGCAGGATATAGAACGCCATAAGCTCAACGCGATGGGCGCGTTTGCTGAGGCGCAAACCTGTCGTCGCCTGGTATTACTCAACTATTTTGGTGAAGGTCGCCAACAGCCGTGCGGCAACTGCGATATTTGCCTTGATCCACCGAAGCGTTATGACGGGCTGGTGGAGGCGCAAAAAGCGCTTTCTGGTATCTATCGCGTCGGGCAGCGCTTCGGTATGGGTTATGTGGTCGATGTGCTGCGCGGCGCCAACAATCAGCGTATTCGTGAGCTGCAGCACGATAAACTGCCGGTGTATGGCATCGGCAAAGATCAGAGTCATGAGCACTGGGTGAGCGTGCTGCGCCAGCTGATCCATCTCGGCTTCGTGACGCAAAACATTGCGCTGCATTCTGCGCTGCAACTCACCGAAGCGGCGCGTCCGCTGTTGCGCGGTGAAGTGCCACTAATGCTGGCGGTGCCGCGTCTGGTCACGGTAAAAGCCAAAAGTTACAGCCAGAAAACCTTTGGCGGCAACTACGACCGCAAGCTGTTCGCCAAGCTGCGTAAACTGCGCAAGGCGATTGCAGATGAGGCCAACGTGCCGCCATACGTGGTGTTTAACGATGCCACCTTGATTGAGATGTCGGAGCAGCTACCGATCACCGCATCGGAAATGTTGAGCGTCAACGGCGTGGGTCATCGCAAGCTCGAGCGCTTCGGCAAACCGTTTTTGCTGATGATTAAAGATCATATTGACGACGAAGACGCCTGATCGTCTTCCTTACTTAAAAGGAACTACCATGCTCGCCTTGTTTTTAACCGTCGCGGTTGTCCATCTGGTGGCGTTAATGAGTCCGGGACCGGACTTCTTCTTTGTCTCGCAAACTGCGGCCAGCCGCTCGCGCAAAGAGGCAATGATGGGCGTGCTGGGCATCACGTTGGGTATTGTGGTGTGGGCGGGCGTGGCGCTGATGGGGCTGCATCTGATCCTGCAAAAAATGGCCTGGCTGCATCAGATCATTATGGTCGGCGGTGGGCTGTATCTGCTGTGGATGGGCTGGCAGCTTCTACGTTCGGCGCGCCAGCAGCATAAAAATCCGCAGCAGGAGGAGGTGGCGGTTGAGTTGCCGAAAAAAGGGCGCAGCTTCCTGAAAGGCTTTCTGACCAACCTTTCCAATCCCAAAGCGGTGATCTACTTTGGCAGCGTCTTTTCACTCTTTGTCGGTGATGATGTCGGTGCCGGTGAACGCTGGGGACTTTTCCTGCTGATTATTGGTGAGACCTTTGCCTGGTTCGCGCTGGTAGCGGCGATCTTTGCGATGCCGTGGATGCGTCAGAAATATCAGCGCGTGGCTAAATGGGTGGATGGGATGGCGGGGGTGCTCTTTGCCGGGTTTGGCATTCATCTGATCATCTCCAGGTAAGCTCGCTTACCTGACGTTTCCGGCCTGGCTTACTGGCGATTTAGCCGCCGGGCAGTGCTCAAAATCCTCACGTACTTTAGTACGCTCCGGTTTTTCCGCGCTGGCCGACGGCAAACTCGCTGCGACGCCGACGGCCTTGCAGCAAGTGCGCTGGAAGGTTAAAGATCTTAAATTCCTTCAAAATTCAAATAACCGCGTACCTTTGCGTTTTGCGGGTGGTGATCAGGCCATTTTGCGGGCGGAGGCGAGCAGAGCGCCGACGGCCATAAACAGGCCGCCGAAGATGCGGTTCAGCAGCTTCATCTGTTTTGGGCCTTTGATCCAGCCGGCGATGCGCGTAGCCAGCATGGCGTAGCCAATCATCACGATAATATCGACGACGACGGTGGTGACACCAAGGATCAGATACTGCACGGCCTGCGGCTGGTGCGGCAGAATAAACTGCGGGAACAGGGCGGCGAGGAAAACAATGCTTTTGGGATTGGTGAGATTCACCAGCACCGCGCGTTTGAACAGCCGACGACGCGGCATCGCTTTAGCAACCGCCTGCAGATCGAGAGAGCCAGCCGAGCGCCACTGCTGAATCCCGAGCCAGACCAGATAAGCTGCACCTGCCCATTTCACGATTTCAAATGCCAGCAGCGACTGTGAAAACAGCGCGCCCAGTCCGATACCCACCAGCATGATATGCAACGACAGACCCACCTGCAGACCACATATTGAGGCCGCCGCGCCGCGATAGCCGTGGCTGATCCCGGTACTCATGGTATTAATGGCGCCGGAACCAGGCGACAGGCTCAGTACAGATGTGGTCAACAAATAGGTCAACCACCATTCGATAGTCATAGTGTAAGGCTCCCTGCGAGCGGCGGAATATGACACAATACGATATTATCTCGCGTTGCGCTACGCGTCACGGGAGCGCCGTCAGCAAGCAGGAAAAGCCACGATGAACAGTCACAAAACCCTCTGGTTAAACCGCGAAAAAGCATTCGCCGCTTTTGCTACCGGGCCGTTACTGGACTTCTGGCGGCAGCGGGAAGAGTGCGAGTTTGTCGGCGTGGAAAACCTCACTATTCGCTACGTGCGCTTTCGGGATGCCAGCCACGATAAAGTGGTGTTGCTGGTACCGGGGCGAATAGAAAGCTATGTCAAATATCCCGAACTGGCTTACGATCTTTTTCAGTGCGGCTACGATGTGATCATTATCGATCATCGTGGTCAGGGACGTTCCGATCGTCTGCTGGACGATCGTCATCGTGGCCACGTTGCGCGCTTTGAGCACTACGTCGACGATCTGGAAACGCTCTACCTGAAGGAGATTGTGCCGCACCACTATCGTCATCGCTTTGCGCTGGCACATTCGATGGGCGGCGCGATTCTGGCGCTGTTTCTGGCGCAGCAGCCGCGGGCGTTTCATGCCGCAGCGCTGGCCGCACCGATGTTCGGCATCTATCTGCCAATGCCTGGCTGGATGGCAAATCGCCTGCTCGACTGGGCAGAAAAAAGGCCGCTGATTCGCGACGGTTACGCGCCAGGCACCGGCAAATGGCGGGCGCATCCGTTTGGGCTGAACCGCCTGACGCACAGCCGCGAACGCTACAAGCGCAGCCTGCGTTTTTATGCCGACGATCCTGCGATTCGCGTCGGCGGACCGACCTGGCACTGGGTACGTGAAGGTGTGCAGGCGGGTAACAATATTATTAATCAGGCGGCGTCCATCTCCACGCCGCTGCTGCTGCTGCAGGCCGGTGAAGACAAAATTGTCGATAACCGCTCGCATCAGCTGTTCTGTGACGCCATGAGCGCCGCCGGTCATCCTTGTGATGGCGGCGGCCCGTACGTCATCGCTGGCGCGCGCCATGAGATCCTGTTTGAAAAGGACGAAATGCGTGCCGACGCACTGGATGCCATCCTCGACTTTTTTCAACGGCATTCGCTTTAGCTGCACCGCTCAGATTTGTGCTGGCGAGTCACGCCGGTTAACGTTTTCTAATCAGAGGTTTTTATGTATCACATTGTCGCGTCCGATCTCGACGGTACCCTGCTTTCCCCCGATCATCTGTTGACGCCCTACACCAAAGAGACGCTGAAGCTGCTCACCACGCGGGATATCCATTTTGTCTTTGCCACCGGTCGTCATCATATTGATGTTGGCCAGATGCGCGATAACCTGGAGATTGACGCCTATATGATCACCTCCAACGGCGCGCGCGTGCACAACACCGCCGGTGAGCTGATCTTCAGCCATAACCTTGACGAGGATATCGCCCAGGATCTGTTCGCGCTGAAATATGACGATCCAGCGATCATGACTAACGTCTATCGCGACGATGAGTGGTATATGTGCCGTCATCGTCCGGAAGAGCAGAAGTACTTTCGCGAATCAGTGTTTAACTATCAGGTCTATCAGCCTGGTTTGCTGCCCACCGACGGCATCAGCAAGGTCTTTTTCACCTGCGAGGATGCAGAGCTGCTTATTCCGCTGGAGCAGGCGCTGATTGCGCGCTGGGGCGATCGGGTCAATGTCAGCTTCTCATTTCCAACCTGTCTGGAAGTGATGGCGGGCGGCGTATCCAAAGGGCATGCGCTGGAAGAGGTGTCCAAACTGCTCGGTTACTCGTTAAAAGAGTGCGTGGCGTTTGGTGACGGCTTGAATGACAAAGAGATGCTGATCATGGCGGGTAAGGGCTGCATCATGAGCAATGCCCACCAGCGTCTGAAGGATTTGTTGCCGGAACTGGAAGTGATTGGCAGCAATACGCAGGATGCGGTGCCACGTTATCTGCGTAAGCTGTTTCTGGAGTAATGCGCTGCGGGCAGGGCGTTCATCCTGCCCGCAGGTCGTTACGCTTTTAACTGACGCTTGTGTTTGTTCTCACTCAGCATGGTTAAAATCAGCAGGAATACCGCCAGTACGCCGCCGCCAATCATGATGGCAAAACCGCCGTTCCAGCCGAAGTAATCCACGGTGTAACCCACGATGGCGCTGGCCGCAACCGAGCCGCCGAGATAACCAAACAGGCCGGTAAAGCCTGCTGCGGTGCCGGCTGCCTTTTTCGGTGCCAGTTCCAGCGCATGCAAGCCAATCAGCATTACCGGACCATAAATCAGGAAGCCAATCACAATCATACAGGCCATATCCACGCCCGGATTGCCCACCGGATTCAACCAGTACACTACCGTTGCGATGGTCACCAGCACCATAAAGAACACGCCGGTTGCGCCGCGGTTGCCTTTGAACACTTTGTCAGACATCCAGCCGCACAGCAGCGTGCCCGGGATACCGGCATATTCATAGAGGAAGTAGGCCCACGACGATTTATCGAGCGTGAAGTGTTTCACCTCTTTCAGGTAGGTCGGCGACCAGTCGAGAATGCCGTAACGCAGCAGGTAAACAAAGACGTTGGCCAGCGCGATATACCACAGCAGCTTGTTAGGCAAAATGTACTGCATGAAGATCTGTTTGGCGGTTAATTCCTCTTCATACTGTTCGTTGTAGTCTGGCGGATAGTCATTTTTGTACGCTTCGATCGGCGGCAGGCCGCATGACTGCGGCGTATCGCGCATCAGCATAAAGGCGATCACCGCAACCAGAATCGCGCCAAACGCCGGCATATAAAGCGCCGCTTTCCAGTCGTTAAACCACGCCATGCCCAGCAGGAACAGCAAAGGCGGCAAACCGCCCCCGACGTTGTGGGCACAGTTCCACACTGACACAATCGAGCCACGTTCTTTGTGCGACCACCAGTGCACCATGGTGCGGCCACAGGGCGGCCAGCCCATGCCCTGAAACCAGCCGCAGACAAACAGCAGCACAAACATGATCATGATGCTGGAGGTGGCCCAGGGCACAAAGCCCATGATCAGCATCACCACCGCGGCGAGAATCAGGCCCGCAGGTAAAAACACGCGTGGATTAGATCGATCTGATACCGAACCCATGATGAATTTTGAAAAGCCGTAGGCGATTGAAATACCGGACAGGGCGAAACCGAGATCGCCGCGCGAAAAGCCCTGTTCCACCAGATAAGGCATCGCCAGTGCGAAGTTTTTTCGCACCAGATAGTAGGCGGCATAACCAAAAAAGATCCCCAAAAAGATTTGCCAGCGCAGGCGGCGATAAAGGGGATCGACATGAGCATCGTCCACACGCGGGCGATGCGCGGCGGGACGGAAGATATTCAGCATGATTCCAGACTCCAGTGGTGTATTGAAATGCTTTGCAGCAGGTGAAAGAGGCTATACGCCTTCTGATAAGGTTCGCGCAAAGGATAGCGTCCAGCCCGATGAATGCGGAGCGTCTGTGACGTTAATGTTACATTTTTATGACAGGTGGCACGTTTTCTGCTGCGTCAGGCGTGAGAAATGTGCGCCTGCTGGCATTACCAGCCAGGAGGACGGGCGGTGTTTTATTAATCATATGTAAACCAGATATTTCACGCTTTGTGAAATACGGCGGTTACAATGCGTGCTTCTTCATTTCAGGGGCAGGATTGTGTTTTTACTGATCGTTACCACCATTTTATGGGCATTTTCTTTTAGCCTGATCGGCGTCTATCTTGCCGGTCACGTTGACAGCTGGTTTTCAGTGTTGATGCGACTGTCGCTGGCAGCGCTGGTGTTTTTGCCGTTTTTGCGCTGGCGTGGCTATCGCGCCTCGACGCTGGCGCTCTACATGCTGGTCGGCACGCTGCAGCTGGGCATCATGTATCTCATCAGCTTTCAGGCCTATCTCTACCTCAGCGTGTCAGAGTTTCTGTTGTTCACCGTGATGACGCCGCTCTACGTTACGCTGATTTACGACATCATCAGCGGGCGCGGCGTGCGTATCGGCTATCTCTTCAGCGCCCTGCTGGCGGTGGCTGGTGCGGCGATTATTCGCTACGACAAAGTCAGCGAGCATTTCTGGTTCGGGCTGCTGCTGGTGCAGCTGGCTAACCTTTGCTTTGCGGCGGGAATGGTGGGTTATAAGCGCCTGCAGGAGACGCGGCCGATGCCGCAGCATGTCGCTTTTGCCTGGTTCTATATCGGTGCGGTGCTGGTGGCGATCGTCGCCTGGGGTTTGTGGGGTAATCCGCACAAGCTGCCGACAACCGGCCTGCAGTGGGGCATTCTGGTCTGGCTGGGCGTTGCCGCTTCCGGGCTGGGTTATTTTATGTGGAACTACGGCGCTACGCAGGTTGATGCGGGTACGCTGGGGATCATGAACAATATGCATGTGCCAGCGGGATTGCTGGTCAATCTGGCAATTTGGCAGGAACAGCCGCACTGGCCAAGCTTCATTATTGGTGCTGCGGTGATTTGCGCGTCACTGTGGGTGCACAAGCGCTGGATTATCGGTCGCGGAAAATAGAGGGAAGAGCCAGGCGAACCTGGCTCAGTCGATCAGGATTTGCCTGGCCAGGATTTTTTGCCTGCGGCAGGTTTGCCGCCAGCAGCAGGACGACTCGCGCTGGCGGGCTTGTTGCCACTCCAGCTCTTGCCGCCAGCCGGCTTACCGGCGGTTGCCGATTTGGCCTGTCCAGCAGGTTTGTGCTCAGCGGCCGGTTTTTTCTCGGCGGGCGCTTTTGGCACGATCGGTGGACGCACGGTCAGCGATAATCCCTTCAGGAAGTTACGCAGTAGCTGATCGCCACATTCGCGATAGTTTTTGTGATCGGGCTTGCGGAAGATCGCACCGATTTCTGACTGGCCTACCGCAAAATCAGCTTTTGCCAACACCTGTGGAATATCGGTGGTTTTCAGATCAAAGGCGATGCGCAGTTTTTTCAGGATGATGTTGTTATTCATCTTGCGCTCAATCGACGGTGCTGGCAGCTCTTCGCTTTTGCCACGACGATGGAAGATCAGTCCGTTCAGGAAATAGCCCATCAGCACATCCGGGCAAGGCTGAAAGCCCGCTTCTTCTTCCTTTTTCAGGTACGCCTGCATCATCGCCAGCGGAACTTCGCTGTCGGCGAGAGCGGCGATGTTGACCATCGCTTCATCGTTCAGTTTAAGCATGTAGCGGATGCTGCGCAGGACGTCATTATTGGTCATTAGTTTTCTCATGGTTACGGCAATGCGGCGCATTATAGAGCAGAGCGGCCGGTAATTATATCGCCGTGCATTATCCCGGTTGCAGCACGCCCGGTTTTGACGCATCACGCACCAGCGGCAGGTGTTCACAGGCGTGCTGCCGCGTGGAGCGGATAAAGGCATCAACTACCGGCTGACGCTGCTCGCCGTCGCGCACCGCCGCATAGAGACGGCTCCATAATCCTTCTCCCAGCGTTTTGGTGACCACCAGCCCCTGACGTTCAAAACTCTCCACCACCCAGTGCGGCAGTGCGGCAATGCCCATGCGCGCCGAAACCATCTGAATCAGCAGCAGGGTGTTATCAACGCTTTTCAGCGCCGGGCTGACGCCCGCTGGCTGTAAAAAGTGGCGCCAGATATCAAGCCGTTGTCGCTGCACCGGGTAGATCATCAACACTTCGCTGGCTAAATCTTCAGGCGTAATGATCGCTGCCTGCGCCAGCGGATGATCCGTGGCCAGCACCAGGCGCACTTCAAAATCGAACATTGGCGAATAGTGCAGACCGCTGCGCGGCAGGATATCGGAGGTCAGCACCACATCCAGTTCGCCCTGCTGCAAGGCCGGCTGCGGATCAAAGGTGACGCCTGATTTGAAATCCATCATCACCTGCGGCCAGCTCAGGCGGAAATTATCCAGCGCAGGCGTCAGCCACTGAATGCAGCTGTGGCATTCAATAGCGATGCGCAGCGTGGCCTGATGCGGCTCATGACACGCCTGTAACGCCTGCTGAATTTGCGGCAGCACCTGCTCGGCCAGCTGCAGCAGAATAGAGCCCTGCGGCGTAAAACGCAGCGGCTGGCTTTTACGCACAAACAACCGGAACCCCAGCCGCTGCTCCAGATCGCTGAACTGATGCGACAGCGCCGATTGCGTTTGGTGCAGCTGTGCGGCGGCGGCGGCCAGCGAGCCAGTGTTCCTGAGAGCCTGCAGTGTCCGGAGGTGTTTGAGTTCGATCATGAGAGTCCTTCACATCGACAGTGAACAATTTGCGCTTGAGGAACATACCTTACCTGCACAATATAGCGGTGTAAACATCTGGACGGCCAAACATCACTGGCCCGCCCAACCTGATCCTGACGTCTGCGCCAGCAGGGATGCGAAAACGGCACCGCCCGGCATCGACGTCTAACACTATGAGGCAACACTGATGACGATTCTGAATCACACGCTTGGTTTTCCCCGTATTGGCCTGCGTCGCGAACTGAAAAAGGCGCAGGAGAGCTATTGGGCGGGCAACAGCACGCAGGAAGCGCTACTGGCAACCGGTCGTGAGCTGCGCGCCCGTCACTGGCAGCAGCAGCAAGCAGCGGGTGTCGATCTGCTGCCGGTAGGTGATTTTGCCTGGTACGATCATGTGCTGACCACCAGCCTGATGCTGGGCAACGTGCCGGCACGTCATCAGAATAAAGCGGGCAACGTGGATCTGGACACGCTGTTCCGCATTGCACGTGGCCGGGCGCCAACCGGCGAACCCGCCGCGGCCGCTGAAATGACTAAATGGTTCAACACTAACTATCACTACATGGTACCGGAATTTACTCACGGACAGCAGTTCAGTCTGAGCTGGCATCAGCTGCTGGACGAGGTTGATGAGGCGCTGGCGCTCGGACACAAGATAAAGCCGGTGCTGCTGGGACCGGTGACCTATCTCTGGCTGGGTAAAGTCAAAGGTGAATCCTTTGACCGCTTGAGCCTGCTGCAGGATATCCTGCCGGTCTATCAGCAGGTACTGGATGCACTGGCGCAGCGCGGCGTAGAGTGGGTACAGATTGATGAGCCTGCGCTGGTGCTGGAACTGCCGCAGGCGTGGCTCGAGGCGTTTAAACCCACTTATGCCGCGCTGAACGGGCGATGCAAGCTGCTGCTGACCACCTACTTTGACAGCGTGAGCCATAACCTTGATACCGTGCGTCAGCTGCCGGTGCAGGGGCTGCATGTCGATCTGGTACATGGCAAAGATGATATCGTCGCGCTGAACCAGCAGTTGCCCGCTGACTGGCTGCTGTCGCTGGGCGTGATCAATGGCCGTAACGTCTGGCGCGCCGATCTGACACAGTGGTTTGAAAGGCTGCAACCGCTGCAGGCGCAGCGCAAACAGTTGTGGATTGGCTCTTCCTGCTCGCTGCTGCACAGTCCGATCGACCTCAGCGTGGAAACACGTCTGGATGAAGAGGTGAAAAGCTGGTTCGCCTTCGCCCTGCAAAAATGCGCCGAGCTCGCGCTACTGAGCAACGCGCTGAATAACAACGACGGTGCAGCGCTGGAAACCTGGAGCGCGCCCGTACGTGCTCGTCGCCATTCAGGCCGGGTACACAATGCCGCGGTTGGCGAACGTCTTGCTGGCATCACCCCAAAAGAGAGCCAGCGTCACAGCGATTATCAAACGCGAGCCGCCGCACAGCGGCAGCGCTTCAATTTACCGGCATGGCCGACCACCACCATCGGTTCTTTCCCGCAAACCCACGATATTCGCAGCCTGCGCCTCGATTTTAAAAAAGGCACCATCGATGGAAATCATTACCGCACCGGCATTGCCGAACACATTAAGCAGGCAATAAGTGAGCAGGAGCAATTGGGGCTGGATGTGCTGGTGCATGGCGAGGCCGAGCGCAATGACATGGTGGAATATTTTGGCGAGCATCTCGAGGGCTTTGTCTTTACGCAAAATGGTTGGGTACAGAGCTACGGTTCGCGCTGTGTAAAACCGCCGGTGATTATTGGCGACGTAAGCCGTCCGCAGCCGATCACCGTGGAGTGGGCGAAATATGCTCAGTCGCTGGCCGACAAGCCGCTGAAAGGCATGCTGACCGGGCCGGTTACGATCCTCTGCTGGTCATTCCCGCGTGAAGATGTGACCCGAGAAACCATCGCCCGACAGATTGCGCTGGCGCTGCGCGATGAGGTAGCCGACCTGGAAAAAGCGGGCATTGGCATCATTCAGATTGATGAACCGGCACTGCGCGAAGGGCTGCCGTTGCGCCAGTCAGAGTGGGCGGCCTACCTTGAATGGGCAGTAGAGGCCTTCCGCCTGAATGCCGCAGTGGCGCAGGATGACACGCAGATTCATACCCATATGTGTTATTGCGAATTCAACGACATCATGGCGTCGATCGCGGCACTGGATGCCGATGTGATTACCATCGAAACCTCGCGCTCGGATATGGAACTGCTGGAGTCGTTCGAGGAGTTTGCTTATCCGAATGAGATTGGTCCGGGCGTGTATGACATTCACTCGCCTAACGTGCCGAGTGTGGAGTGGATAGAGGCGCTGTTGCTGAAAGCGGCCAGGCGTATTCCGGTTGAGCGTTTGTGGGTCAATCCCGATTGCGGACTGAAAACGCGCGGCTGGACGGAGACGCGTCAGGCGCTGGCAAATATGGTGACAGCGGCGCAGAACCTGCGCGCCCGGATATGACGATGACGATCTAAACTCAGGGGCGCTTGTGGCGCCCCTTGTAACTTATTTTGCCGGGGCAACACCATACTGTGTAAACCAGGCGAGCATGCGCTGCCAGCCATCTTTCGCCGACGCTTCATGATAGCTTTCACGATAGTCGGCATTAAAGGCGTGGCCCGCTTCGGGATACACGACAATCTCCGCGTTGGCATTAGCCGCACGCACCGCTTTTCGCATCAGCTCAATGCTCTCCTGCGGAATGCTCTCATCCTTGCCGCCATAGAGGCCTAAAACCGGCGCGCTCAGTTCGGTGGCTACATCCACCGGCTGGGTTGGCTGCTTAATGGTTTTCTCGCCGACCACCTTGCCATACCAGGCTACCGCCGCTTTTAGCTGCGGATTGTGTGCGGCATAAAGCCAGGTGATGCGACCGCCCCAGCAGAAGCCGGTAATGGCCATGGTGCGCATATCGCCGCCATGTTTGGCTGCCCAGTTGGCAACGTGATCGAGATCGGCCAGCACCTGCGCATCCGGCACCTTGTTGACCAGCTCTTTAAACAGCGTGGGGATATCGCTGTATTCTGAAGGATCGCCTTCGCGGAAATAGAGTTCCGGCGCAACGGCCAGATAGCCCTCTGCCGCCAGCCGACGGCAGATGTCACGAATATGCTCGTGTACGCCAAAAATCTCCTGCACCACCAGCACAACCGGCAAACCCTCGGTTTTATTTTCAGGCCGGGCAAAAAAAGCGGGCATGTTTTCGCCCTGGGTGGCCACGGAGGTTTCGCCGCTGTGAATTGCGTGATCTCCGGTAATGATGGTGGTGGTTGCGGTGGGGCCGACCGCAGGCGCGAAGCCGCGCGCTTTTTGTGCCATATTCTCTTCGGTTTTCATTGTTCTCTCCGTACAGACGATTCGCGCAGTGAGGTAACTATAGCCAGGATTATTTCTTCACTCCCGGCAGTGCGGGTTATCTCTCTTTATCACTACACCGTGGCAGCGTGCACAGCAGCCTGTAGCACTACGTCAAAGCACGCTTGCAAGGTGTGAGATTAGTCACATTGTTTTGATTAATCTCTGCAACTTTCATAATGTTGAACGATTGCGTTCACACCTTTTCCCTGACCGCTGGCGTAAAGTACGCGGCTGTTACTATTTACTTCAGGAGTCCGTTATGGCCCAGTCCGATGTTTTTCATTTAGGTATCACCCGCGCTGATCTGCAGGGCGCCACGCTGGCCATTGTGCCTGGCGATCCAGAACGAGTGAAAAAAATCGCGGCGTTGATGGACAATCCTGTGCATCTCGCCTCACATCGCGAATTCACCAGCTGGCGTGCCGAGCTCAACGGCAAGCCGGTTGTAGTTTGCTCAACCGGCATTGGCGGCCCGTCGACCTCCATTGCGGTAGAAGAGCTGGCACAGCTGGGCGTGCGCACTTTCCTGCGCGTCGGCACCACCGGTGCGATTCAACCCGATATCAACGTTGGCGACGTGCTGGTGACCACCGGCGCCGTTCGCCTTGATGGTGCCAGCCTGCATTTCGCCCCGATGGCGTTTCCGGCGGTAGCCGATTTCGCCTGTACCACTGCGCTGGTTGCCGCTGCAAAAGCTGCCGGTGCGAAAACGCATATCGGCGTAACCGCCTCTTCCGACACCTTTTATCCGGGCCAGGAACGCTACGACACCTTCTCAGGCCGTGTGGTGAGCCAGTTCCAGGGCTCAATGAAAGAGTGGCAGCAGATGGGCGTGCTGAACTACGAAATGGAATCGGCCACGCTGTTAACCATGTGCGCCAGCCAGGGCTTACGCGCCGGTATGGTGGCGGGCGTTATCGTCAATCGCACCCAAAAAGAGATTCCGGATGCGGCCGCGATGAAGCAGACAGAAAGCGATGCGGTGAAAATTGTGGTTGAAGCGGCGCGCCTGCTGCTGGACTAACGCCGCATTTCGGAAACGGCTGCGGGAATTTCGAGACAGGGCTTATAGGGTTCGGCTTTTTAGCCTCTTTATACTCTGCGCATTCTCAATGACCTTAAGCCGTTTCCGATGCGTAAAACTACTCCTTCTCCCCGTCGTACCCAGGTTGTCATCACGCCTGCGATGCAGGACCGCTTTGAACAACAGGCAGCGCGGTTTCGTCAGGCAATGGATCAGCTCGATTTTGCGCAGGCGCGTCTCTGCTGTGAGCAGGTGCTGAAAGTAATCCCCCAGCAGATGCAGGTACTGAGTGATTACGCGCTGGTGCTGATGCGCCTCGGTGAGCATCAGAAAGCGTGGAAAATTTACCAGCGTATTTATCAGTCGCCGCAGCGACACAGAGCATCCGATACCTGGCTGGATGGCCTGGCGGAGCTAAGCGGGCTGATGAATAAGCCGCTGGAGGTCAAGCGTTACGGCCACGAATCGCTGAGTAAAGCCGATGCAATCTATAAGCAGAATGTTCGCTATCCTTTTCCGGCGCGTGGTCCTGAACCGTTGGACCTCGACAACCCGCAAAAAAATATCATCGCTTTCAGCCTCTATGGCCAGCATCCGCGCTACTGCGAAACGCTGATCAAAAACGTTGAGGTCGCACGAGAGCTTTATCCGGCATGGACCTGCCGTATCTATCTTGATGACAGCGTGCCGCAGCATGTCTGGCACCGGCTGCAGCAGCCAAACGTGCAGCTGGTGGATATGTCACATGAAAAAACCATTATGCCAACTCTGTGGCGTTTTCTGGTGATGGATGACAGCAGCGTAGAACGCTTTATCGTACGTGATGCTGACTCCTTGCTCTCTGAACGCGAAGTGGTGGCGGTTGAAGCCTGGGCGGCTTCTCCTTTTTGGTTTCATCATATGCGGGATTATTGCTCGCACACGGAACTGCTGCTGGCGGGCATGTGGGGCGGCTGTCACGGCGTATTTCACAATATTGAACAGCAGATTCGTGACTTCATGACGCAGTACAGCGGCAGCGCGCGTTTTACCGATCAGGTCTTTCTGAAGACTGCGCTGTGGGCCACCGTGCGCGAAAGCCTGCTCAGCCATGATGATATCTTTGATTTCCACGATGCCCACGCTTTCCCGCCGCATCCGCCGGTGCGCTGGCAGGGCGCTGAGTTTCATGTTGGCAGCAACGCCGGTTACACGCGTGTCGGCGGCCCGGCTTCCGTGACAGACAACCAGCCGCAATGGGTGAAACTGTGCAGCGATGCCGGTGAGTTCGCTTATCCGGCACCGGTTAAAAACGGTGAATGGTCGCTGGCGGTGCCTTTCTTCCTGGTGACGGACTACCAAAATGGCAAGCTGCGTTTCGTACTGACTGACGCGTAACCTTCAGCGCCACCGATTTGTGTGGACATTCATACAGGGCGCCTCTACCTTTTCCCCCACGCGGTAATGGGGAGAAAAAGCAATGGAGCAGGGTTATCTGTTAGCGGGCTGTCTTGGCCTGGCGGGCCTCCTTTTTGGCTGGTTGGTGGCGCATTTACGGACCGGCCAGCAGCAGGCTGCTGCCCTGACGCAGCAGCGGCTGTTGGAACAGTCGCTGGCCCAGTCTCATCAGGCCCAGCAAAAGCTGGAGCAGCAGCTGACGGAGCAGCGCCAGCTGCAACAGCAGGACGCACAGACCCTTCGCCAGCTGCATGGCGCGCTCTCAGCCTCACAGGAAAAACTGCAGCATTTTGACTACTGGAAAGCCGAGTGTGAGCAGCTGAGCCGTGAGCTGCGCAACCAGCTGGAGATCAACAGTGCGCAGGAGGCGGAGCTGCGTGAAGTCACCATTCGTCTTGAAGAGTCGCGGTTAACCGCAGAAGAGAAGCAGCGCCTGCTGATTAACAGCGAACAGCGCCTGAGCGCCCAGTTCGAAAACCTTGCCAACCGTATCTTTGAAAACAGCGGCCGCCGCGTCGATGAGCAAAATCGCCAGAGCCTGAATACCCTGATTACGCCGCTGCGGGAGCAGCTTGATGGCTTCCGTCGCCAGGTACAGGAAAGCTTTGGCCAGGAAGCGCGCGAAAGACACACCCTTTCCCATGAAATCCGCAGTTTACAACAGCTAAATGCCCAAATGGCGCAGGAAGCGATTAACCTCACTAAAGCGCTGAAAGGCGACAATAAAACCCAGGGCAACTGGGGTGAAGTAGTGCTCAGTCGCGTGCTGGAAGCGTCCGGCCTGCGCGAAGGCCACGAGTATGAAACCCAGGTCAACATTCAGCTGGATCAGCAGAAACGTATGCAGCCCGATGTGGTGGTGCATCTGCCGCAGGGCAAGGATGTGGTGATTGATGCCAAAATGACGCTGGTGGCCTATGAGCGCTACTTTAACGCCGACGATGAAGCGACGCGCGAACTGGCGCTGACTGAGCATATTGCCGCCGTGCGCGGGCATCTGCGTCTGCTGAGTCGAAAAGATTATCAACAATTGCCGGGTTTACGATCGCTGGATTATGTGTTGATGTTTATCCCGATTGAGCCGGCGTTTCTCCTGGCGATCGATCGTCAGCCGGAGCTAATCAGCGAAGCATTGCAGCAGAACGTCATGCTGGTCAGCCCGACCACCTTACTGGTGGCGTTGCGTACCATCAGCAACCTGTGGCGTTACGAACATCAGAGCCGTAACGCGCAGCGTATTGCCGATCGGGCCGCGCGGCTTTATGACAAAATGCGGCTGTTTGTGGATGACATGAGCAGCATCGGCCAAAACCTCGATAAGGCGCACGACAGCTATCGTCAGGCGATGAAAAAGCTGGCGGAAGGACGCGGCAATTTGATCGCCCAAACCGAGAGCTTTCGCCATCTCGGCGTGGAGATCAAACGGCCACTGAATCCGCAGCTGGTGGCCCAGTCGTTAGCCGACGACGAGGACGATCTGGCACCGCTGTCGGAAGTCAGTGAAACCCTTCAGCGCATCAATGAATAAACGGGCGTTAACGTGCCTGACTTCCGGGACTCTGATACACTTCGAGGATATTTGATTGTGGAGCAGGCAAAACATGGCAGATGAATCTCAGGAAACTACCCACTTTGGTTTTCAGACCGTCGCTAAAGAAGAAAAAGCGGCAAAAGTGGCTGATGTTTTTCATTCCGTTGCGGCCAAATATGATCTGATGAACGACCTGATGTCGTTTGGTATTCATCGCATCTGGAAGCGTTTTACCATCGACTGCAGCGGCGTGCGTCGCGGTCAGCGGGTGCTCGATCTGGCCGGTGGTACCGGTGATTTAACCGCGAAATTTTCTCGTCTGGTGGGTGAAACCGGCCAGGTTGTGCTGGCAGATATTAACAGCTCCATGTTGAAGATGGGCCGTGAAAAGCTGCGCAATACCGGCGTGGTGGGCAACGTCAGCTATGTGCAGGCGAATGCCGAAGCGCTGCCGTTCCCCGATAACTATTTTGACTGTATTACCATCTCTTTTGGCCTGCGTAACGTGACCGAAAAAGAGAAGGCGCTGGCATCGATGTTCCGCGTGCTGAAGCCGGGCGGCCGTTTGCTGGTGCTGGAGTTTTCAAAACCGCTGCTTGAGCCGCTGAACAAAGCCTACGACACCTACTCGTTTCACATTCTGCCGCGCATCGGTGAGCTGGTAGCGAAAGATGCAGAAAGCTATCGCTATCTGGCCGAATCGATCCGCATGCATCCCGATCAGGAAACGCTGAAGGCGATGATGAATGACGCCGGTTTTGAAAACACGTCGTACTACAATTTAACGGGCGGCATTGTTGCCTTGCACCGTGGATTTAAGTTCTGAATCAGGATAATGCATGATCCTCACGCCACTGTTAACCGCAGGTCTGGAGACCGCGCTTAACCACATTCTGTACCGCGATCGCAGTATGAAAGCCGCGCGGCAACGCCTGAGTGGCAAAGTGTTGTCGCTTTCTCTGCAGGAATTTTCTCAGCCGATGACGCTGGTGTTCAGTGAGCAGCAGCTTGATGTGTTAGGCGAATGGCAGGGCAGCAGCGACTGCACGGTTAAAACGTCCCTGCGCACCTTGCCTGAACTGCGCGATCGTCAACAGCTTACCCGTCTACTGCGTAGCGGCGCGCTGGACGTCGAAGGCGATTTGCAGGTCGTGCAGAACTTTTCCGCGCTGCTGGATATGGCTGAACTCGATCCCGCTGAATATCTGGCCCCGTGGGTTGGTGACATCGTTGCGCAGGGAATGAGTCAGTCCGCGCGGCGCGCATTCGCTTTTTTCCGTACCGATCTGCAACGCAAACAGGTTTACCTGGCAGAGACGCTCACCGAAGAGTGGCGTGTGACGCCGGGCGCGCTGGAGCTCGCCTGGTTTGCAGAAGAAGTTGACGCGATGACGCGTTCGCTTGACGCGCTAAGCGCACGAATCGCACAGCTGGAGGCGAAATGACGCTGGGAGAAATACGTCGAGCCTGGTTTATCGTAAAAACCTTTCTCACTTACGGACTGGATGAATTTATACCGCAAACGCGGATCACGCTGCCGATTCGTCTGTGGCGACGCACGCTGTTTTGGGTGCCGAATCAACATAAAGAAGCCGCTGCCGGTGCCCGTTTGCGCCTGGCAATGGAGCATCTGGGGCCGGTATGGATCAAGCTGGGTCAGATGATGTCGACCCGCCGCGATCTGTTTCCGCCGCACATTGCCGATCAGCTGGCCATGCTGCAGGATCGCGTGGCACCGTTTGACGGCGTGAAGGCCAAAGCGCAGATGGAAAAATCACTGGGCGGCCCGATTGAAACCTGGTTCGATGATTTTGATATCACGCCGCTGGCTTCAGCTTCGATTGCTCAGGTGCACACCGCGACGATGAAAGAGAATGGCCGCAAGGTGGTCATCAAGGTGATTCGTCCCGATATTCTGCCGGTGATCAAGGCGGATATGCGTCTGATCTATCGCCTGGCGAGCTGGCTGCCGCGCCTGCTGCCGGACGGACGCCGTCTGCGCCCTGCGGAAGTGGTGCGCGATTATGAAAAAACGCTGCTCGATGAGCTGAATTTGCTGCGTGAATCGGCCAATGCCATTCAACTGCGCCGCAATTTTGAAAACAATACGCTGCTGTACGTACCGGAAGTTTTCTCCGACTACTGCAGTGAAACCATGATGGTGATGGAGCGGATTTACGGTATTCCGATTTCGGATGTGGTGGCGCTGGAGCAGCATGGTGTAAACATGAAGCTGCTGGCCGAACGCGGCGTGCAGGTGTTCTTTACGCAGGTGTTTCGCGACAGTTTCTTCCACGCCGATATGCATCCCGGGAATATCTTTGTCAGCTATGACCACCCGGAAGATCCGCAATATATCGCGATTGACTGCGGGATTGTCGGCTCGCTGAACAAAGAAGATAAGCGTTATCTGGCGGAGAATTTCATCGCCTTCTTTAATCGCGATTATCGCAAGGTAGCCGAACTGCATGTTGATTCAGGCTGGGTGCCCGCGGATACCAACGTTGAAGACTTTGAGTTCGCGATTCGTACGGTGTGCGAGCCTATTTTTGAAAAGCCGCTGGCAGAGATCTCCTTTGGTCACGTGCTGCTGAACCTGTTTAATACCGCGCGTCGTTTCAACATGGAAGTCCAGCCGCAGCTGGTGCTGTTGCAAAAGACCTTGCTCTATATTGAAGGAGTAGGGCGCCAGCTCTATCCGCAGCTTGATCTGTGGAAGACCGCCAAGCCGTTTCTGGAAGACTGGATCAAGGATCAGGTCGGTATTCCGGCCATCATTCGTGCCGTCAAAGAGAAAGCACCTTACTGGGCAGAGAAGCTGCCTGAGTTGCCGGAACTGGTTTACGACAGCCTGCGTCAGCACAAACGTTTGCAACAAAGCGTCGATAGACTGGCAATCGATATGCAGGCACAGCGCACTCGCCACCATCAGTCACGTTTTCTGTTTGGTATCGGCGCCACGCTGTTGTTAAGTGGAACGGCCATTGTGTTAAAGCGGCCGGAACTCGATTTTCTTCCCGCCATTATGATTGCGGCGGGCATCGTTACCTGGCTGGTTGGTTGGCGCAAGACAAACTGATTGTCAGGTTATCTCAAAGGCGCTAATGTCGCTGGATCGGGCCGCAGCCTGTCTGTACGGCGTCATTAGTCAGATTATACGTATTGAGTAGAGGTTTATGTCATGGGCGGTATAAGTGTCTGGAATTTATTGATTATTGCAGTGATTGTGGTGCTGCTTTTTGGAACGAACAAGCTCCGTAATCTCGGTTCGGATTTAGGATCGTCGATCAAAGGCTTCAAAAAGGCGATGAGCGACGACGACAAGAAAGAAACCGATCATCAGGACGCTGATTTCACCGCTAAAACGCTGGCGGACAAGCAGCATACTGAGGCGACGAAAGACGAAGCCAAGAAAGACAAAGAGCAGGTGTAAACCGTGTTCGACATTGGTTTTAGTGAACTGGCATTATGCTTCATTATCGGGCTGATCGTCCTTGGCCCGCAACGTTTACCGGTTGCGGTGAAAACGGTGGTTGGCTGGATCCGCGCGATGCGCTCGCTGGCGGCTAACGTGCAGAACGAGCTGGCGCAGGAACTCAAACTGCAGGAGCTGCAGGACAGCCTGAAGAAAGTGGAGCAGGCCAGCCGCGACTCTTTATCGCCGGAGCTGAAGGCGTCGATGGATGAGCTGCGTAAAAGCGCCGAGTCGATGAAGCGCTCCTATACCGGCGATAATGAAAAGGCTGACGATGAAGCCTACACCATTCATAACCCGCTGAAGAAAAACGAAGAGATGTCGCATGCGACGCCAGCTGAAGCCGATATGCAGGCCAGCGCGCCTGCTCAGGCACCCGCTGAAACCGACGCGGAAGTCGAGCCAAAAGCGGCGGCGACTGAGACAAAACCTGCTGATTCAGCCACCTCTCACGAAGCGATAAACACTCCTCATGGCCGTTGAAGATACCCAACCGCTTATCAGCCATCTTATTGAGCTGCGTAAGCGTCTGCTCTACTGCATTGGTGCCATCCTGGCCGTTTTCCTGGTCTTGATCTGGTTTGCCAATGATATCTACCATATCGTTGCCTCACCGCTGATTGCGCAAATGCCGGTTGGCGCCAGCATGATCGCCACCGACGTGGCGTCGCCATTTTTTACGCCGATCAAACTGACCATCATTGTTTCGATTTTTCTGTCGGTGCCGGTCATTCTCTATCAGGTTTGGGCGTTTATTGCGCCAGCGCTCTATCGCCATGAACGTAAACTGGTGATGCCGCTGCTGTTTTCCAGCTCGGTACTCTTTTACGTTGGCGTGGCGTTTGCCTACTTTGTTGTCTTTCCGCTGGCCTTTGGCTTTTTTGCCAAAACCGCCCCGGAAGGCGTGCAGATAGCCACAGATATCAGTAACTATCTCGATTTCGTCATGTCGCTGTTTATGGCGTTTGGCGTTGCTTTTGAAGTGCCAATTGCGATTGTGCTGCTGTGCTGGACTGGCGTAACCAGCCCGGAAGACTTGAAAAAGAAACGGCCCTATATGTTGGTCGGCGCGTTTGTCATCGGCATGTTATTAACGCCGCCGGACGTTTTTTCGCAAACTTTGCTCGCTATTCCGATGTACTGTCTGTTTGAAGTCGGCGTATTCTTTTCCCGTTTCTATGTGGGGAAAAGGCGACAGGATATGGCTGACGAGCAAGAGTCATAACCCTGATCGGTTACGCACTCTCCCGCACACTGGCGGAGAACTCATTCACTCAACCGCCCAATGGGCGGTTTTTTTCTATCGGGATAAAAGATGTTTGATATCGGTGTAAACCTGACCAGCACGCAGTTTGCAAAAGATCGCGAACAGGTGGTTGCCCGCGCGCGCGCAGCGGGCGTCACCGGCATGCTGTTGACCGGCACCAACGCGCTGGAGAGTCAGCAGGCACAAAGCCTGGCACGGCGTCACCCGGGCTACTGCTGGTCCACGGCGGGCATACATCCGCACCATGCCAGCGAATGGTCAGGGGAAACGGCCGCTACGCTGCGCCGTCTGGCCGAAAGTGATGAAGTCGTGGCAATTGGTGAGTGCGGGCTCGATTTTAACCGCAATTTCAGCGCCCATGAGCAGCAGGAATATGCGTTCACCGCCCAACTGACGCTGGCGGCAGAACTGGAGATGCCGGTTTTTCTGCATTGCCGCGATGCACATACACGCTTTGAAGCGTTGCTGACACCCTGGGCGGATAAGCTAACGGGCGCGGTGGTGCACTGCTTTACCGGCAACCAGCAAGAGCTGGAAGCGTGTCTGGCGATGGGGCTAATGATTGGTATTACTGGCTGGGTGTGCGATGAGCGACGCGGCCTGGCGCTGCGTGAGTTGTTGCCGCTAATACCGGCAGATCGGCTGCTGTTGGAAACTGACGCACCCTATTTACTGCCGCGAGATATGCGGCCGCGTCCTACCTCACGCCGCAATGAACCTTGCTATCTGCCGCATATTGTTCAGCAGGTGGCGCACTGGCGTAATGAAGAGCTGGATGTGCTGGCTGCACAGCTGGAGAGCAACAGCCGACGTCTGTTCCGTCTGCCGTGAGGGTCATGACCGGGTTTGCACACCCGGTCAGAGCTTTTGAAACTGCTTATTGTCCACGCTGCGAATAATTTGCTTATTGAGCATATTGAGCAGCAACATCGAGCGCGCTTCGCCATCGGGTTCGGTAAAAATTGCCTTGAGACCTTCAAAGGTGCCTTCGGTGATCAGCACTTCATCGCCGGCCTGTGGGGTTTCCGGATCAACCATAGAAACAGGCGTGTCGGTTTGCAGCGCTGCGATAACCGTGTGCGGCACCGTAGCAGGCTGATTGCCAAAGCGGACAAAGTGGCTCACGCCGCGCGTGGAGCTGATGGTTGTGGTATGAATATCTTCTGGATCGAATTCGATAAACAGATAATTTGGAAACAGCGGTTCGCTGACCGTGGTGCGTTTACCGCGGACCACCTTTTCCATGGCGATCATGGGGCTGAGACAATGCACTGCCTGCCGCTCCAGGTGCTCCCGGGCGCGTAACAATTGACCTCTTTTGCAGTAGAGCAGATACCAGGATTCCATAACGTCACATTCCAATTTTCGGATGTTAAGAATATCAAAACTGTGCTGAGAGTTATAGCGCATCCACGAGCCGACGTGCGGCGATAAGCGAAAAACAGCGCCAGCGCAGGCAATTATTCGCAGCGGATTGCCACACAAAATTCAACACAGCGCGCTAATCAATCCTATAATGGCCGCTTCACTTGCCGGAACAATAAGCAGCATGAAATATCAGGACTTACGCGACTTCATGGCGTTGCTTGAGCAGCGCGGAGAGCTAAAACGCATTACCCAGTCAATCGATCCGATTCTGGAAATGACTGAAATCGCCGATCGCACCTTGCGCGCGGGCGGACCCGCTTTGCTGTTTGAAAACCCCAAAGGCTATGACATGCCGGTGCTGTGCAACCTGTTTGGCACGCCGAAACGCGTGGCGATGGGCATGGGGCAGGAAGAGGTTAGCGCGCTGCGCGAAGTGGGCAAACTGTTGGCATTTCTGAAAGAGCCTGAACCGCCGAAAGGCTTCCGCGATCTGTTCGATAAGATGCCGCAGTTCAAGCAGGTTCTGCATATGCCGACCAAGCGGCTGCGTAATGCGCCTTGTCAGCAAAAGGTGATGCAGGGCGATGAGGTCGATCTAAGCAAAATCCCGGTGATGAAGTGCTGGCCGGAAGATGCGGCTCCGCTGATCACCTGGGGCTTGACCGTAACGCGCGGTCCGCACAAAGAGCGGCAGAATCTTGGTATCTATCGCCAGCAGGTGATTGGCAAAAACCGCCTGATTATGCGCTGGTTGTCACATCGTGGCGGCGCGCTGGATTTCCAGGAATGGTGCAAAGCGCATCCGGGCGAACGCTTCCCGGTCGCCGTGGCGCTGGGCGCCGATCCCGCCACCATCCTGGGCGCGGTCACGCCGGTGCCGGATACGCTGTCAGAATATGCCTTTGCTGGTCTGCTGCGCGGCAACAAAACTGAAGTGGTGAAGTGTATCTCCAACGATCTGGACGTGCCCGCCAGTGCGGAAATTGTGCTGGAAGGGTATATCGAGCCAGGCGATATGGCGCCGGAAGGCCCCTATGGCGATCATACCGGCTACTATAATGAGATAGATGATTTCCCGGTGTTCACCGTGACGCATGTGACGCAGCGCCATGACGCCATCTATCACTCAACCTATACCGGTCGGCCGCCGGATGAGCCTGCGGTATTGGGCGTGGCGCTCAACGAAGTGCTGGTGCCCATCCTGATTAAACAGTTTCCGGAAATTGTTGATTTCTATCTGCCGCCAGAGGGCTGTTCTTACCGGCTGGCTGTGGTAACGATGAAGAAACAGTACGCCGGCCATGCCAAGCGGGTAATGATGGGCGTCTGGTCATTTCTGCGGCAGTTTATGTACACCAAATTTGTTATCGTATGTGACGACGACGTGAATGCGCGCGACTGGAACGACGTGATTTGGGCGATTACGACACGCATGGATCCGGCACGCGACACCGTGCTGATTGAAAATACGCCGATTGACTATCTCGACTTCGCCTCACCGGTTTCCGGCCTCGGCTCCAAAATGGGGCTTGATGCCACCAACAAATGGCCGGGAGAGACGCAGCGAGAATGGGGACGGCCTATCGAAAAAGATCCGGCGGTAACGGCGCGTATTGACGCGATATGGGATGAGTTAGGCATCTTTACTCAGCCGCCGCAGCGTTAATGGCGGCCACTACGATAATGACGACCCGACAGAGGGAACGCATGACAACTTTAAGCTGTAAAGTGACTTCAGTTGAAGCCATCACCGATACCGTTTTCCGGGTACGTCTGATTCCGGAAGCTGATTTTAGCTTTCGGGCGGGGCAGTATCTGATGGTGGTGATGGATGAGCGCGACAAACGCCCGTTCTCACTGGCTTCAACGCCGATGGAAAAGGATATCATTGAGCTGCATATCGGAGCTTCTGACCACAATCTTTATGCGATGGCGGTAATGGATCGTATTCAGCAGGAGCGTCAGATCACCGTTGATCTGCCACATGGCGACGCCTGGCTGCGTGAAGAGGGCGATCGTCCATTGATCCTGATTGCGGGCGGTACCGGCTTCTCCTATGCCCGTTCGATTTTGCTGACGGCGCTGTCGCAGCAGCCTGACCGCGACATCGCTATTTACTGGGGCGGCCGTGAGTTAAAGCACCTGTACGATTTGGATGAGCTGAACGCGCTGGCGGTGAAGCATCCGCAATTGCAGGTTATTCCGGTGGTGGAACAGCCAGAAGCAGGATGGCAAGGGCGCAGTGGCACCGTGCTTACCGCGGTGATGCAGGATTTTGGTACGCTCAGCGAGCACGATATTTACATCGCTGGCCGCTTTGAAATGGCCAAAATTGCCCGTGAACGTTTTTGTGCCGAGCGTGGCGCGCTGGAAGCGCACATGTTTGGCGATGCGTTTGCCTTTATCTGATGCCTGAATAATCATCCCGCCGTGTGATGACCGGCGGGATGATTGTTGCCTACACGCGTTCGAATACCGTAGCGATGCCCTGTCCTAAACCGATGCACATGGTAGCAAGACCGAACTCAGCGTTACGCTGTTCCATCAGGT
Source organism: Duffyella sp. Ts4 (assembly GCF_051851875.1). Lineage (NCBI taxonomy): Bacteria > Pseudomonadati > Pseudomonadota > Gammaproteobacteria > Enterobacterales > Erwiniaceae > Duffyella > Duffyella sp. Ts4. Next base: position 7,596 of record NZ_JBLYPN010000010.1, on the reverse strand, counting down.
TAAGCAGCGTGGTGCTGATACGCGCACCAGAGCAGCCCAGTGGATGACCCAGTGCAATCGCCCCACCGTTAAGGTTTACTTTCTCATCCAGCTTATCGAGCAGATGCAGCGCTTTCAGGCAAGGTAACGTCTGCGCAGCAAACGCCTCGTTAAATTCAAACAGATCGATATCCTGCACACTGAGTCCTGCGCGCTTGAGCGCCAGTTCCGTGGCGGGCACCGGTCCAAAACCCATTAACGACGGATCGCAGCCGGTTACCGCCATGGCCCGGATGCGCGCACGCGGTTTTAATCCCAGCGCGGCAGCCCGCGATTCGCTCATGATCAGCATGGCGGCGGCACCATCGGAGAGCGCGGAAGAGCTGGCTGCGGTGACCGTACCGTTGCGGGGATCAAACGCCGGTTTCAGCGCGGCAAGCGCCTCAATGTGCGTATCCGGACGAATCACCTCATCATAATCAAAGCGTTGCAGCGCACCATCGGCATCATGGCCATAAGTGGGCACGATCTCATGAGCAAACTGCCCGGACTGTGTTGCCTGCCAGGCGCGCTGATGTGAACGTACCGCGAAAGCATCCTGCATTTCACGGCTGATATGGTGCACCTGCGCCAGCATTTCAGCAGTCAGTCCCATCATGCCAGCTGCCTTCGCCACGGTTTTGCTCAGGCCTGGATGGAAATCGACGCCGTGGCTCATCGGCACGTGGCCCATATGCTCAACGCCGCCGATCAGGCAGCTGTGCGCATCGCCAACCATAATAGCCCGTGCGCCATCGTGTAGCGCCTGCATTGAGGAGCCACACAGCCGGTTAACGGTGGTTGCCGGTACGCGATGCGGAATTTCCGCCAGCAGCGCCGCGTTGCGGGCAATATTAAATCCTTGTTCCAGCGTTTGTTGTACGCAGCCCCAATAAATATCATCCAGCTGCGCCGCTTCCAGCGCCGGGTTACGGCTTAACAGGGCGCGCATCAGATGAGCAGAGAGGTCTTCTGCTCGTACCTGGCGAAACGCGCCGCCTTTCGAGCGGCCCATAGGCGTACGTACCGCATCTACGATCACTACATGTTCCATAATTTCTCCTTACACGCTTTTCAGCGGCTGATGAGCACGCGCGGGCGTGGCCGGATACCAGCTCTCGTGCTGCTCCGCTTTCTGCAGTAGCAGAGCGGGCGGCGTATAGAGCGGGCCAAGCGCGGCATAGTGCTGCGCCATCTCAATAAACCGCGCGTTGCCGAGCGTATCGAGATAGCGCAGTGCGCCGCCATGAAACGGCGGGAAGCCAAGACCATAAACCAGCGCCATATCCGCTTCCGCTGGTGAGGCGATGATATTTTCTTCCAGGCAACGCACCACTTCATTCAGCATAGGAATCATCATGCGGGCGATGATCTCCTCGTCGCTGAAGGAACGCGCCGGCTGACATATCGGCTGTAGCAACGCAGCGATTTCGGCATCGGGCTGCCTGACCGCCTTGCCTTTTTTGTCTGTTTCCCAGCGCCAGAATCCGCTGCCGTTTTTCTGACCGTAACGCTGGGCGGCAAACAGCAGATCAATGGCATTCTGATCTGGCGTCTTCATGCGCGTCGGGAAACCATCGGCCATCACCTGCTGGGCATGATGAGCGGTGTCGATGCCTACTACGTCCAGCAGCCATGATGGCCCCATTGGCCAGCCAAAAGTTTTTTCCATCACCTTATCTATCTGACGGAAATCAGCGCCGTCGCGTAACAGCAGATTAAAGGCAGCAAAATAGGGAAAGAGCACGCGGTTGACGAAAAATCCGGGACAGTCGTTAACCACCACCGGCGTTTTACCCATTTTCAACGCCCAGCCAATCACCTGCGCCAGCGTGCTGTCAGCAGTTTTCTCGCCACGAATAATTTCTACCAGCGGCATACGGTGCACCGGGTTAAAAAAGTGCATGCCACAAAAATTTTCCGGCCGCTTCAACGCCTGAGCAAGATCGCCAATTGGAATAGTCGAGGTATTGCTGGCAATGATGGTATCGCTGCGTACCTGACCTTCGGTCTCCTGCAACACTGCACGTTTTACCGTTGGATTTTCCACCACCGCTTCCACCACGATATCAACCCGATCGAAGTCGGCGAAGCTGAGCGTTGGTTGAATGCTGGCAATGATACTGGTGAGCTGTGCGCCAGTAATTTTGCCGCGTTCCAACTGCTTGTTCAGCAGCTTGCCCGCTTCCTGCATCCCCAGCGTCAGCGCATTTTCGCGAATATCTTTCATGCGCACCGGCACACCTTTGGCGGCAGACTGATAAGCGATGCCGCCGCCCATAATTCCGGCACCCAGCACCGCCGCCTGTTGTGGCGAACGTGCCGACTGTGCGAGCTTTTTGGCTTTGCTTTTGACCCACTGATCGTTGAGGAAAATGCCGACCAGCGCGCGTGCTTCGTTTGACTGCGCCAGCGGAACAAAGGCAGCCGTTTCCAGCTTCAACGCGCCGTCGCGTCCCAGATGCGCCGCTGCTTCAATGGTTTTGACCGCAGTCAAGGGCGCAGGGTAGTGCTTACCGGCCGTCTGCATCACCAGCGCTTTAGCAGTGGTAAAGCTCATTTTCGCTTCAACTGCTGAGAGCTTTAATGGCTGCAGTTTCGGCGCACGGCGTACCCGCCAGCTTTGCTCCTCGATCGCTGCCTGCAGCATGCGCAGCGCCGCCGCGGCCAGCTTCTCCGGCGCGACAATGGCATCGACCAGACCCAGCGACAGCGCGTTGGCGGCATCCACCTCTTTGCCCGCTGCGATGATTTCCAGTGCGTTATCCGCACCGATCAAACGCGGCAGGCGAACGGAGCCGCCAAAGCCGGGCATGATGCCAAGCCTGGTTTCTGGGAGGCCGATGCGCGTATCCGGCGTGGCAACGCGAAAGTCGGTGGCCAGTACACATTCGCAACCGCCGCCCAGTGCATAACCATTAACGGCGGTCAGCGTAGGCACCGGCAGATCTTCCAGTCGGTTGAAAATCGCATTGGCGTCATTCAGCCAGTCGGTCAGCTGGTTGGCCGGGGCGGAAAACAGCGTCAAAAACTCGGTGATATCGGCGCCAACAATAAAGGCGGGCTTGCGTGAACTCACCAGCAGGCCACGCAGCGCGGGTTCATTTTCCAGCAGGGTAAGGGCTTCGCCCAGATTAGCTACCGTGGCGGTATCGAGTTTATTCACCGAGCCTGGCGCATTGAAAACCAGCTCGGCGATGCCATCGGTAAGCCAGTCGAGAGAAAGGGTATCGCTTTGATAAAGCATGTCTGTCTCCTGAGACCACAAAAGGGATCTGGTCATACCAGATGATCGAGAGTGTGAGATTGATGTTAATTATTTGCAAACGCAGCTGTACTGATTTGCTAAGGCGATCACAGCTGCTGCCGTGCGCTATCCTTTCAGCGGCTGTGATAAGATGCGGGCATTTCGCATACACCGGAGGAAAGTAGATGGACGCACTGAACACCCTGTATAAAGATCATCTCGCGACGTTGCAGCAACGGGCGCAGCAGGCGCTGGCACACAGCCAGCATGACGCTTTGCTGATTCACTCTGGTGAGCTGTTAACCGTGCATCTGGACGATCATCATTATCCGTTCAAGGTTAATCCGCAGTTCAAAGCCTGGGTGCCGGTCACGCAGGTCGCCAACTGTTGGCTGTGGGTCGATGGCGTGAATAAACCCAAACTGTGGTTTTACTCACCGGTAGACTACTGGCACAACGTGGAACCGCTGCCGCATAGCTTCTGGACCGATGAGATTGAGATCGTTGCGCTGCGAAACAGTGCGGACATTGGCAGTTTGCTGCCAGCACATCGTGAAAATGTTGCCTATATTGGCCCGGTTCCGGCACGCGCAACGCAGCTGGGCATCCGCGCCGATGCCATCAATCCTGCCGTGGTGCTGAATTACCTTGATTACCATCGCGCTTACAAAACCGACTATGAGCTGGCCTGTATGCGCGAGGCGCAAAAGCTGGCGGTGGCGGGGCATCTGGCAGCAAAAGAAGCCTTCCTTTCCGGCATGAGCGAGTTTGATATTAACCTCGCCTATTTATCGGCTACCGGCCATCGCGACACCGATGTGCCTTACGGCAATATCATCGCGCTTAACGAACATGCCGCTGTGCTGCATTACACCAAACTCGATGCGCGTGCACCGGAAGAGATGCGCAGCTTTTTGATCGACGCCGGTGCGGAATATAACGGCTACGCGGCCGATCTCACCCGTAGCTATGCCGCCCAGAAAAACTCGCTGTATGGCCAGCTGGTGCAGGAGATGAACCACCAGGAGCTGGCGCTGATCGACACCCTGAAAGCGGGCGTGCGCTACACCGAATATCATCAGCAGATGCATGAGCGCATTGCCAGGATGCTGCTGAAGTTTGAGTTGATAAAAGGCATCAGCGCAGAGGCGATGGTAGCGGAAAACCTTACCGGGCCGTTTATGCCGCACGGGTTGGGTCATCCATTAGGCTTGCAGGTACATGATGTCGGTGGCTTTATGCAGGATGAGCAGGGCACGTCGCTGGCGGCACCTGCGCAATATCCGTTCCTGCGCTGCACACGTATGCTCGAACCACGCATGGTGCTGACCATCGAGCCGGGATTCTATGTGATCGATTCCCTGCTGGAGCCGCTGCGCAACGGTGCATTTAGCCAGCATATTGACTGGTTGGCTATCGATGCGCTCAGGCCTTATGGCGGCATCCGCATTGAAGATAACGTGGTGATTCACGCGAATCGTTTAGAAAACATGACGCGCGATCTGCACCTGCCCTGATGGATGCTTATGAAATTCCTGCTGAGCCGGTCAGTGTCAGCGAGGAAACCATCAAGAAGAGCCGCTTTATTACGCTGTTAGCGCATACTGATGGCGTTGAAAACGCACGGGCTTTTGTCCAGCGCGTTAAGGCGGAGCACCCGGCCGCGCGCCATCATTGCTGGGCATGGGTAGCGGGCGCGCCGCAGGATTCACAGCAGCTGGGTTTTTCCGATGATGGTGAACCCTCCGGCACGGCTGGCAAGCCGATGCTTGCTCAACTGATGGGCAGCCAGCTCGGTGAGATCACCGCGGTGGTTGTGCGCTATTACGGCGGTATCATGCTGGGCACCGGCGGCCTGGTAAAAGCCTATGGCGGGGGCGTACAACAGGGGCTGAAGCTGTTGGTACGGCAGACTAAAACGCCGATGGCGACTTTTCAGCTGCGGTGTGAATATGCTCAGCTTGCTGAAGTAGAAAGAATCATCAAACGCTTTGCCGGCAACGTGTTGCACAGTGAGTTCCAGGCGGAAATTACCCTCTGGCTCGCTTTGCCCTATGCACAGGTGGCAGGGTGCCGACAAAATTTGTCCGATTTTAGCCGCGGTGCGTTGGTGCTGACGGCGAGCGAACATTCTCTATCAGGTTAAGGAAACGGCTTAATGCATTTTCGTGCCATTACCCGCATCGTCGGTTTGCTGGTCATTTTGTTCTCAGGCACGATGATTGTGCCCGGGCTGGTGGCGTTGCTTTATCGCGACGGTGCCGGACGCGCCTTCAGTCAGACCTTTATCATGGCGCTGATTATTGGTGCATTATTATGGTGGCCCAACCGTAAGCAGAAGAAAGAGCTGAAGCCGCGAGAAGGGTTTTTGATTGTAGTGCTGTTCTGGACGGTGTTGGGCAGCGTCGGTGCAATGCCATTTATCTTTTCAGAGCACCCGAATCTGTCGGTCACCGACGCCTTCTTTGAGTCGTTCTCTGGCTTAACCACAACCGGCGCGACCACGCTGGTCGGGCTCGACTCATTGCCCAAAGCCATCCTCTTCTATCGCCAGATGCTGCAATGGTTTGGCGGCATGGGAATTATTGTGCTCGCTGTGGCGATCCTGCCTATTCTTGGCGTCGGCGGCATGCAGCTCTACCGTGCGGAAATGCCCGGTCCGCTGAAAGATAATAAGATGCGGCCGCGCATTGCTGAAACGGCTAAAACCTTGTGGCTGATCTATGTATTGCTGACCATCGCCTGTGCGCTGGCGTTATGGCTGGCTGGTATGCCATTATTCGATGCGATTGGTCACAGCTTCTCCACTATCGCCATTGGTGGCTTTTCCACTCACGATGCCAGCATCGGCTATTTTAACAGCCCAACGATCAACACCATTATTGCCATATTCCTGCTGATTTCAGGCTGTAACTACGGCCTGCATTTCTCTTTGCTCAGCGGACGTAACCTGCGCGTTTACTGGCGCGATCCGGAATTTCGTACTTTTATCGGTGTCCAGCTGACGCTGGTGTTGATCTGCACCATTGTGCTGTGGTTCCACAACGTTTATCCCACTACGTTGCAGACGCTGAATCAGGCCTTTTTTCAGGTGGTCTCGATGGCCACTACGGCGGGTTTCACCACCGATAGCATTGCACGCTGGCCACTTTTCCTGCCGGTACTGCTCTTATGCTCCGCCTTTATTGGCGGCTGCGCGGGCTCTACCGGCGGCGGCTTAAAAGTGATTCGCATTTTGCTGCTCTGTAAACAGGGCTCGCGTGAACTGAAACGCCTGGTTCACCCGAACGCGGTCTACTCTATTAAGCTGGGCAATCGCGCGCTGCCGGAACGCATCCTCGAAGCGGTATGGGGATTTTTTTCAGCCTATGCGCTGGTTTTTCTGGTCAGTATGCTGGCCATCATCGCCACCGGCGTAGATGACTTCTCCGCGTTTGCTGCGGTCGCAGCCACATTAAACAATCTCGGTCCGGGTTTAGGCGTAGTAGCGGATAACTTCACCTCCATGAACGACGTCGCAAAATGGATATTGATTTCAACTATGCTTTTCGGCCGCCTCGAAGTTTTCACGCTGTTGGTGCTCTTTACGCCAACGTTCTGGCGTGAATAGATAAAGAAGGACAGTAATGAAAGCCCTTATTCTTTTTTCCAGCCGTGATGGGCAAACGCGTGAAATTGCCTCTTATGCAGGCAAATGCATATCAGAGCAGCAGGAATGTGACGTGATGGATATCCTGCATGTCGGTGCGGTCGACTGGGCGCAATACGATCGCGTGCTTATCGGCGCTTCTATTCGTTATGGACGTTTTCATTCGGCAGTAGCGAAGTTTGTGAAGCAGAACCTGGAAGCTTTGCAGCAAAGGCCATCAGGTTTCTTCTGCGTTAACCTTACCGCGCGTAAACCAGAAAAACGCACGCCGCAAACCAATGCCTATATGCGGAAGTTTCTACTTACGTCGCCGTGGCAGCCCGATTGCTGTGCGGTGTTTGCCGGTGCGCTGCGTTATCCGCGTTACGGCTGGCTGGATCGCGTGATGATTCAGTTGATTATGAAGATGACCGGCGGTGAAACGGATAAAACAAAGGAAGTGGAGTATACCGACTGGCAGCAGGTTGCCAGTTTCGCCCGTGAATTTGCCTGTTTTCCGGTCAAATCGAAGTGAAAAGCATCGCTTTGAATGAAAAAAAAGCAGTCAGAATTTATTTTAAAATTAGCCCTTGTCAGCCTGCAGAAATTCCCTATAATGCGCCTCCACTGACACGGAACAACGGCTTACACAGCGGCGCGTCAGGAGGTTCGGGAAGCTGAACCGCCGGAAAAAATCCTGAGA
>NZ_JBLYPN010000009.1:0-132267 GCF_051851875.1 Duffyella sp. Ts4 | reverse complement strand
AACGAAATAGCCGTTGACCTGGCACTTAACGGGCTGCCTTCAGGCAGAACGAAATGGCCGTTGACCTTGGCCTTAATAGCCAGCCTGCAAGGCGGAAGAAATAGCCGTTGACCTTAAGCCAGGCTGCCTGCCAGGCAGAACAACTATGCCAATAACTCACATTGCGGTGGCAAACGGCATGCCAGCGCTTTTGGCATCACCTCAATGCGAAACTCGGTGCCGGAGAGCGGCTCGCCGTCGAGGTTAAAGGTCATCTCGTTGGGCGAACGGATGGTCAGCCATGGCAGGGAGGTCGTGACCACGTTGGGGTTTTCATCATCGCTGGTCAGCGAGTGCAGCAGTGTCGGCAGCAGTTCCTGCGACGTCACCACGCTCAGGGCGAGCAGCCCGTCGTTGATCAACGCCTGCGGACAGAGCCGCTGGCCGCCGCCGGCCTGACGGCCATTGCCGATGCCGATCACCAGCGCGTCGCCCTGCCAGCTGAAATCCGGACCTTCAATTTTGCAGCTGTCGGCTTTCAGCTGATCCATGCGCATCAGGCCGTGAATAAAGTAAGAGACGCCGCCCAGCGCCGACTTTAACTTCTCCGGCGTTTCGGTGGTGATGCGCGTACCAAAACCGCCGGTCGCCATATTGATAAAATAGCGATCCTGGTTGACCCGAGCGAGATCGATTTTGGTCGCCTTGCCGCGTAGCGCCAGACGCAGCGCCGCCTCCATCTCTTGAGGAATACCGGCGCTGGTGGCGAAATCGTTAGCGGTGCCCAGCGGTAAAATACCAAGCACCGGATAATCGCGGGGTTCACGCTGTGCCAGCGCGGTAGCGACCTCATTAATGGTGCCATCACCGCCGCCAGCCACCACGGTGGCCGCGCCCAGCGCGATCGCTTCTTCGACGTAGCGCAGCGCATCGCCCGATTCAAAGGTCACGCGTACAGCGATATCAAAACCTTCTTCCCGCAGCGTGCTAATCGCCTCGCGCAGTTCGTCATTGCCCGCGCCTTTTCCATTGAGAATAATGAGCGTCAGTGAGCCATTTTCCATTCTTATTTCCTTGTTCACGCATGAATCATGATGAGGTTATAGCACAGGCCAGGAAAGAGACACATGGGGATAATCTATTTATAGAATGCGGAGGGTGAGGCGACAAAAAAAAGAAAACCCGCACGGGGGAGCCGGGCGGGCGAATGAGGTGGAGCTTAAAGCTTGCCTTCGTTATTGCTCGTTGGAAGCAGGCGCAATAATAACGAATTGTGCTATTGAAGTTTGTGACCGCATTCTAAATCCTTAACGAAACGGCCATTACCCGCCGTGATTGTTACCCTTTTGCAGGTTACGCATCAATAACGCGTATTCAAGCGGTACATCTTCCGGCAGGGGCAGCCACACCCGATGACCGTCACCCGGTGCCACCTCAACGCTTTCCCCTTTGGCGTTTTCCATCTGTGACAGCACAAAGTTCACGTTGCCCTGCGGCGTCATCAGCTCAAGGCTGTCGTGCAGACAGAACTTATTTTTCACCGCCACTTCAGCCAGCGGGCCACGGCGCTGGCCGCTGAACTCACCGACAAACTGCTGACGCTCGGAAACCGAATGACCACGCTCATAATTTTGATAGCTGTCATGCGTGTGTCGGCGCAAAAATCCTTCGGTGTAACCGCGATGCGCCAGGCCTTCCAGCGTATCCAGCAGGCTGCTGTCAAAGGGCTTGCCGGCCGCCGCGTCATCAATGGCGCGTCGATAGACCTGCGCCGTGCGTGCGCAGTAGTAATAAGATTTGGTGCGACCCTCGATTTTTAACGAATGCACGCCCATCTGGCTCAGCCGCTCTACGTGGGCCACGGCGCGCAGATCTTTGGAGTTCATGATGTAAGTGCCGTGCTCGTCCTCAAAGGCAGGCATGTATTCGCCGGGACGCATCGCCTCTTCCAGCATAAATACCCGATCGGTCGGCGCGCCTTCGCCCAGCGTCGGCGCAACGGTGGTGACCGGAATGGGTTGATATTGATGAACGATATTGCCCGCATCATCCTGTTTGCCTTCCTGCACCTTATATTCCCAGCGGCAGGCGTTGGTGCAGGTTCCCTGATTGGGATCGCGTTTATTGATGTAACCGGACAGCAGACAGCGGCCGGAATAGGCCATGCAGAGGGCGCCGTGGACAAAGATTTCCAGCTCCATCTCCGGCACCTGCTGACGAATCTCCGCAATCTCCTCCAGCGACAATTCGCGCGACAAAATCACCCGCGTTAGCCCCATCTGTTGCCAGAATTTCACCGTCGCCCAGTTTACCGCGTTGGCCTGCACCGACAGATGAATCGCCATCTGGGGGAAAGCCTCGCGCACCAGCATGATCAGGCCGGGATCGGACATGATCAGCGCATCTGGCTGCATGGCGATCACCGGCGCCAGATCGCGGATAAAAGTTTTCAGCTTGGCGTTATGGGGCGCGATGTTGACCACCACGTAGAATTTTTTGCCCAGCTGATGCGCCTCGGCGATACCGATAGCCAGATTCTCATGGGTAAATTCATTGTTTCGCACGCGCAGGCTGTAACGTGGCTGGCCGGCATATACCGCGTCTGCGCCATAGGCAAACGCATAACGCATGTTTTTCAGCGTCCCGGCCGGAGAGAGCAGTTCCGGTTTAAACATAATGTCTCAGTCTGATGTCAGGTCAGCAGGGGCGATCGAGTCGCCCCACAAAAGGCAGGGATTTTAAATAGGGGCAGGGTGAAAAAGCAATGCGTCAGATCAAATGACAGAGATCCGCTTCCCAGCGATAGCCCATGCCATATACCGCGCGGATAAACGGCTGGTCGGCATCCAGCAGCTCCAGCTTGCGCCGCAGGTTTTTGATGTGGCTGTCGATGGTGCGATCGGTGACCACGCGATAATCGTCATAAAGGTGGTTCAGCAGCTGCTCGCGGGAGAAGACCTTGCCCGGTTCCAGCGACAGCGTTTTCAGCAGCCGAAACTCAGCGGGCGTGAGATCGATCGGCTGTTCGCGCCAGCTCGCCTGAAAGCGGCTTTCATCAATTTTTAGCAGCGAAGCCTGGGCCACTTCTTCCGGTTTTGGCTTGCAGCGGCGCAGAATGGTTTTGACCCGCGCCACCACTTCTCGTGGGCTGAACGGCTTACAGATGTAATCATCGGCACCGATTTCCAGCCCCAGCAGCCGGTCGATCTCCTCAATTTTTGCCGTCACCATAATAATCGGCAGCTCGGAAAAACGGCGGATATCGCGACAAATCGACAGGCCATCTTTGCCCGGCAGCATCAAATCAAGTAGCAGCAGATCGGGCGGCGTCTGTTGCACATAGTCAATCACCTCATCGCCGCGGGCGATGTGGTGGGTACGGAAATTCGCCGCCTGGAGATAATCGATCATCAGCTGGGCAAGCTTGGGTTCATCTTCCACCACCAGGATCAGCGGTTCATAATATTGCTGGCTCATATTGTCACTTCGTCAGGGGAGATAGGGCAAGTCTAGCGTGATTTCCAGTCCACCTGAATCAGAGTGCGTCGCAGAGAGCGTGCCATCGTGCGCTTCGGCGATATTTTTGCAGATCGCCAGGCCCAGACCTGACCCGCCGCTGGCCCGATTGCGTGAGCTTTCGGTACGATAAAAACGTTCAAACAAGTGGTGCAGCTGATGCTCTTCCACGCCCGGCGCGCTGTCAGCAAAGCGCAGCTGCCAGCGTGAACCCGTCTGGTGCAGACTGACGCGCAGCTCACCGCCGCTGTTGGTGTAGCGCAGGCTGTTTTCCATCAGATTGGTGAACAGCTGCATCAGGCGATCGGCATCGCCAAAAAACGGCGCTTCGTCGGGTAGATCCAGCGTCAGCCGCAGCGAATGTGCCGCAAAACGCGACTGAAAGCTGCCCGCCACCAGTTCAACCAGCGCCACCAAATCGGTTTGCTGTTTACGGTAGGCCAGCGCGCCCGCATCGGAGAGCGACAGCTGGTGCAGGTCGTCCACCAGTTTGGTCAGCGTGGTCACTTCCATTTGCAGCGAGGCGAGTGCCTCCGGCGTCAGTTTACGCACACCATCCTGCATCGCTTCCAGCTCGCCACGCAGGATCGCCAGCGGCGTGCGCAGCTCATGAGAAATGTCAGCCATAAAGGCGCGACGCATCTGCTCATTTTTTTCCAGCGAACCGGCCAGCAGGTTAAAATCCTGCGCCAGCTGACCGAGTTCATCGCGGCTGCCCACTTCCACCCGACTGGAGAAATTGCCCGCCGCCAGCCGGTGCGTGCCTTCAACCAACCGTCTGACCGGCGCCAGCAGACCGCGCGCCATGAGCCAGGTGACCAGCGCCGCCACCAGCGTCGAGAGCCCAACGATCAGCCAGCTGGTACGTCGCTGCTGCTGATCGAAGTTGATATCAGTGCTGCGCGTCAGTCGCTCCGGCGGCGAGCCGATCACCCAGCCCACCACCTTTTTATTGCTGGTGGTGATTTTTTGCCGTGAACCTTCCGGCGGCACCGGCGAGCGCGGGCCAACCAGCACGCGGTACTGCTGATCGATAATCCAGAACTGCGTGCGCCAGCCGTGCGGCGGTAGCTGGCTGCTGCTGTCAGGGTTCTGCTCCAGCGAGCGCAGGATGCCAAAGGCCAGCCGATCGTTGTTGCGCAGAAAATCCCAGTTGCCATGCTGCTCATACTGTTCGGCCAGCGCGCTGCTGAGCATTTGCAGGCGCTGTTCGTTGCCGCGCTTGATGTAATCGACAAAGCCGTGCTCAAAGCTCAGGCGCACGCCCCAGTGCATAGTGATCAGCACCAGCATGCAGGTGGAGAAAATGGCCAGAAACAGCTTGCCGCTGATGCCTAAACGCAGCGCATTCATACGGATTTACTCCGGCGCGGCAGCACGTCATTCGCGCCGATATCGGAAGGCACGCGCCAGAACACCAGCGCGGGCAGCACGATCACCACCGCCATGCAGAGATAGGTATAAACAAAGGTGTGATGCACGGCGCCGCTGTCGGCAACGGCCGGATGGCCGAAGGCGCCCAGCAACAGACCCGCCACGGTCACACCGATGCTCATCGACAGCTGCATGATCATCGACAGCAGGCTGTTGCCGCTCGAGGCGAGTTCATCCGGCAGCGTTTTCAGCGTCAGGGTATTCATCGAGGAGAAACGAATGGCATTAACCATGCCCTGCAGAAACAGCACCACCGGCAGCGCCCAGGTCCAGCCCAACAGCGCTACCAGCGGAAACAGCGCCACCACGGCGGCGAGCGCAATGGTGGAGCCGACCAGCACGTGACGGTAGCCGAAGCGGTTGACGATCTGCACCACCACGCGCTTCATGCCCATGTTACCGAGCACCATCGGAATCATCATCAGCCCGGCGTGAAACGGCGTGTAACCCATACCAAGCTGCAAAAACAGCGGCGTCATAAAGGGCAGCATGCCACTGCCGATGCGGCCGGTCAGGCTGCCCAGCAGGCCAATAGAATAGATGCGATTTTCAAACAGTCGCAGGCTGAACAGCGCATTGTTGTTGTTGCGGGCATGCATCAGATAGAACAGCAGCGAAAAGATGCCCACCAGAATCAGCACGCCAGGCAGCAGCGCCGGGCCTGAACTGCCGTGTTGGCCATCCAGTGCCAGAGTCAGTGTGGCCATCCCGGCGGCGATCATCAGGTAGCCGAGAAAGTCAAAGCGCCGGGTTTTCATACGGTAGTTGGGCATCAGCTTTAGCGTGGCGATGGCGCCCACAATGCCGACCGGCAGGTTAATCAGGAAGATCCAGTGCCAGCTGGCATACTCAACCAGCACGCCGCCCAGCGCCGGGCCAACCAGCGGGCCAATCTGTCCCGGCAGCGTGACAAAGGTCATCGCAGCCATGTATTGATCGCGCGGCACAATCTTCATCACCGTCAGGCGGCCAACCGGCACCATCATGGCGCCGCCAATGCCCTGAACCACGCGCGCCATCACCAGTTGATCCAGCGTACCGGCCAACGCGCAGAGCAGCGAACCGAGGCTGAACAGCACAATGGCGCTGAAGAACACGTTGCGCACGCCAACGCGGTCCGCCAGCCAGCCGCTGACCGGCAGCATGATCGCCACGGTCAGCACATAAGAGACGATCACCGAGTGCATGTTCAGCGGATCAACATTGAGATCGCGTGCCATGGCGGGCAGGGCGGTATTAACAATGGTGGTATCCAGCGTCTGCATAAAAAAGCCAAACGCGACAATCCACAGCTGCCAGCGCACCGTCGCCGGCTGAGTATTCATCATGAAGTCCTCCGTTGATTCAGGGGCCGTGGCCCGTTGCTCATGGGTTGGCCTGATGAGGGGAAAGCGCAGGCCGCCGCCGACGAAGTTTATCCATATAGATATAGACCACCGGCGTGGTGTACAGCGTCAACAGCTGGCTCATGATCAGCCCGCCCGCAATGGTGATGCCCAGCGGCTGGCGGAGTTCAGCGCCGTCACCGGAGGAGAGCACCAGCGGCAGCGCGCCCAACAGCGCCGCCAGCGTGGTCATCAGAATCGGACGGAAGCGCAGCAGACAGGCCTGAAAAATCGCCTCGCGCGAGCTGAGATTGTCGCGGCGCTGCGCCTCAAGCGCAAAATCGACCATCATGATGGCGTTTTTCTTGACGATGCCGATCAGCAGCAGAATGCCAATCAGGGCGATCAGGCTGAACGGCGCGTCAAACAGCTCCAGCGCCAGCAACGCGCCGACGCCCGCTGACGGCAGCGTCGACAGAATGGTCAGCGGATGAACATAACTCTCGTAGAGAATGCCCAGCACAATATAAACCGTGGCAATGGCGGCGAGAATCAGCCAGATCTGACTGCTTTGCGACTGCTCAAATAACTGAGCAGTACCGGCAAAACTGCCGCGCACGCTGGAAGGCACGCCTAGCGCGGTCATGCTGCGGTCGATAGCGTCTGACGCCGCGGAGAGCGCCACGCCATCGGGCAGGTTAAACGAGATGGTCGAAGCCGCTGACAGGCCCTGATGGTTCACCGACAGCGGCGCGTTGGCGGGCTGCCAGCGGGCAAACCACGACAGCGGAATCGCCTTGCCCTCTTTGTTGATCACAAACATCTGCTGCAACGCGCTGATATCCTGGGTGTAACGGTTATCCACCTCCATCACCACTTTGTACTGGTTCAGCGGCTGGTAAATGGTGGAGATTTGCCGCTGGCCAAAGGCGTTATTCAGCAGGCCGTTGACGTCGGCAACGTCAATGCCGAGGCGCGCCATGCTGGCACGATCGTAGATCAACGCCATTTCGCTGCCTTTGTCCTGCTGATCGGAGTTAACGTCAGCCAGCTCGGGCAGGGCGGAAAATGCCTGACGAATCTTCGGCTCCCAGGTGCGTAAGTCATCGAGATCGTCCGACAACAGCGTGTACTGATAGCTGGCGTTAGCTTCACGGCCCCCGGCGCGAATATCCTGCACTGCCGAGAGATAAAGGCTGGCGCCCGGCTCTTTTGCCAGCGCCTCACGCAGCCGCGCGATCACCTGCTGGGCACTCTCCTTGCGTTCTCTCAGCGGCTTCAGCGAGATAAACATCGATCCGCTGTTGGTGCGCGATCCGCCGGTAAAGCCCACCACGCTCTCCACCGCCGGATCGGCATGCACAATGCGCATGAAGTCCTGCAGCTTGCCGCGCATTGCCTGAAACGAGATGCTCTGATCGGCAGAGATAAAGCCGTTGAGGCGGCCGGTATCCTGCTCAGGCAGAAAGGTTTTGGGAATGGAAACAAACAGCCAGCCGGTGAGCGCCACGGTGGCGAGTAACACCAGCAGGGTCCAGCGGCTGTGATTCAGCACCCACTGCAATGACCGGCCATAGCCCTGTTGCAACTGAGCCAACAGCCGGGTAAAGCCGCGTGGCGCCTGTTTTTCCGTCTGCGGTTTCAGCAGGCGGGCACACATCATCGGCGTCAGCGTAATCGAAATAAACAGGGAGATGACGATCGCCACCGACAGCGTAATGGCAAACTCCTGGAAAAAGCGACCAATCAGCCCGCCGATCATTAACAACGGGAAAAATACCGCAATCAGCGACAGGCTCATCGAGAGCACGGTAAAACCGACTTCACGGACCCCCTGCAGCGCCGCAGGTAGGGGTTTCATGCCCGCTTCAACGTGGCGGGCAATATTCTCCAGCACCACAATGGCATCATCGACCACAAAGCCGGTGGCGATGGTCAGCGCCATCAGTGACAGATTATTCAGGCTGAAACCGCACAGGTACATGGCAGCAAAGGTACCGATCAGCGATACCGGCACCGCAACGGCAGGAATCAGCGTGGCGCGGCCGGAACGCAGGAACACAAACACCACCGCGATCACCAGAATCACCGCAATCACCAGCGACTGTTCCACTTCGTGCAGCGAAGCGCGGATGGTGGGGGAACGATCCTGCGCGATATCCAGCGAGATTGCCGCCGGAATAATGTCGTGCAGTTCCGGCATCTGCTGGCGAATGCGATCCACGGTATCGATAATGTTGGCATCCGGCGATTTGCGGATGATCAGCAGGATTGCCGGTTCGCCGCTGGACATACCGGCGTTGCGCAGATCCTGCACCGAATCTTCCACGGTGGCGACATCCTTTAGCTTTACCGCCGCGCCGTTGTTGTAGTGGACGATCAGTGGCATGTAATCGGCGGCGGTTTTTAGCTCGTCGTTAGTACGCAACTGCCAGCGTTGCTGGTTGTCTTCCACTGCGCCCTGCGGACGCCGCACGTTAGCATCGGCAATCGACTGGCGCACCGCATCCAGCGACACACCCTGATTAAACAGCGCCTGTGGGTTGAGCGCGACGCGTACCGCAGGCAGCGAACTGCCGCCGACGGTGACATCGCCAACGCCGTTGATTTGCGACAGCTTTTGCGCCAGCTGCGTTGAGGCGTAATCGTACAGTTGGCCGGGATTGTACACATCCGAGGTCAGCGTCATGATCATGATCGGCGCATCGGACGGGTTGATTTTGCGGTAGGTGGGACGGCTCGGCATGCCGGTGGGCAGCAGGCTCTGCGCGGCGTTGATTGCCGCCTGCACGTCGCGCGCGGCGCCGTTGATGTCGCGCTCAAAATCAAACACCATGATCACGCGCGTGCTGCCCAGCGAGCTGGTGGAGGTCATTTCGCTGACCCCGGCGATGCGGCCCAGCGCGCGCTCCAGCGGCGTTGCCACCGACGACGCCATGGTTTCCGGCGAGGCTCCCGGCAGCGAAGCGGATACCAGAATCACCGGGAAATCCACCTGCGGCAGCGGTGCCACCGGCAGCATGCGGAAGCCGAGCAGGCCAACCAGCGCAATCGCCAGCGTTAACAGTAGCGTCGCGACCGGACGGTGGATAAACAGCGCAAAAAACTTCACGACTTCGCCTCCACGCTGCGGAAGCGGCGGCGCGTGACGCGTGCCAGGCGATCGAACAGCAGGTAAATCACCGGCGTGGTAAACAGCGTCAGCACCTGGCTGAGGATCAGCCCGCCCACCATGGCAATACCCAGCGGGCGGCGCAGTTCAGCGCCAATGCCGGTGCTCAGCATCAGTGGCAACGCGCCGAGCAGTGCCGCCAGCGTGGTCATCAGAATCGGGCGAAAACGCAGCAGGCAGGCCTGGAAAATCGCCTCGCGCGGCGGCATGCCCTGTTCGCGTTCAGCGGCCAACGCAAAGTCGATCATCATGATGGCGTTCTTCTTCACGATCCCGATCAGCAGGATAATGCCGATGATGGCGATGATATCGAGCTCATGGCCGCTAAGCATCAGCGCCAGCAGCGCGCCGACGCCCGCTGTGGGCAGCGTGGAAAGAATGGTGATCGGATGGATAAAGCTCTCGTACAGCACGCCGAGCACGATATACATGGCAAAGATCGCCGCCACAATCAGCCACAGCGTGCTGCCCAGTGCCGCCTGAAACGCCAGCGTGCTGCCCTGAAACTCGGTCATGATATCCGCCGGCATC
Organism: Duffyella sp. Ts4; assembly: GCF_051851875.1. Taxonomy (NCBI): domain Bacteria; kingdom Pseudomonadati; phylum Pseudomonadota; class Gammaproteobacteria; order Enterobacterales; family Erwiniaceae; genus Duffyella; species Duffyella sp. Ts4. The sequence goes on along the minus strand of NZ_JBLYPN010000009.1, from coordinate 122,310 downwards.
GCCAGATCCTGCTCTGCCTGCGTGACCGCTGCCACCGCTTCACCCAGCGAATAACCGGGCGCCACGTTGAAAGAAAAGGTGGTCGATGGAAACTGATCGAGATGATTGATGGTCAGCGCGGTATGCCGCTGCTCGACCTGGGCAATGGCGCTGAGCGGCACGCTGCCGCCTTCGCTGCTGGTTAAACGGATGGTTTGCAGAGCAGCCAAACCCGGCGTCTGGTCATTATTTTGCTCCAGCACCACGCGGTACTGACTGGCCTGCGTGTAAATGGTGGAGATCAGGCGCTGACCAAAAGCGTTATAAAGCGCGTTATCGACGTCGGACATGCTGATGCCGAGACGGCTGGCACTGTCGCGATCGACGCGCACATAGGCTTCCAGCCCGCGATCCTGCCAGTCGCTGCTCACTTCCTGCAGTTGCGGTGCCGCGGCCAGCTTCTCCAGCAGCGCCGGTACCCATTTGCTCAGCGACTCCAGCGAACCGGTCTGCAATGTGAACTGATAAGGCGTGCGGCTGGCCTGCGTATCGATGGTCAGATCCTGCACCGGCTGCAGCCAGAGTTGCACACCCGGCACGGCGGCCACCGCCTGCTGCAGGCGCGCTGAGACCTCGGGAATGCGCTCATCGCGCTGATCCAGCGGCTTGAGGTTGATCTGCAAACGGCCACTGTTCAGTGCCGGATTGGTGCCGTCCACGCCGACGAAAGAGGTCAGACTCTCTACCGCGGGATCTTTCATGATGATCGAGGCGACCTGCTGGGTGCGCTGCGCCATGTTGCTGTAAGAGACCGACTGCGGCGCCTGTAGGGTGCCCTGAATAATGCCGTTATCCTGCTGCGGGAAAAAGCCTTTCGGAATCAGGATCCACAGCAGCACGGTGAGCACCATGGTGCCAAGTGCCACACCGAGCGTCAGCCACGGATGGTTCAGCACGCGGCTGAGCAGGCGGCCATAGGCGGCAATCACCCGTTCAAACAGCGCTTCGGTGGCGCGAAAGAAGCGGTTCTGCTTGCGCAGCGATTCGGCGCTGAGCATGCGCGCGCACATCATCGGCGTCAGGGTCAGCGAAACAATAGCGGAGATCAGAATGGCCACCGCCAGCGTCACGGCAAATTCGCGGAACAGGCGGCCGATCACATCGCCCATGAACAGCAGCGGAATCAGTACCGCAATCAGCGAGAAGGTCAGCGAGATAATGGTAAAACCGATCTCACCCGCGCCTTTCAGCGCCGCCGTCATCGGCGTTTCGCCTTTCTCGATGTAGCGCGAAATGTTTTCGATGACCACGATGGCATCATCGACCACAAAACCGGTGGCGATGGTCAGCGCCATCAGCGTCAGGTTATTCACCGAGAAATCGAGCAGATACATCACGGCAAAGGTGCCCACCAGCGACAGCGGCACCGCCACCGCCGGAATAATGGTGGCCGGAACGTTACGCAGAAACAGGTAGATAATCATCACCACCAGCGCCATCGCCAGCAGCAACTCGTGCTGCGTATCGTTTACCGAGGCGCGAATGTTGGTGGTGCGGTCGGCCAGCAGCTTGACCTCTACCGATTTGGGCAGCGACGCAGTCAGTGCGGGCAACATGGCGCGGATGTTATCCGCGGTATCGATAATGTTGGCGCCGGGCTGGCGAAGCACATTAAGCACAATCGCCTGCTGGCGATTAGCCCATGCGCCGAGCCAGCGGTTTTCTGCACCCTGTTCCACGCTGGCGACATCGCCAAGGCGCACCGGCGCGCCGTTGCTGTAGCTGACGATCAGCTGTCGGTAATCTTCCGCCGATTTCATCTGATCGTTGGCGGAGAGGGTGATCGAGCGCTCCGGGCCGTCAAGGCTGCCTTTCGCTGAGTTGACATTGGCATTGGCAATCGCCGTGCGCACCTGCTCGCTGCTCAGGCCCAGCGCTGCCAGCGCGGAGGTATTCATTTTTACCCGTACCGCCGGGCGCTGGCCGCCGGAAAGCGTCACCAGGCCAACGCCGCTGACCTGGGAAATTTTCTGTGCCACGCGGGTTTCCACCATATCCTGCACCTGCGTCATCGCCATGCTGGTGCTGGTGACGGCCAGGGTCATGATCGGCGGATCGGCGGGGTTCACCTTGCTGTACACCGGCGGATTAGGCAGATCGTTGGGCAGCAGGTTGGTGGCGGAGTTGATCGCCGCCTGCACTTCCTGCTCCGCCACGTCCAGCGGCAGCGTCAGCTGAAACTGGAGCGTGACCACCGATGCGCCACCGGCGCTTTGCGACGCCATCTGCTTCAGGCCGGACATCTGGCCGAACTGGCGCTCAAGCGGCGCGGTGATCGCCGAGGTCACCACATCGGGGCTGGCACCGGGATAAAGCGTGACCACCTGAATCGTGGGATAGTCGACCTCCGGCAGGGCGGAGACCGGTAAAAAGCGGTAGCCCAGGACACCAGCCAGTAAAATCGCCACCATTAACAGCGTGGTAGCCACCGGCCGCAGAATAAACTGACGTGAAGGCCCGCCGCTGTTGTCCTGAGGCATGACTTCCATCAATGGGCTCCTTTCGCGGGCTGCGTGGCACGGCTGGGGGCGATCGGCGTGCTTTGCGCGGCGATGATTTCCACCTTCGCACCTTCGGTCAGACGATCGAGGCCGTCAGTGACCACGCGGTCGCCTGCCTGCAGGCCGGCATCTATCACCACCTGGCGATTATCCTGCGGTCCCGCCTTCACGCTTTTTTTACTGACCTGATTGTCGCTGTTTACCACCCACACAAAGTTGCCTTCGTTGCCCATCTGCAATGCCGCGACCGGGATCACGACCGCATCCTGTAATGTGTTGACCTTGAGGCGCGCATTGACAAACTGGTTGGGAAATAGCGTGTCCTGCTGGTTCTCAAAGCGTGCTTTGATTTTGATGGTACCGGTGGTGACATCGATTTGGTTATCGAGGCTCAACAGCGTGCCGCTGGCGAGCAAATTTTTATTGTTGCGATCCCAGGCTTCAACCAGCAGCGTTGTGCCACTTTTCTGCGCCTGCAAAATGGCGCTGATGTTCTCTTCCGGCAGGCTGAACAGCACATCGATAGGATGCGTTTGGGTGATCACCACCAGGCCGGTGGTATCGCCGCTGGTAATGTAATTACCGACGTCGACCTGCTTCAGACCAACCCGGCCGGCGACCGGCGCGGTGATACGGCTGTAGCTCAGGTTAAGTTCCGCGCTGGCGACATTGCCCTGATCGGCCTTCAGCGTGCCCAGCGTTTCGGCAATCAGCGAGCGCTGCGTATCCAGCTCCTGCTGCGAGACCATATTGTTTTTGATCAGCTTTTCAAAGCGCGCCAGATCGCGACGGGCGTTGGCTAACGTCGCCTGATCTTTCGCCAGCTGTCCCTGCGCCTGGGTGAGCGCAACCTGCCAGGCGCGCGGATCGATCTCCGCCAGCAGCTGCCCGGCCTGCACCTGTTGGCCTTCGGTAAAGTGCAGCGCCATCAGCTGCCCGTCAACCCGACTGCGCACGGTTACGGTATTGGCGGCAGTGACCGTGCCCAGACCGGTAAGATACTGCGGCACGCTCTGCGTTTGCGCCGTGGCGGCCTGCACCGGCGCCAGCGGACGATTCGCCCGGCCGCCGCCTTTCCCGGCTCGTGATTCAGCCGCGGGTTTTGCCGCCGTGCCGCTGCTGCTGTGCCAGTAAAAATAGAGGCCAAAACCAACGAGGATCAGCAGCACCAGCAGCAGGATTTTTTTGGGAAAACGGGGTTGGGCATTCATTGTATCTGTTGCTCTCCAGCAAAGAATTCAGGCAATCCAGGCGACGCCGCTGCCGACCGAAATACGTAGTGTAGCCAGCGATAGCGGCCAGAAGATGAAGGAATTAAGGATAACGGCTGCGGCGCGGGAAGTATTCATAATCTGGCACGGATTATCAATCCGCCCGCGCAAGCAAAGCGGCTTTCTTTGCTACGCTGATTGACGCGCTTATCATTTATCTGCAAGGAGAAGCACCATGACAACATCCTCAACCCGAACCCTTGGCCGCAGCGGTATTCAGGTTCCTGCCCTGACGTTTGGTGGCAATGTGTTTGGCTGGACCATCGATCGTGACACCTCGTTTACCCTGCTTGATGCGCTGCTGGAGCGCGGGCTCTGGTTCATCGACACCGCAGATGTTTACTCGCGCTGGGCGCCCGGCAATCAGGGCGGTGAATCAGAAACCATTATCGGCGAGTGGCTGAAAAAAAGCGGTCGTCGTCAGGATATCGTGCTGGCGACCAAGGTTGGCATCGAAATGGCACCGGGCAAAACTGGACTGAAACCGGCCTATATTCGTCAGGCAGTGGAAGATTCGCTGCGCCGTTTGCAAACCGACTACATTGACCTTTATCAGGCGCACCGTGACGATCAGGATACGCCGCTGGCGGAAACGCTGGCGGTATTTGACGCGTTGATCAAAGAGGGCAAAGTGCGCGCCATTGGCGCATCGAACTACAGTGCAGAACGGCTGAGCGAGGCGTTAAACATCAGCGAGCGTGAAAATCTGGCGCGCTACGAGACGCTGCAGCCGGAATATAACCTCTACGATCGCGAGGGCTACGAAAGGGGTCTTGAGCAGGTGGCGCGCGAGCATGGCCTGGGCGTGATCAACTACTATTCGCTGGCCAGCGGTTTCCTCAGCGGCAAGTATCGTCAGCCGGAAGATGCCAGCAAGAGCAAGCGTGGCGAAGGCGTAGTGGAAAAATATCTTAACGCGCGTGGACTGAAGATTCTGGCGGCGCTGGATCGGGTTGCTGAAGCGCACAGCGTGACGCCAACACAGGTTGCACTGGCGTGGCAGATTGCGCGTCCGGGCATTACCGCGCCGATCGTCAGCGCCACGTCGTTGCAGCAGTTGGATGAGCTGCATAAGGCGATCCAGCTACAGCTTTCTGCTGAAGAGATTGCCGCGCTGACCGACGCCAGCGCGTACTAGCTCATCTGCTGGCCCAGGTTATCTGGGCCAGCCTCTACCCTCAGAACATCACGTCAGCCCAGCGGGCCAGGCCCGCCGTCACCGAACCAAAATCATCACCCGTTGCCAGTGGAATATCGGGCAGTTGCGCCTGAAGCGCCTGGCGTAACAGCGGCGAACGCGCGCTGCCGCCGGTCAGGTAGATCACATCCGGACGCACGCTGCTGGTGGCCAGCGCCAGCGATACCTGCTCCAGAATGCGCTGCAGCGGCTGCTGGATCGCATTCGCCAGGCTCGCCGCGCTGATCTCCGCCTGCAGATCCGGGGTGATAAACGCCAGTTCGCTGGCGGTCAATGAACGATCTGACAGCGCAATTTTGCTCTCTTCAGCGGCGCGCACCAGCCGATAGCTCAGGCGCTGCTGCCAAACTTTCAACAGGTGCTTTACCTGCTCCGGCTGTTCGGCATCATGAATCAGGTCGCGCAGCTGTTTGCCGCTGGCGCTGGAATAGAAGTCACTTTGTGCCGGTACATCGTTGATCGCCACAGCGTTCCACCACGGCAGCGCGGGCAGGGCGATGCCTTTGGTGGTCTGTCCGCCAAGGCCGAGATGCGGCATCAGCTCCTTAAAGGCCAGCATGATGTCGAGATCGTTGCCGCCGACGCGGCAGCCGCTGTGCCCGAGCAGGCTCTCTTCACGCTGCTGTTTGTTGCGCCACTGCGGGCCCATCAGCAGCAGGCTACAGTCTGTGGTACCCCCGCCGATATCCACCACCAGCACCCGCGTTTCACGTTGCAGCGTCGCTTCAAAATCAAGACCGGCGGCAACCGGCTCAAACTGGAACAGAACGTCGCTGAAGCCGGCACGGGTTGCCGCGCGTTGCAGAATCCCCTCTGCCTGTTGGTTTGCGTCGTCGCCGCCTAATCCCTGAAAGTTAACCGGTCGGCCAATCACCGCCTGGCGCACTTCCTGCTGCAATTCGTTTTCAGCCAGTTGGCGGATATGCAGCATGGTGGCGCAGACCAGATCTTCAAACAGCGCAATCTGCTGCGGTTTGAGGCCGCTGGCACCCAGGAAAGATTTGGGCGATTTCACAAACCAGACATCTTCCGGGTCCGCCATATAATGCGCCAGCGAAGCGAGGCCAAACTGCACGCTGTCAGCATTGACCTCAATGTCTTCTTCCTGATTAAAACGCACCGCGCGACGCAGCAACGCGGTGGTTTCCGTATCGGGTGTGGGGACCTGATGGTGGCGATAGAGCCATTCACTGATCGCTTCGCGCGTAGGCGCGCAGAGCATAGAAGGCAGGTAAGGGGAGTTGTTTTCCAGCGTCAACAGACGCGCCTGATCCTGTTCCATTACCGCGACAGAACAGTTCGCTGTTCCATAATCGAAGCCGATTGCCATCCCATTCCCCTTCCAGAAAAAAAGGGGGCGACTTTACCCCAGCCTGGCGGCGTTGGCAATGTCGCGGATAATTATAAAAGCGATTTGTCGTGCTGGTCAGAATAAGCACGGGCTGGTACCCGTTTGCGCCGATCTTTTTCACGCCAGCTATCCAGTTTAAATAGCAGCAAACCAATACTTAACCCAATGATGACCAGGCCGAAAATATAATAATAAAGTTCGCCCTGTGCTGCGGCAATAATAGAGGTGCCGGACCAGATACCACAACATCCGATAGTGATAAGCGTGAAGCGAATAAATAACGTAAAGGCAAATGCATAGAGCAAAACCTCACGCAGGCCGAGGTCGATCAGGTGCATGTTTGCTATATCCTTTGGCATATGCGGAAAGGCATCATAGCAGTATGAAAATAAATAACTGCTTAATTGTTTTGATGCTTTCTTCACCGGTTGCCGCCGTATGCCGTCACCCGATAAGCCCGGCTTAACTATTCATTTGCTGCTCCCAGGATTATTCCGCTTATCGCACAATTAAATTGCCGGTGAGCGGTTATTTTGGCGATATTTTACTTAATCGCGAAATAGCTGTTTTGCACTAAATAATGCAACGGCTGCCGCTCGCCAATCGCATTTCCCCATACGCCATTAATGCCAATAGTGTTCAGCGTGGTCAGCGCAGCGGGTAATTCTATCGGGCCAGCCAGCGTGATAATTTGCCGCTTTTCTGCCTGACCGTGAATAATAGAGACTAACATTTCATCCATTAAGCTGGTGTGAACCGTGGCCACCAGATCAGGCGACATCATAATGTAGTCGATGGCTGCGCCGTGGAATTGATTAAAGGCGTCGAGGTGACGGCCAAAATTTTGCAGCATGATGCGACAACCACAACCTTTCAGTTGGACGATCGCCTGCGGCAGGCGGCTGCTGTCGGCAAGCAGTGCCGCTGTTTCAATCACCACGATAAGTTGTGCGGGCGGTAGCGGGCTGGCGTGCAGCAGCGCAAGTAACTCGGTAACGAATGCGTCGTCACGCAGCGCAGCCGCTGTAAAGGGCAGCGCCAGCGTGATGGCTTTGCTGGCCAGCGGCTGCGCATAGTGAGCAAAAAAGTGGCGCATCAGGTTGCGATCTAAGGCGAGTTGCAGGGCGGTTTCCTGCGGGGCGTTCTGCCAGCTGTTTTCATCCAGCGGCCAGCTGGCATCGGCCAGCCGTTCTACCTCGAGCACATAAAAACTCACCGATTGTGTTTTGCCCGGTGGTGTCACCGCCCAGCTCAGCAGCCGTATCGGCATTTTTTCTACCTCGGCGGCGGTCAGCGTTGAGGCCGGGTGGGCGACAATGCTGGTGTGATGACGCTGATAAACCTGCAGCTGGCCACGACCATTGTGCTTAGCGTGATAACAGGCGGCATCCGCCTGCGACATCACATCACTGCTCTGGCAGTTCGTGGCGTCAATTTGCGTCATGCCTGCGCTGGCACCCACCTGATAAATGTTGCCCTGCCACTGAAAGGCGTAATGATTGACCGCGTTAATCAGCCGCTGAATAAGCTCGCTGGCGCTGCGCAGCGTTGAGTCCGGCAGCAGCACGCCAAACTCATCACCGCCGAGTCGGGCAATCACGTCATTGCCGTGCAGATGATGCAGCATCAGCGTCGACAGCTCACACAGCAGCGCATCGCCCGCGGCGTGTCCGGCGGTATCGTTTACCGCTTTGAAGCGGTCAAGATCGATAAATACCAGCACGTGCTGCTGACTGCCGCTGATATTCTGCAATAGCTGCCGCAGCTGCTGTTCAAAGCTGGCGCGATTGGGCAGGCGGGTCAAAATATCGTGCGAGGCGCTGTAGGTTAGCTGACGTAGCGTTTCCCGTGACTCGCTGACGTCGCGAATCACCATGACCGTACCGACATGGTGGCCCTCTTCGGTTTTCAGCGGCGTAAGGCTGTATTGAATATCAAACTGTTCATGCTGCGCGCTATGCAACACCAGCGCTTCATCGAGGTCAGGCGTGTTTTTGGCAGCAGGCAGCGCGCACAGCAGCAGGTTTTCGATACGATCGCCATTAACGCCGTGCGTAATGTGCAGCACATCGCTCAGCGCCTTGCCCGCCGCAGCTTCCTGCGACCAGCCGCTCATGCGTTCCGCCACCGGATTCATAAAGGTAACCAACATTGCTTCATCAGTACTGATCACCGCTTCGTCAATCGAATCGAGAGTAATGTGCATGCGCTCTTTCTCTTCGAACAGCGCGGCATTAGCCAGGGTGATGCGCTCCATCAGGCAGCGGTTAGCCTCTTCGGTACGCTTCAGCTCGGTAACGTCCTGCAGCTGAGAAATAAAATAGAGCGGTTCGCCGTGGCTGTTCCTGACCAGCGAAGAGGCCAAAGTGGCCCAGACCGTTTCGCCATCTTTGCGAATATAGCGTTTCTCCATACGGTAGTTGTCGCCTTCGCCGGCGAGAACCCGCTGCATGGCGGCGACGTTGCTGCTGATATCATCCGGGTGCGTAATCTGCTGAAAGGTCATCTGTATCATTTCAGCTTTCGGGTAACCCAGCAGCTGGCAAAGCGCATTGTTTACGCTTAGCCAGTGCCCTTCGGGCGAAACCATCGCCATACCGATAGTGGAATACTCCATGGCATGGCGGAAACGCAGCTCGCTTTCGCTGATATGCGCTTTTTCTGCACGGAAAGAGTGCATAATCAGCGACATCATATGGCTTGGCAGCAGAATAAGCAGAAACGGTAGCCAGATCGCGGTGTGGCTTAGCCAGACGGTATCAATATGTAATACCACCAGCCGTAATCCCAACAGTACGGAGATCATCAGGGCGTTAACTAAAAACACCACAAAGGCGGAAAAACGTGGCAAACGCACGGCGCAGGTAAACAGGATCACGATAATAAAAGCGAAGGGCCACGGCAGAAAACGCAGCGCCACGTAGCAAGCGGTGAGTGAAGCAACGATGCACAGCAGGGTTTCAGACAGCTGACGCGCACTGATTCGCTGCCGCAGCATGCGGGGCTGCCACAGCAGGCACACCGGTGCCAGGGCCAGCATGCCGATAATTTCAGCGATCACCCAGGTGGCGAAAAAGGCACCGTTACCCTTGAGCAACCACAGGGCGAAGAACCCGCCAAGAAAGGGCGTGATAATGCCCGCCGCCAGCAGCAGCTTGCACCAGTCATATAAGGTATCCAGTGGTGCCTGAGGGTTCAGCAGCAGGCGCAGCAGTACGCCGCCTGTCAGCGCCTGTAGCAGATTGACCAGCGCATAGTACACATTGAATAACGCGGAACCCATGATCAACGTATTAGCGAGAATAACGGCCAGAAAGCAAAACAGCAGGGTCAGCGCCGCTTCCACGTAGCCCAGGCGGAAAGCGGCCACGGTCATCAGCGCGGTGGGCAGCCATAACGGCGAAATCGTCCCGCTAACGACAATCAGCTGCAGACAAAAAAGCGCCAGCAAAAAGCAGAGGCCACCTAGCAGGAGCGCCGTGGTTAAGCGCTGCAGCATGCGATGTCTGAAACCAAACTGAGCTGTGATCATGAGATGTAAACACACCTGACATAAAGGCGAGAGATCAACAGGGACCTCCGCCTGACAGCTGGACGGAATGACCCTGTTTGATGATTATCAGGTTATGCTAGCATATTCAAAATCGTTGTCGTGGCCGAATTCACAAATGCCCTCTATTCGGTCAATTGAACCCTTCAGCCAGACAATTACTGGCGCAGTTTCAGCAGATCGGCACGCGTCCAGGGCCTGTCGATACCGGCCAGATCGGCGGACAAATGCGCCAGAAACTGCTGCGTGGTGGCAATGCGGCCGTGCCCTAACAGCAGCAACGGCAGCAGCAATGCCGCTGACATCTGTCCGAGGCTAAAGCCCTTGAGCTGTGTATGGCGCTGGCTGAGCAAAAACGTCGTGCTGATGGAGAAGCCCAGCAGCAGACCCAGTACCACTTCGCTTTTGGAATGGGCGTGAATCACCAGCCGCGAAAGGCCGACCATTAGCGGAATCAGGTAGCCAATAATGATCGCACACCGGCGCCAGGGTTGCGTCGCGCGCCCGGAAACCAGCCACAGCATCACCGGCCACAGGGTGGCGGACATGGCGCTATGGCCGCTGAAGCCGGTAAAATTGAAACGAGCACTGCCAATACCGAAGCCAAGGAACAGCACTTTTGACACCGAGACCACAAATCCGGCAAGGCAGAAGGCAAAAATCCAGTACCAGACCGTGTGCCGATCGCTGCTTTTCCACGGTAAGACCAGGGCGATAATGATTGCTGTGGGGATCAGCAACATGCTGTCACCAAAATAAGTGAGGGTTTTCCAGGACATATCTTACCTTTATTGTTGTTATGAAAGATTGCCGCACCCGCATTGGCTGGCGCTGAATCTTGTCGCATGCAGTTTATCGGTGAAACAGCGAGCCCGCCAAAGGATATATTCTGAAAAACCTGATGCCGCTTTTTCTGGCATCAACAGGGTGAAATCCCTATAATTGCCGCGAAATAACCCTCTCATCTCCTGACCTATCGTGAGCGCTGTATAATTCTGCATCGCTTACCGGTTTGTCATACTGTAATCAGGTCTTTAATTTATGACTGACAAGTCTCACCAGTGCGTCATTGTGGGTATCGCAGGCGCCTCCGCATCAGGTAAAAGTTTAATCGCCAGTACGCTTTATCGTGAAATTCGCGATCAGGTTGGCGATGAGCATATCGGTGTGATCCCCGAAGATTGCTACTACAAAGACCAAAGCCATCTCACCATGGAAGAAAGGGTTAAAACCAACTACGACCATCCCAGCGCGATGGATCACGATCTGCTGCTGCAACATCTGCAGATGCTGAAATCAGGTGAGACCATCGATCTGCCCGTTTACAGCTATGTTGAGCATACGCGCACCGCAGAAACCATCCAGCTGAAGCCGAAAAAAGTGATCATTCTGGAAGGCATTCTGTTGCTTACCGATGCCCGCCTGCGCAACGAGATGAATTTCTCGATTTTTGTCGATACGCCGCTGGATATTTGCCTGATGCGTCGTATGAAACGCGACGTTAACGAACGTGGCCGCTCAATGGATTCGGTGATGGCGCAGTATCAGAAAACGGTTCGGCCGATGTTTTTGCAGTTCATCGACCCGTCAAAACAGTATGCCGACATTATCGTGCCGCGCGGCGGGAAAAATCGCATCGCTATTGATATTCTGAAAGCTAAGATTCATCAATTTTTTGAGTAAACGGCGGGGTGCTGGCAAACAACGCCAGCATCGGGCCAGCATTAACTACACTATGAGATTCCTGGAGTAAGGCGATGAGATTATGCGACCGCGACATTGAAGCCTGGCTGGACAGCGGTAAGCTGGAGATTACGCCACGGCCGCCGGTTGAGCGCATTAACGGCGCGACGGTAGATGTGCGCCTTGGCAATCAGTTTCGCACCTTTCGTGGCCACACCGCCGCGTTCATCGATCTAAGTGGCCCTAAACAGGAAGTCAGCGCCGCACTCGATCGGGTAATGAGCGATGAGATCGTGTTGCCGGAAGGCGAGGCGTTCTATCTACATCCGGGCGAACTGGCGCTGGCGGTGACCTTTGAGTCCGTGACCATTCCGGACGATCTGGTTGGCTGGCTCGATGGCCGCTCCTCACTGGCGCGACTGGGATTAATGGTACACGTGACGGCGCATCGTATCGATCCCGGCTGGCAGGGACGCATCGTGCTGGAATTTTTTAACTCCGGTAAACTGCCGTTAGCGCTGCGTCCTGGCATGCTGATTGGCGCACTGAGTTTTGAACCGCTCTCCGGCCCGGCAGCGCGTCCGTACAACCGCCGTGAAGATGCCAAATACAAAGGCCAGCAGGGCGCGGATGCCAGTCGTATCGACAAAGATTAAGCAGAGGTAAAGACGGTTTTGATGAGAAGATTGATAACCACGCTGGCCATTTTGCTGGTGGTGATAGTGGCGGGCATGACCGCGCTGGTACTGCTGGTCAATCCCAATGACTTCCGCGGTTACATGGTTAAACAGGTACAACAACGCAGTGGCTATCAGCTGAAGCTGGATGGCGATCTGCGCTGGCACGTCTGGCCGCAGCTCAGCATTCTGGCGGGTCGCATGTCGCTGACCGCGCCGGGCGCTGCGCAGCCAATGGTCAGCGCGGAAAATATGCGTCTCGACGTCAGCCTGATACCGCTGTTCTCTCATCAGCTCAGCGTGAAACAGGTGATGCTGAAAAACGCCGTGATCCGTGCCACGCCGGACAGCGAAAGGCAGCGTCCGCAAAACGCCCCGATTGGTCCGGCTGACTCAACGCCCGCCGAGCCCGCCAGCGGCTGGCAATATGATATTGGCCATTTGCGCATTGTGGACAGCCTGCTGATTTGGCAGCAGCCGGGCGGCGAAGAGATCAATTTTCGTAATCTTAACCTCGATATGACTCAGGATCGTCGCCAGTCGGCGGCGCTGGATGTTGCCACCTCGGTGAGCCGCGATCAGCGCACTCTGCAACTGGCGCTAAAAGGCCACATGAAAATCGCCGACTATCCGCACCGCCTGTCCGGCAACGTTGATAGGTTGCAATGGCAGTTAAGCGGCGCGGGCATTCCGGCTGATGGCATCAAAGGCGATGCGAGCATGCTGGCCAGCTGGCAGGCAGAAAATCAGCAATTCTCACTGCAACAGATCGTCGCCTCACTGAACGACAGCCAGCTCAACGGCGAAATCAGTGGGAAATGGGGCATGCAGCCCGATCTGAAAGTGGCGCTGCACGCGACGACGCTCGATCTGGACAAGCTGTTTGGCATCAACATTGACGGTGTGTCGCAGCAGGCGCAGGCGGCCCAGCTCGCGGCAGCCAACCGACCGCCGGTGATTGCGGTAGAGAAATCCTGGAGCGGGGCCGGTTCACCGCTGACAGGTATACACATGCTGCTTAACCTCAAGCTGGATGCGGTGCGCTGGCGCGGTCTCGACCTGCATACGGTGCTGCTGGATGCAGAAAATCGGGCGGGCGAGATTAGCCTGAATACCTTTAGTGGCCAGGTGGGGGCAGGGCGCTTCTCACTGCCAGGTGCGGTGGATGTGCGTCAACCGGTGGCGAAAATTGCGCTGCAGCCGCAACTGCAAACGGTGGCGATCAAGCCGCTGCTGCGCGCCTTCCGGTTGCCGCAGGCGCTGGATGGCACGCTGACGCTGAACGGCGAGCTGGCTGGCACCGATCTGGATATGATGGTGGCGAAAAATAGCTGGCAGGGCAGTGCGCAGGCAAATGTACAAAATCTGCAGGTCGCAACGCTCAATATTCCTCAGATGGTGCAACGTGCGATATCGCGCAGCAGCGATCGTCTGAGTGCCGATGAGGTGTCGCCCGACGGCACCATCCAGCAGCTTTCCGGCAAGATGATGTTGAATAAAGGCGTGATTACGCTAAGCCAGCTCAATGGCGAGGCACAAAAGCTGTCGCTCACCGGTGCAGGCACCGTGACGATGCCAACCGAAGCGCTGGATATGCAGCTGGCGGTGAAGATTAACGGTGGCTGGAAAGGCGACGATCGCCTGATTGCTGCACTGGCCGAATCCGCGATCCCGCTGCGTATTTACGGCAACTGGCAGAGTCTGCAATATTCCCTGCCGGTGGATCAGCTGTTGCGCAGACAGGTTGAGGACGCAGCGAAAAGCCGCCTGAATCAGTGGATAGATCGCAATCAGAGTAATGAAAAAGCGCAGCAGTTAAAGAAACAGCTCCAGCGATAATTTTGCGGGCCGGAAATTTCCGGCCCGTTTATTATCATACCGGCTAGTCTGATTCAGTAAGAAGACGTGGTTGAATGGCCACTTTTTGTACCCGATGATTCTCGACCTGTAAGGTGCGGAACAGATAGTCGCCCACCTTAACTTCCTCGCCTTCCTGCGGTATCCGCTGCAAATTCTCCATGAGCAAGCCGGCAATAGTGTGATACTCGCGCTTTTCATCCAGATCCAGCGGCACAAACATCACCAAATCATCAAGCGGCATATGGCCATTGGCAATCCAGCCGCCGTCGTCGCTTTTAATAATATCGTGACGCGCATCGACGCTGTCGGGTTCATCGCTCTCATTGGGCAGGCTGCCAGCGATAGTTTCCATCACGTCGCTGAGCGTCACCACGCCTTCAACCGAGCCAAACTCATCAACAACAAAGGCAAAATGGGTGCGCGCATTGCGGAACTGTTCCAGCGCCTGTAGCAGCGGCAAACGCTCCGGGAAGACCAGCGGCTGGCGAATCAGCGCCCGGAGATCCAGTGAGCTTTCATGCAGCGCCTGGTGCAGCAGGTCGATGACGTGCACTACGCCCAGCGGCTCCGGCTCGCCATCGGTGATGAGCAGACGCGTATGCTGATTACGATCCAGCTGTGCCATGATATGTGCCGGATCCGCCTGCAAATCGATACTTTCTACATCGTGCCGCGACGTCATGATACTGCTGATGGTGCGCTGACCCATGCCCAACATGCGCGCGATCATCTCACGTTCCTGCTGATTAAAAATCGCCTGCGCCTCATTGCCACCTGGCAGCGCATTCTCAGCATTTAGCTCGGCCTGCTCGTGATAACCCCGCAGCAGCCGCATTACGGCATCGGTGGTGCGTTTTCGCAGCGGCTGACCGGCGGTGAGAAAGCGTCGGCGATTAAACTGTGCCAGCTGGTTGAGACCTTCAATGACAATCGAGAAGCCGATCGCCGCATAGAGGTAGCCCTTGGGAATGTGAAAGCCGAAGCCTTCTGCCACCAGGCTAAATCCAATCATTAATAAAAAGCTCAGGCACAGTATGACAATAGTGGGGTGTCCATTAACAAAACGCGTTAATGGTTTGCTGGCGAGTAACATCAGCAAAATGGCCACGGTGACGGCCGCCATCATCACTGAAAGTTCTTCCACCATGCCCACGGCGGTAATCACGGAATCGAGTGAGAAAATGGCATCCAGCACCACAATTTGCGCCACTACCGGCCAGAATTTAGCGACGCGTTTTTGGCCGTTCTCCTGCTCATCTTTGCCCTCAAGGCGCTCGTTGAGCTCCATGGTTGCCTTAAATAACAGGAAGATACCGCCTAACAGCATAATCAGATCGCGGGCGCTGAAGTCGTGATGGAACAGGCTGAAAAACGGCTCTGTTAGTGTAACCAGCCAGGAGAGCGATGCCAGCAGGCCCAACCGGGTTACCAGCGCGAGTAAAAGGCCGATTATTCGAGCCTTATCTCGTTGTGCGGGAGGCAGCTTCTCTGCGAGGATCGCAATAAAAATGAGGTTATCAATCCCTAACACCAGTTCCAAAACGATTAGCGTGACTAAACCGGCCCAGATGCCAGGATCGGTGATCCACTCAATCATGTTCATAACACCTTAATAATAGAATTCTGCTTTATCCGATGATAGTGAATTATTAGCCCGTAAACAAACCGCCCTCAACTAAGGAGAGATTCTGGAGAGAAACTGTTCTGATAAAACAATTATCACTATTCAGAATTAACTGCTTTTGAATTTAACGATCATTCTTTAGCATTCTACCGCGCGCATTTAAGATGTCAGTAGTTTTGACAGGATTTAATGAGGCGCCAGAATTTGCGTTAAATGCAAAGGCGAATAGTCCGAAACTTAAGAGAAATTTCTGGGGAGTTGGCAAGGTGACCGTACTAATGGGTGGTAGTCTTTTTCCTAAAATAGTGCAGGGAGTACGGGCCCTACTTGTAAACAGGCCAGTAATAACTAGTATAGCAACCAGTAAGGAAATGTCTGTGCCTGTGTTGCCATAACCACGTTCAAACCACACTTAATCTCACGAATTGTGACGTTAGCCACGTTTGAACCACTACACATCAGGCAGAGCAGCACCAGCAGCGACAAGATGAAAACGGGATTTACCATGCAGTGTGGCAGCAACAAGCCAGGGGCGGTAGCGTTCCTTAAACCGTTTGTTGTTGATTTAGCAGGAATTAATCACCGTTTAGCCTTAATAAAGCGTCACCAACCACTATCTTGCCGGACATTGATGAACGTTGCTGTGAACCCGGAATCGATTGATTGCTTATTCGTGAGCCAATAGTCAAGCGAATAATCATGTTAAGAAACGTCCTGGGCTTCAGGGATAATAAAATAAAAGAGTCAAACATGCGCGATAATGAAATTACTTTTAAAAGCTTATTTACTAAATTGTTGTTGGCGTTTTCAGATTTAATTTGTTTTAACGCAGCGTTATTCATCGCGTTGTCGTTAATAAATATGCTGCCGGTCGATCCTCTGGCGAATATTAGCGAAAAAGATTTGAATCTGAAAATTCTGACTCACATCTGTCTGTCAGTGATTTGTATTGGCTGGTTTTGGGTCCGCCTGCGTCATTTCACCTATCGCAAGCCGTTCTGGTTCGAGCTCAAGGAAATACTTCGTACGGTCTTTATTTTTGCCATCATTGACCTGTCGATTTCCGCCCTGTCAAAATGGGAAATGTCTCGCTACGTCTGGTTAGTGACCTGGCTGCTGGTGCTGATTATGCTGCCACTGGGCCGCGCCATTACCAAACGCGTGCTTAACCATTACAAGCTGTGGAAGAAAGACACCATCATTATTGGCAGCGGCAAAAACGCCCGCGAAGCTTTCCTCGCGCTGCAAAGCGAAGAGGTGATGGGCTTCAACGTTATCGCTTTCTACGATGTTGACGAATCGTCTGAAGAGACCATGCTGTGCGGCGCGCCAATTCTGAAGAATGAAGATGCACTGTGGCAGCGTGTTAATGGCGAAACGCAGTTTATCGTTGCGGTTGAGTATGAGCAGAGTCAGTACAGTGATATCTGGCTGAAGACGCTGGCCAAACATAACTGTCGTTCAGTATCGGTGATTCCTTCGCTGCGCGGCGTACCGCTTTACGGCACAGACATGGCTTATATCTTTAGCCACGAAGTGATGATTCTGCGTGTGAACAACAACCTGGCAAAACGCACCTCGCGTTTCGTTAAGCGCGTTTTCGATATCGTTGGTGCGCTGGCGATCATGACCATGCTGATGCCCGCGCTCGCCATACTCATTTTCCTGGTTTCTCGCGACGGCGGTGCACCAATCTACGGTCACGAACGCGTTGGTCTCAATGGTCGTAAGTTTAAGTGTCTTAAGTTCCGCTCGATGGTGGTGAACTCGAAAGAGGTGCTGGAAGAGGTGCTGCGCACCGATCCGGTCGCCCGTGCCGAATGGGATAAAGACTTCAAACTGAAAAACGACCCGCGTATCACTAAAGTCGGTCACTTTATTCGCAAAACCAGCCTCGATGAATTGCCGCAACTGTGGAACGTGGTGCGTGGCGAAATGAGCCTGGTGGGTCCGCGTCCGGTGATTGAAGATGAGCTGAGTCGTTATGCGGGTGATGTCGATTACTACTACATGGCCAAACCGGGTATGACCGGCCTGTGGCAGGTAAGCGGCCGTAATGATGTTGATTACGAAACCCGCGTCTACTTCGATTCATGGTATGTGAAGAACTGGTCCTTATGGAATGACATCGCCATCCTGTTCAAAACGGTCGGTGTGGTTCTTAAGCGAGACGGCGCGTATTAAACGCAACGGAAAGGCGTTGTTTACAACGCCTTAATGCACGCGAAGGTGGCAGACGTAAGCCGTGTTGGGAATGTCTTTGGCAGGAGCTGGAGTTCTCGGAATACCGAAAAGACATTATTTTCTCACAAACTAAAAATAATGTGCTCTTATAGTGTCGGCATTTTCCGTGACGACAATGTAAAAAAGCCAGGGAGCGAATGATAATGACCCACTTTTTCAGGGTATGAGTGGATAAGCATACTCATTTGACGCTAACACAGCGGCGTTCTCGCCACTATCAATCAAATTACTGATAGCGATGATTCTAGATGATTACAATCAAAACTAAATTGATACCTCTTTTGGTATCCGCCACTTTTTTGTCAGGGTGCACAATCGAACCAGGTCAGCACCTTTCAACCAGTGGTAAAGATGTCATACAGCAGCAAGACAGCAACTTCGATATTGATAAATACGTTAACGTCTTTCCGATGACACCGCGTCTGGTGGAATCTATGCGTCCACGTCCAGTGGTTGCGCAAAACAATCCCGGCCTGCAGCTGGAACTTCAGAACTACGAATACCGCATTGGTGTAGGCGACGTGATCAACGTTACCGTCTGGGATCACCCAGAGTTAACCACGCCAGCAGGTCAGTATCGTAGCGCCAGCGATACCGGTAACTGGGTACATGCTGATGGCACCATTTTCTATCCTTACATCGGCAAAGTTCGCGTGATGGGCCGTACCGTGACTGACGTGCGTACAGAAATCGCTCGTCGCCTGGCACAGTTTATCGAAAGCCCGCAGGTTGATGTCAGCCTGGCGTCGTTCCGTTCGCAGAAAGCCTACGTGACCGGTTCTGTGACCACCTCTGGTCAGCAACCGATCACTAACGTGCCGTTGACCGTTCTGGACGCCGTTAACGCCGCGGGCGGTCTGGCCGCTGATGCTGACTGGCGTAACGTGATTCTGACCCATAACGGTCAGGAGCAGCGTATTTCGCTGCAAGCGCTGATGCAAAATGGTGACCTGAGCCAGAACCACCTGCTCTATAACGGCGACATTCTGTTTGTTCCACGTAACGATGACCTGAAAATCTTCGTCATGGGTGAAGTGAAGCAGCAGACCACCCTGAAGATGGATCGCAGCGGCATGACGCTGGCAGAAGCACTGGGTAGCGCGCAGGGCATCGATCAGACCTTAGCTGACGCCACCGGCGTATTTGTTATCCGTCCGATTAAAGGCAGCAACCGCACCAAAATCGCCAACATCTATCAGTTGAATACCAAAGATGCCGCCGCGATGGTCATGGGCACCGAGTTCCAGCTGGAGCCGTATGACATCGTTTATGTTACCTCAACACCTCTGACTCGTTGGAACCGCGTGATTTCGCAGCTTCTGCCGACCATCTCTGGCGTTGATGACATTACGTCGAGCATCAGTCGTATCCGCACCTACTGATAAGCGGGTTGTAACGATGATTAACTCTGTCCTCGTAGTTTGCGTTGGCAACATCTGCCGTTCACCGACTGCTGAACGGCTGTTAAAGCGGGCGTTACCGGATAAAAAGATCGTTTCAGCGGGCCTCAGCGCGCTGAAAGGTCATGCCGCTGACGCCACCGCCTGCGATGTTGCTGAAGAAAATGGTCTGTCGCTGGCAGGCCATGAAGCGCAGCAGCTGACCTCGAGTCTGTGCCGCCAGTTCGATCTCATCCTGGTAATGGAAAAAGATCAGATTGAACAGGTGAATCGGATCGATCCGGCCGCACGTGGCAAGACGATGCTGATAGGGCACTGGCTCAACCAGCGAGAAATCGCCGATCCCTTTCGCAAAAGCCGGGAGGCTTTTGTTGCGGTCTATGAATTACTGGACAACGCTACCCAGAAATGGGTGAACGTATTAAGCCGATAGCTGAGATTATCCATGAAAACAAAAAATAAGGTTTTGAGTGCGCCGAAAGAGGAATCGGGTGGATTAGATCTGGCGCACCTTGTGGGACAACTGATTGACCATCGCTGGGTAATAGTGGCCGTTACGGCTTTCTTTATGCTGATGGGTACCCTTTACAGCCTGTTCGCAACGCCAATCTATAACGCCGATGCGCTGGTACAGGTAGAAAGCAAAAACGCCAATACCGTACTGAACGACCTGCAGTCAATGCTGCCAGATTCACAGCCGCTTTCTGCAACCGAAGTGGAAATTATCAACTCACGTATGGTGATTGGTAAAACGGTCAAAGATTTAGGTCTGGATACCATGATCGAGCAGGAATATCTGCCGGTGATTGGCAAAGGCCTGGCACGACTGATGGGTAACAAGCCTGCACAGATCGCGATTTCTCGTTTCGATCTGCCACGCAGCTTTGAACCGCGAGCAGTGAAAGTAGAAGTAGAAGGCCCGGACAGCTACAGCGTCTCTTTCAACGGTGATGAACTGTTCAAAGGTAAAGTCGGCCAGCTGGAGCAGCACGGTGATGTCACCATGCTGGTCAGCGATATCAAAGCGGAAGAGGGCACCAGCTTCAAGGTGACCAAGCTGACTAACCTGCAGGCGATCAAAATGATCACCAGCAACCTGTCTGTAGCCGATAAAGGTAAAGACACCGGCGTGCTGGGACTGAGCTACACCGGTGAAGACCCGGTATTAATCAGTAACGTACTGCAGAGTATCGTTGAAAACTATCTGCTGCAGAACGTACAGCGTAAATCAGAAGAAGCGCAGAAGAGCCTTGAGTTCCTGCAGGTTCAGGTGCCGGCCGTTCGTGCCAAACTGGACGCAGCAGAAGACAAGCTGAATCAGTATCGCCGTCAGAATGACTCGGTTGATATGTCACTGGAAGCGAAAGCGGCGCTGGACTCTTCCGTGAGCGTGCAGACGCAGTTGAATGAACTGACCTTCCGTGAAGCTGAAGTTTCACAGCTCTATACTAAAGATCACCCAACCTACCGTGCGCTGCTGGAAAAACGTCAGACACTGGTTGATGAGCAGAAGAAGCTGAATACACGTATTTCGCAGATGCCAAAAACGCAGCAGGAAATTTTACGCCTGACGCGTGACGCGCAGTCTGAACAGGAAATCTACGTTCAGTTACTGAATCGTCAGCAAGAGCTGAACATCAGCAAAGCCTCAACCGTGGGTGATGTGCGTATCATCGACAGCGCAGAAACGGCGGGAATGCCTATTGCGCCGAAGAAATCGCTGATCATTCTTGCCAGCCTGCTGGCCGGTCTGGTGCTTTCCGTTGGCCTGGTGCTGTTGAAAGCGATGTTCCATCACGGCATTGAAAACCCTGAGCAGCTGGAAGAGCTGGGCATGAACGTCTATGCCAGCGTGCCGCTATCTGAATGGCAGCGTAAGAAAGATACTGAAGCGCTGGCGCGCGGCGGCAGCAAAGTTAAAGCCGATCCGCACAACACGCTGTTGGCACTGGGTAACCCGACTGACCTGACCATCGAATCAATTCGTAGCCTGCGTACCAGCCTGCACTTTGCGATGATGGAAGCGAAGAACAACATCCTGATGATCACCGGCGCCAGCCCAGGCATCGGTAAAACCTTTATCTGTTCTAACCTGGCGGCGTTGATTGCTAAAGCGGGACAGAAAGTGTTGTTTATCGATGGCGATA
This sequence comes from Duffyella sp. Ts4, assembly GCF_051851875.1. Taxonomy (NCBI): domain Bacteria; kingdom Pseudomonadati; phylum Pseudomonadota; class Gammaproteobacteria; order Enterobacterales; family Erwiniaceae; genus Duffyella; species Duffyella sp. Ts4. The sequence goes on along the minus strand of NZ_JBLYPN010000009.1, from coordinate 100,765 downwards.
TGCGTCGTGGTTATACGCACGAACTGTTGGGCGCAGAGAACAAGCAGGGCCTGTCCAGCGTGCTTTCTGGCCAGACACCGTTTACCCCTGCGTTGATTCAGCGCGGCGAATACGGTTTTGACTTCCTGCCACGCGGTCAGGTTCCGCCAAACCCATCTGAGCTGTTAATGCATCGTCGTATGCAGGAACTGCTGGAATGGGCGAGCGAGAACTACGATCTGGTGCTGATCGATACGCCACCAATCCTCGCGGTAACCGATGCGTCAATTATCGGTAAGCTGGCCGGCACGTCGCTGATGGTGGCGCGTTTTGAAGGCAACACCACTAAAGAGCTGGATGTCAGCTACAAGCGCTTTGCACAGAATGGCATTGAAATTAAAGGTGTGATTCTTAACGCAGTGGTGCGTAAAGCGTCTAACGCTTACGGCCATGGTTACGACTATTACGATTACAGCTACAAAAACGCTAAAAGCTAAGAACTGCACAGGGAACCTTTTCTGCCACTGGCGGGCAGGTTCCCTCTGTTTTTGCACATGCGTTATGTAACCCTTTTATTTTGACGTTAAAAAGGTGCCAGGCAATGAAGGATATCCGCTTTTCAATCGTAATCCCGGCGTACAACGCCTCTGAATCGATTATTACCACGCTTGACTGCGTGGCGGCGCAAACCTACCGCAACTTTGAAGTCATCATCATTGATGACAAATCGAATGATGCTGAAGCGCTGGCGGCAGTGGTGCAGGGCGAACGTTATCGTGACCTGAACATCAACCTGGTGTTATCCCAGGAGAAACTCAACGGTGCAGGTGCGCGTAACAAAGGCATCGATTTAGCCACCGGTGATTTCATTAGCTTTCTCGACGCAGACGACGAGTGGCGCGCTGACAAACTGATGATCGCGGCAAAGAAAATCGAAGAACTGGAAGCGCAGGGCAAAAGTCGCTACGTGATTTTTAGCCAGGTGAACATTATCCAGGACGGCAGCTTTCTTAAGGTGATGCCGATGCAGCCGGTGGCCAAAGGCGAAACCGTGGCAGAGTATCTGTTTGGCTGTTACGGCTTTATCCAGACCAGCACCATCGTGCTGAAACGCGAATACGCCGCTGAGATTAAGTTTGATACGCGCTATGTGCGCCATCAGGATTATGATTTCTGCATTCGTGCCGATCGCCTTGGCTTTGAATTTTTCATGATTGACCAGCCGCTGACTAACTATCATCTGATCACCACCTTTGGCTCCAAACACAAAGGAGAATCCGTTAAGTATTCTCATTTCTGGCTGGACAGCATGAAGCCACATCTGACACAGCGCGATATTCATACGTATAAAGCCTATAAATTACCGTTGAGATACAAAATGGATGGCAAGTCGCTGCTCGCCAGCGTCAGTTTTGCTCGCTATTTCTTCTTAACGAATAAAGATAACCGTACCTATTTTATCAATCGCCTGAAAGATAAGGTTAAAGGGCGTTTTGCCGGGAAATAAGGTTATCGCTAAAAATATATAGCCAACATAGTTGGTGTTGCCGTTCGACGAGACGGGAAGCGAACCCGGCTAACGGGCGACCGTATCGTTGTGGCAGCATCAGTTATAACGGGTAACCATCCGGTGGGAAAGTGAATGGCGATTTATTGGATTATTAGCTACACAATTTTAGTTTTTTGTGTGTTTGAACTGGCAGCAATAAACCAGCTTCGGGAAGTAAAAACGCGCTCCATGGTGAACTACTTGTTCTTTATTTTCACCGTGTTGCTGATCTGTTTTGCCGGTATGCGCGGACCTGGCAGCGGTATCGATGACTGGCAATATCTGGGCTTTTTTCACGATCTTGCTAATCAGGTGCATATCAGTGATTTCTCAACTGTTGCCCAGATTTATCGTTATGAGAATTTCTTTACCTTATTAGCCGGCCTGTTATCGCTCTTTACTAAAGAGAGTTACTATTTTCTGCTGTTCGTGGCGATCGTTGCCGTCAGCACGAATGCCTGGTGTTATAAAAAATATTCGCCGTTGATTCTCTGTTCATTGTGCCTCTATTCAACGCACCTGTTCATTAACAAAGACATGAACCAGATTCGATTCGGACTCTGTAGCGCGTTTGCTATCGCCAGCATTCTGCTGGCAGTGAATCGCAAATTTATCTGGTCAGCGGTGATGCTGGTGCTGAGCACCCAGTCTCACTCCACCGGTTATGCGCTGGTGATGGTGATTCCGTTTCTGTTTCTGCCGCAGCGTAAATACTGGCCGTTGCTGATGGTGTTCCTGGCAATTCCACTCGGCTTTATTGGTGGTAAGAAGCTCTTTCTTGATTCGCTGGGGATTGTGCCGGTGGTGGGCGACCGTGCCACCAGTTACGTCGGTACGACCTTCGATAACAATTCACCGGTTATCAGCCTCGCCAACCTGAAAAACATCGCCTTCATTGTGTTTTTTATGGTGGTGTACTGGGGTAAAAACGCGATACAGAAAGAAGATCGGCTGCCGTATCTGCTGTTGATCGCCTACGCCATTGGTGCGGCGGTGCGTATGGTGTTCTCCGACTTCGCCATCCTGGGCGGCAGGGTAGGTAACCTGTTTCTGCATGCGGAACCGTTGCTGCTCGCCCTGTTGATGATGCGAATACGCAATCTGGCGCTCAACGTAGCGCTACTCGGCGGCATGGCAACCTACTACTTAGCATACAACACCATTCTCTCACCGCAGTCGGTCACCGGCTGGAGTTTAGCCGCGGTGTATCGCCTCTTCTGATTTCAATTGCTCCGTTTACGGAGCAATTTTTTTGGCACTCTTTTAATTCAGGTACTCAGATGAACAATCACGTTGGTACAGTTGGCATTATCATCCCAATGTACAATGCGCGGCAGACCATCCTGCGCGCGGTACAATCCGTCATTGATCAAACTTATCCGGACTGGCACATCTATCTGGTGAATGATAAATCGACCGATGATTCGCTGGCCTTCGTGCGCGAACACTGTCAGGACGCGCGCATCACCATCCTCGATAACGACGTCAACATGGGTGCGGCAGAAACCCGCAATGTCGGCCTGCGTGCGGCGACAGAAGAGATCATCGCCTTTCTCGACAGCGACGATGAGTGGCACAAAGATAAACTGGCACTGCAGACAGCGGCCATCGCTGCCGGCGACGACTTTGTGATTTCGCATTATCACTACAAAACCAAAAGCGCCGATCACGATATCACCTGGTCGAAGCCTTACCTGCAGCAGGACAGCTTTGTGAAGAAGCAGTATCGCGTCTGTTTCTCTTCGGTCTGCTTTCGACGGCCGCCACAGGGCATTTTCTTCCAGCGCAAAGGTCACGAAGACTTCCTGTTTTTGTATGAGCTGTTTACCCGCTACAAACAGGTACGCGTGATTGAAAAGATCCTCGTGAACTATTACGAACTGGGCGATTCCCTGTCGCGTAATAAAAATAAAGCCGCGAAATGGCATCTGGAACTATTAAGAATTATCTATAAAAACAACCCGTTAAAAGTATATTACTATTACGTCTGGTATATGGTTAACGGCGTACTGTTCACGTTGAAGCATCGGTAAATTTTTGTGGGCCGGAAACGGCCTTCTTTGTTTTTGAACGCAATTGAGGTGGACAGAGTAACGATGAAAAGAGTCGTGCTGGTCATTAAAGACGCTTATTCCTACGCAGGCACAGAAAATATCTGCAACTTCATGTCAGAGTGCCTTGGCGAAGCGCATCAGGTTTCCATCTATTCTCTGGAAGGCAGCGGAAAGACCTTTTATCCGTTCAGTCAGGTTAAAGAGATCCTGAGCTTTGAGGGGCAATCTAACCCGATTAAAGCGGCGGTTCAGCGTATTCAGCAGCAGGATTTTGATGCCGTTTTCCTGATCAGCATGGGACGCCTTAGCGTGATGTTTGCGCTGTGGAGCATGCTGTCACTGAAGAAAAAACGCGCCAAAACCTACGCCTGCGAACATATCGCCATCAAATCATTCAGCAAGCCGATTCAGTGCCTGAAATACCTGATGTTGCGCTACTACGATCAAGTCATCGTACTGACCGATAAAGATCATCAGGTGTTCTCCAACTGGCATATCAGCAGTACCGCTATCCCTAATCCGGTGGTATACAAAAACTATCAGCGCACCCAGCGTCATCGCCAGGCGCTGGCGGTAGGCCGACTGGATCACCAGAAAGGCTTCGATCTCCTGCTCGACGTCTGGCAGGGCTTTGTCAGCACCAATCCGGAATGGAAACTGGTGATTGCCGGTGATGGCGAGCTACGTCAGGCGCTGGAACAGCAGGCGAAAACGCTGGGCATCAGCAACAGCGTGAACTTTGTCGGCAAGGTGTCCAATATCAATGATTACTATCGCGACAGCGACATGGCGCTGATGACCTCGCGCTACGAAGGCTTGCCGCTGGTGCTGCTGGAAGCAAAATCCTGGTCACTGCCGGTGGTTGCCTACGACTGTCCGACTGGCCCGCAGGAAATCATCAACGACCAGCAGGATGGTTTCCTGGTGGCGATGAACGACAAGCAGACCTTTATCGAAAAAATGAATCAACTGGCCCACGATGACGCGCTCTTCTATGCCATGAGCGCCAATACTCAGGCCACCGCGCTGAAGTTCGACGGCGCAACCATTAAGCAGCGTTGGCTGTCATTGGTATAAACCCCTCTGGGAAACTGTTTCTCGCCTGCTAATGGGTAAAATTGACCACGGGATTGAACGAATGAAAAGAAGAGAAGTATTGCAAACAGCGGTGTCATCAATTGTAGCCGCCGTTTCCGTCAGCACGTTCTCCAGCTATGCCGCGAAGAGCGGATCCGGCACGTTAAACCTGAAAGATGTGAATCCAAAAGATATTCCGCCAGCGGATGTTCCTATTTTGACGCCGGAAAACGTCTATACCATGCCGCCGCAGTTCTGGCACAACTTCCAGGGTAAACTGTGGATTGGCAAAGCGGGCGTGGATCCGACCAAAAGCGGCAATACTATTCCGGTTTTCCTGCGCAATGCCGACGGTAAAGTCTCTGAAATTCAGCAGCCCATCACGCTGAATCGCGGCAATTTCGATCAGTTCATTGCGGATAACGCGGCGTTAATCGCCAACCCGTCCCATTCGATGGCGGTCTATGATGACAACGGCGAGCAGCTGTTCTTTATGCCTGATGTCTCTCGTCCGAGCAGCGCTGACTTTAGCCAGCGTCTGGCGCAGCCAACGGGCTATCAACTGATCGGAGAGATTCCCTCGGTTGAGCAGCTGCGTAAAACACGCCCACTGTTTGAAGGCGCCAAAATCAAGCTGAAAAGCTGGCATGAAGGCCTGGAAGTCGGCGGCGGCGAGTTTGTTGGCAGCTTTACCGCGGCTAAAGACAACGGCGGCGTAATCTTCAGCAGCGGCAGCGATTTCCACTGGCGTCGTGTGGTGGAAGATTATAACCGCCTGACGTTGTTTGATTTCGGTGCGATTGCTGACGGTGAAACCGATACGGCGCCGATTATCATGGCGATGTATCAGTGGTCACAGGACGCTAACCAGCAGATCTGCGTGCAGTTTCCCGCAGGTAAGTTCTTTGTGTCCGGCTGTGATTTTGGTGAGAAAGAGACCGGCTTTTTCCGGGTGTCTGGCGCCATGGTTAACTTTGGTTACTTCCCGGCAACGACCATTGTGTCGAATGGCAAATCGGCGTTCATCTTTAAGGTGAACGCACGCCGCGTCGAGTTGAGTAGCCTGGTGTTTGATGGTCAGGTGAACAAAAACCCTAACAAACAGGGCTTTTTCGAAAATACCTGTGCCGGCGGTCAGTTCTTCCGTGGAGCCTGCCTGCGTTTCAATTTTGTTGGCGGCACCGCGCTAAGCATGCTGGATACGCTCGACTGCAAAATTGACCAGTGGTACGCCTCACGCTGTACCGGCGACGTGATCAAATCCGCGTGGTCTGGCAGAAAGCAGGGCAGTTGGGACCACAGTACCGCCATTGAACTCTCTAACTTCAATGCCCAAAACTGCAGCGGCGGTATGGTGCTAAACCTGCCGCGTGCGACCCAGTCAATTATCCATAATGGCTGGATTGAGCATACTGAAAATCCGGGCGATATTTCTAATGGCCAGTGGATCATTGATGCGCTGAGTATGGAAGGTTGTAAAAACCCTCTGCTGGCGCATCATTCACGCCTGAATACGCGCCAGACCAACCTGCAGGTTGGCAGCAAAATTGATAACTCACACACCGGCGAAGAGTGGCTGAGCGCATGGGAACGTGGGTCCACACGCGTTGAATCCTACGGTGTTGCCGTTGATGGCAGCATGAAATATAACTATCTGACCTCGCGTTTTCGCATCGAAAACAACTCAAATCAGGAAAAATGGTTTGAGCTGGGTAATCTGTATAGCCCGGATGTCGGCGACTGTTGGGAGATTGAGATTTTCGGTCAATCTTCTTACAACAAAGGTACTGACCAACAGGTGTTGAGCGATGTTACCGGCGGTAAAACCACCGGTGGCAAAGCGATCATCAGCCTGCAGCGCAAAACGCAGAAGGCAGAAGCGAGTTGGCATGCTGAAGGCGTCAGCCCGATTGTCGATGTGATGGTCGATGCACCTTATGACACCGATGCGCGTGTCTTCATTAAACTCGCCGGCTGGCTCGCTTCCGCCGGTGTGCTAATGAAAACCACGGCGAAAGATCGCTTTATGGTTGGCCGCTGTGCCCGTTTTGACAGCACGATGAAGTTTGTCAGTCAGCCTGCCGGTGCCAGCACCCACAAAGCCCTGCAGCGCTTTTCCGTCCACAACGGTAAAGCAGGTTTTGGCGCGAATGAGCAAGGCGATGTGCTGATGGAGTCGCGTGCCCTTCGTCCTGAACAGGTTAATACCGATAAAGTCGAAGGCTACATCTCCGTTGTCATTAATGGCAAGCAGGTTGCGATGCCTTATTACGCGATTAAATAACCACTCGGCTTTATGGTCCGGTAGCCCTTAAGCTGCCGGGCTGTGGCTCAAAAACCTCCTCTCACAGCATTATCTTGATCGTGTGTAAAGCAGGGATCGGCTGACTTAAATTTTAACCGAGTAAAACGCATGAATATTCCACAAAAGAAACTTGATATTATTTGTCCTGTTTATAACAAACAGGATTTGGTGAAAGACTTTATACAATCGGCAATGGTGCTACCTGCTGATAAAGTGAATATCATTTTGGTCAATGATGGTTCCACTGATGACAGTGCAAATAGCATTCAGACCAAAATTACCGAACTGGCCGTCGATAATTTTTATCTGATTAATAAGATAAATGGCGGTGTCTCTTCCGCTCGTAATGAAGGGCTGGAGCATGCTTCGTCCGATTACGTCTGGTTCTGCGATCCGGATGACTTGATCCTGCCCGACGCTGCTAAGGCAGTCAATGAGCTGGGAACGCTGGATGCTGAAATGTTAGTGTTTCCTTATCGACTGTTTTTTACCTGGGAAAATCGTGCCGAAGAGAAAAAATTCTCACCGACTGGCCAGATGAGCAGCGCACAGTTTTTGCAAGATTTTAACTATTTTGGCAATAATAACTGTCTGAATACCGTATGGAACCGCTTTTTCAAACGCAGTGCCATTGGCGAATTTCGCTTTGATGAAACCATGCATCATTCAGAAGATCGCTGTTTTGTCCTTGATGTGCTGAGCCGCGATCCAAAAGTGCATATGGGCACCTGGTCTATTTATCAGCACAATCGCTATCTATCCGATACGCTGAGTACGGTAGAATCGCCGGGCAAAATCGCCGATATGACCAAGGCTAATTTAAAAAATATTGCCAGCCTGGATAAAGTCAAAAATACGCGGCCAGAAAAGAAACATCATATTAATGCGATGACCGTAAAAAGAATCAAGCTGAAAGAAAAAAACGTTTATAAGTATTATGTTAATGAGCATAAAAAACTTAATATTCCTGTTTTTCCGTTAACGTCTGTAAAAGAATCACTCCTGTACATTTTACTCGTTACTCATACCTACGGTTTATTTAACCAGATTACCAGGAAGTAAAAATGTACAAAAAAATTGATATGCGCTACCGCAATGCTATCTGGATGGCGCTTGAAAAAATCATCTCGATAGCGGGCGTTTTTATCGTTACCGCCGCCATGGCGAAATACATTGGGCCTTATTACTACGGCGTGCTTTCGCTGGCAACCACCTCTTTTTCGATGATCTACATCATTTCATCAATGGGCGTGGATCCGTTAGTTCTGAAGAAGGGCAGTTACAATGCCCGTCAGGGAGAAATGCGCTCTATATTAATGTGCATCATCCGTACCACGGTCTTTACGGTACTTTCCCTGCTGTTTATTATTTGGTGCTGGCTTGACGGGAAAATCCACGATCGCGTGGAAATGGGCCTTTTTCTGGCGGTAATGATTTCCCAGCTACTGTTGTCTGTTGATTTTATTGCAATTATCAACAACTATATGCTGCGCTCCAAGCTTAATACCATCAGTAATATTGCTGGCCTTGTCACCGCGCTGGTGCTGCGTCTGGTGTTTGTTGAACTCAAGCTGCATGTGCTTTGGTTCGCCATTCCGCTAATCATTAGCCCATTGATTGCCGTAACCATAAAATACCTGACGTTCAGTCGCATTAACAAAATGTCCAGCGTCTTTGCTTCCATGCGGGCGAAGAAAATTAAAGCGCTGGTTGGCACTGCTGTCCCATTTGCCGTCTCCAGCGTGGCTGCCAACATTTACAATAAAATCCCCATGATGATCATTGCCAGCGTGATGGGCTATGCCTGGTCAGGGATCTACGCCTGCGCACTGATTATTGCCAGTACATGGTCATTCATGCCAGTCGCGCTGATTTCATCTTTCATTCCGCGTTTCTATCAGATCAACGATCTGAAGAAAAATGAAGATTATATCTCTTTGTTAGTCACGATGATTTTGCTGGTCTGCACCACCATTTCGGTCGCTATCTGGCTGATTTCGCCCTACCTGATTGATATTTTGTATGGTGCGAAATACCGTGATGCAGTAAGCATTGTGCCCATTATCCTGGCATCAACCACGTTAGGAATGTGCGGCTCCGCGGTTTATCACATTCTTATCAAAACCAAAGGTTACTCTTTCATCATGAAAAAAATGGTCGCCTCGGCGATTCTGAGTGTGCCTTTGACCTGGTTCATGACCATTCATTATGGTATTGAAGGGGCGGTAATGAGTCTGCTGCTGATTGAGATACTGAACCTGACTGTTTTCAACTTCATGTATAAGAAAACTAAGGTAGCGCGCATTTTACTTAACAGCCTGTCACCTGCGCAGATTAAAAACCTGAAAAATATTTAATCTAATAATGTGCTTTAGCAGGCCAGTTGCATACGGAGATGCACTGGCTTGCTGCTTTCAGGTGTGGCAATAATCTGAATCTTGTTGGCGTTCGATACTTTCAACGCATTCCGATTCTTTCTGCCGGTAATGGCTATTATGATTGCTATCCCTGTCGGCACGATGAACGCTTACTATTTTTAATCAAATCTTCTGGAATCTGAAAAGTGTGGTTTTTATTTCCAACGATTAAAAATACACGGCTGCCGTTTTTTGTGAAATAAAAGCGGCCAGTGAAAAATAGAGTTCATTTTAATTGAGACGCAAATATCAAAAAATAGCTTTGATTACTTAGTGTTCTGCTATTTAGGTAGGGATGAATTTGAGAAAATTCTTATGATTGAATTGTTAGTGTTTCATGCTATTTAATCTACACTGTCACCAACTTTGACCGTATCCAGGACAGTGGATGAAAAGCCGGATATACAGGCGCAGGACGTGTTTGAGCCAGGCAACGGCAGACGGGATTCTGAAGTCGATGATGCTGTAAGCGATAAAAATTTGGCGTTTCACTCTGTTACGCCCAGCGCTTGCGACAGACCAAAGACCTGTCATGCATAAAATGGCCCTGAAAAGCACTCTTGTATATTTGTGGTACACAGCATGGCATGTGACATAAATAGCTATATATCATTCAGAGCTTATGTTTTTTGATGAGGTGGTTTTATGAGAGTGGGTATTTCTAACGATAATTATCCAGAAAAAAGAACAATAAAAGTGGATCCCAATAACGAATATGTAAATTTTAAATATAGAAATATTTATTCTTATATAAACTTCTTAACAATGAGAATTCTCAAAAAAAAGAAGGTATTCGTTTTTAAACCACTCTGTTCGCCTGGACATCAGGATGTCGACATTTTTCATCTTTTTAATGATGTCGCTATCACCGATAAAAAATGGTTAGCCACTTTTGAAACTGATACACCACGTATTTTGTTTGAGAAAAAGGGACGTAAATACGGCCCTGATTATATCAACCATCTGAAAAAATTGGTTCCTTACCTGGCCGCCGACAACTGTCTGGCGTTGATTGCGTTGTCAAAAGCCGCGCTGCACATGCAGCAAAAGCTACTGCTCGACAATGGCGATCTCTCTCAGGCAATCCTGAAAAAAACCGTGGTAATGCACCCACCGCAAAAGCTGCATACCACGCATCGCCTGCCGCGTGATGCGCAAAGCCCTGTGCACTTTGTCTTTATCGGCAATGAATTTTTCCGCAAGGGTGGCGGGGAAGTGGTGCAGGCGTTTTGTGAGTTGATTGAAGAGTCCCGTCTGCGTTCCGATCAGGTGAAAGTAACGCTGATTGGCGATCTGAAAAAAACCTACAACTATGCGCTGAACGAGTTTCAGGACGATGAAGCTTTCTCTGAAAGCACGCTGGCCGCCATTGCTAAACATGACATCTTCACTCACCACAGCTTTATGCCGAACGAAAGCGTACTGGCACTGTTTCAGGAAGCTGATATTGGCCTGCTGCCAACCTGGGCCGAAACCTATGGTTTCTCAGTGCTGGAGATGCAGTCCTGCGGATGTCCGGTCATCACCACCAACGTCAGGGCATTGCCTGAAATCAACCCGGATAGCGTGGGCTGGCAGGTCGTTAATACCCTGAACGATGAACGTGATTATGAAATCCGCTCTGAAGAAGAAAAACTGAGCCTGCGCCAGCGTAATATTGAGCAGCTGAAAACGATCATCATGGACATTGTCGCTAATCCGGATCAAATTCTGGAAAAAGCCAATGCGGCTATTCAACGCATTAAATCGGAACATGACTTAACATCCTACCGCGAAAAACTGCGCGCAATTTATAACCAATAATTTGCCTTAGTCTGGCAGGGCGGATATTACTGCCTGCCAGACGCAGTTATTAGCATCGTCTTTTGATCCAGCTGATCGTCACCTTACCAATATCGAACTATTCTTATTTCCACCGCGGGCTTATTGCGGTGTCCGCCAACACGTTAATTTCACGCAGAAATAACGGCTTAGCGTGGCGCGGTTTCCGACAATCTCCCTCTACTTTTCAGATTATGATTATACTTGCGAATCATCTCTTTAATGCATAATCGTTGAACATTTCTACTTCATTTATATGGAAAAAATATGACCAAGCTTAAAGCAGTTATCCCGGTTGCGGGTCTCGGTATGCATATGCTCCCTGCTACAAAAGCCATTCCTAAAGAGATGCTGCCAATCGTTGATAAGCCAATGATTCAGTACATCATTGACGAGTGTGTTGCAGCAGGCATCAAGGAAATCGTTCTGGTCACTCATGCTTCCAAGAATGCAGTGGAAAACCATTTCGACACCACCTATGAGCTGGAAGCGCTGCTGGAATCCCGCGTTAAGCGTCAGCTGCTGAGCGAAGTGCAGTCTATCTGTCCTCCGGGCGTAACCATCATGAACGTGCGTCAGGCGCAGCCACTGGGCCTGGGCCACTCTATTCTGTGCGCGCGTCCGATGATTGGCGATAACCCTTTTGTGGTGGTGCTGCCGGATATCCTGCTGGACAACGCTACCGATCCGCTGCGTTACAACCTGGCTGCCATGGTGGCGCGCTTCGAAGAAACCGGCCACAGCCAGGTTCTTGCTCGCAAGATGTCAAAAGAAGATCTGCATGAGTATTCAGTGATTAAAACCACTGAGCCGCTGCAGAATGATGGTGATGTCGGTACAATTGCTGATTACATTGAAAAACCAGAGAATATCTCTGAGCTGGATTCAGACGTTGGTGCGGTAGGCCGTTACGTGCTGTCTGCCGATATCTGGGCCGAGCTGGAAAAAACCGAGCCGGGCGTATGGGGCCGTATTCAGTTAACGGATGCGATCGCCAGCCTGAGCAAAAGTAAGCCAGTAGACGCGTGCCTGATGACCGGTAAAAGCTATGACTGTGGCCGTAAACTGGGCTACATGCAGGCGTTTGTGACCTACGGCTTACGCAACAATGCGCAGGGTCGCGAATTCCGCGCAGGCATTCAGAAGCTGCTGGCTAAGTAACGCTGACCAATCATTGCCGCGCGAATGTGCGGCAAAAAGGAGTTCACATGGCTATTTTAGTAACCGGCGGAGCGGGTTATATCGGCTCGCACACGGTACTGGCGCTGCTGCAGCGCGGTGATGATGTTGTGGTGCTGGATAACCTCTGCAATGCCTCTCGCGAAGCGATTAACCGCGTAGAGAAACTGGCGGGTAAAAAAGCGACCTTCGTTGAAGGCGATATCCGTGACCGCGCCTGTCTGCGTGAACTGTTCGCATCCAACAGCATTTCAGCCATCATTCACTTCGCAGCGCTTAAAGCGGTGGGTGAATCGACGCGTATGCCGCTGGAGTACTACGAGAACAACGTTGCGGGCACTGTCGTGCTGCTGGAAGAGATGCGTGCTGCCGGTGTCTGGAACTTCATCTTCAGCTCATCAGCGACCGTCTACGGCGCAGATGCACCGGTTCCTTACGTTGAGACCACCCCGATTGGTGGCACTACCAGTCCGTACGGCACCTCCAAGCTGATGACCGAATTCGTCATGCGCGACTTCGCCAAAGCAGAGCCGAAGTTTAAAGCGATTGCGCTGCGTTACTTCAACCCGGTTGGGGCCCATGAGTCTGGCGAAATCGGTGAAGACCCGACGGGCATCCCGAACAACCTGCTGCCGTACATCGCACAGGTCGCGATTGGCCGTCTGGAGAAACTGGGTGTGTTTGGCGGCGATTACGATACGCCAGACGGCACCTGCCTGCGTGACTACATCCACGTGGTTGACCTGGCGGAAGGCCACCTGAAAGCGCTGGACCATCTGAGCAAAGTGGAAGGTTACACCGCCTTTAACCTGGGCGGCGGCAAAGGCTTCTCCGTGCTGGAGATGATCAAGGCGTTTGAGAAGGCTTCCGGCAAGGCGATTCCGTTTGAAATCAAGCCGCGCCGTGACGGCGACCTGCCTGCGTTCTGGGCCGATGCATCACTGGCGAACAGCGAGCTCGACTGGCGCGTCACCCGCGGCATCGATGAGATGATGCGCGATACGTGGAACTGGCAGAGTAAGAACCCGGATGGGTTTAAATAAACGTTGAAGTAGCAAAAAAGCCTGTCTATAGACAGGCTTTTTTGCGTTATGAAACATGTAAATCCGCAGACTTTGAACTGCCTCAGGAAGATGATAATATCGCAGGTTTAATATCGGTCTTTCTTTCAAAGAGGGATGATTAATCAAATCTAATCAGCTCTTCTCTGTAATATAAAGAAACAATTCAAAAATTTGGTCTGCTAAATAGTCTTGTGGTAGCTGTTGAGCCAGGGGCGGTAGCGTGGTGTAAGCGCCCGGCGAACATAAATTAATCATTTTAAAAGTTGAAAACAGAGCGTAATTTATGAAGTATAGTTTTGGTTATCTCATTGATTTAGTTACAGTTATCACTGAGAAAGAGCTAAAGGTCCGATACAAAAGTAGTTTCCTTGGATATTTATGGTCAATTGCGAACCCGCTTCTTTTCGCGATGATTTACTACTTTATTTTTAAGCTGATCATGCGTGTTCAGATTCCAAATTACACCATATTCATCATAACCGGATTATTCCCATGGCAATGGTTCGCAAGCACGACGTCTAACTCACTGTTCTCATTCATTGCAAATGCTCAGATTATTAAAAAAACAGTTTTTCCTAGATCGGTTATTCCCTTCAGCAATGTCATGATGGAGTGCCTGCATTTTTTGTGTACCATCCCTGTAATTATCGTGTTTTTATTTATATATGACATGACCCCGCATTGGAACTGGTTGTATGGGATACCACTGATAGGTGTAGGACAATTAATATTTTCTTATGGCATAGCGCTCTTCCTGTCCACGCTGAACCTCTTTTTCAGAGATTTAGAGAGGTTTGTCACACTAGGCATTATGTTACTTTTCTACTGTACGCCAATTTTATACGCAGGAGATATGATACCAGCCAATTACCAGTGGTTAGTTAATTATAATCCTCTGGCTGACATGGTATTAAGCTGGAGAGAGCTGTTTATGAACGGTAACGTTGATTATGAAAAAATTCTCTCATTGTATGGGATGGGCGTAATCACAGTTATTGTCGGCTCTTGGGTATTTAATAAATTGAAATTCCGATTTGCAGAGATCTTATAATGGAAGTGGCAATAGAATTTAAATCAGTTACCAAGCGTTATCCTTTATATCATCATATTGGTTCCGGGATAAAAGAGCTTATTTTCAATCCTAAGCGTGCGTTGACACTGCTATCAGGCAGAAGCTATCTGGCAATTGAAGATATAAGTTTCACTGTCTATAAAGGCGAATCCGTTGCACTAATCGGCCGTAATGGTGCTGGTAAGAGCACTTCGCTTGGGCTCGTGGCTGGAGTCATTAAACCCACTTCAGGAATTGTCAAAACCAACGGCAGGGTTGCCTCAATGCTGGAACTCGGCGGCGGTTTTCACCCGGAACTTACGGGCCGTGAAAATATTCGTCTGAATGCAACTCTGCTAGGACTGCGACGTAAGCAATTAAATGAGAGAATAGACAAAATAATAGAGTTTTCCGAACTAGGCGAGTTTATAGACGAACCTATTCGTGTTTATTCAAGTGGGATGCTAGCTAAGCTGGGATTCTCAGTGATTACGCAGGTTGATCCTGATGTTCTCATCATTGACGAAGTTCTGGCAGTCGGTGATTATGCGTTCCAGAAAAAATGTATTGAGACAATAAACAATTTCAAAGCCAAAGGCGTTACAATTTTATTTGTAAGTCATAATCTTAGTGATATTGAAAAAATCTGCGATCGTGTCGTCTGGATTGAAAATCACAAATTAAGAGCGAGTGGTGATGCAGAAACTATATTGCAACAATACCGTTCTTCTATGTAAGGAAACATCGAATGAGTATTCACACTAATAAAGTTAAACTCTATACAAGCCATCATAAGCCTAGCGCTTTTCTTTCATCTCCAATAATTAAACCTATTCATGTTGGAAAAGCGAACAGCTTCAACGATATATGTTGCGATGGTGATGATTCCGGTGAAAATATTTCGGTAAAAAATCCATTTTACTGCGAGCTGACGGCACAATACTGGGTATGGAAGAATGATATTTCTTCTGAATATGTAGGTTTCATGCACTACAGGCGCCATCTGAATTTTTCAGATAAGCAGGATTATCCTGAAGATGTGTGGGGCGTAGTAAATGACGAAATTATTTCAGAAGAATATGAAACCAAGTTTGGTCTGAATGAAGAGTCAATCGTTAATGCTATCGCTGATAACGATATCTTACTGCCAAAAAAATGGAGTGTCAGGCAGGCAGGAAGTAAAAATAATTATGAGCATTATAAAATTTCACAGCACCTGCATATTGAGGACTACCAGTCAGCTATAGACAGTCTGCTATATCTGTATCCGGAATATGCCGCTGCAGTTAAGATTTTTAACAGTGCCCACGACGGCTATTACACTAACATGTTTGTTATGAAATCTGAGCTATTTGCAGAATACTCAGAGTGGCTTTTCAGCATATTCGATGACATGGAAAATAATTTCTCAATGAGAAATTATAACGGTCAGGAGAAACGCGTGATCGGACATATCTCCGAACGTCTCTTCAATATTTTCCTGATTCACAAGGAAAAGTGTTCTGGCCTGAAAAAGAAAGAACTCCAGAGAACTTTTGTTAAAACCGAAACATTTAACGGAAAGTTAAAGCCTGCATTTAATCACAATAACATTCCTGTAGTTATTTGTTTTGACGATAATTATTCTCTGAGTGGCGGTGCGCTGGTCAACTCAATTATCAAAAACAGTAGCGAAACTGATAACTACGATATTGTGATTCTGGAAAACGGTGTTTCACAAAGAAACAAGTCCCGTTTTATCTCTCTGCTTAAAGGCAGGAGAAATTTTTCATTGCGCTTCTTTGATGTAAACGCCTTTAGCGAAATGAAAAGTGTATATACACGTGCTCACTTCAGTGCTGCTACTTATGCCAGGTTATTTATACCTTCTATATTCAGTGAATTTGAAAAAGTTCTGTTTATTGATGCTGATACCATCGTAGAAAGTGACGTCGCCGAACTGGTTCATACTGAAGTTGGCGAGAATTTAATTGCTGCAGTCCGTGACATCGTGATGGAAGGTTTCGTTAAGTTCGGCGCTATTGCTCATATTGACGAACCTGCCAACCTGAATGCTGGCCAGTATCTGGAACAGATTTTAGGCATGAAAGAAACCCAAAACTATTTTCAGGCTGGTATTATTCTTTTCAATATTTCTCAAATGAGAAAAGAAAACACCTTTGCCAGTCTGATGGCGGCGATGAAGGCGCGCAGATACTGGTTCCTCGATCAGGATATTATGAATAAGGTATTTTACGACCGCGTTCATTATCTTCCAGGTGAATGGAATGTATATCATGGCAATGGAAACACCGATGATTTCTTTCCCAATCTGAAATTTGTAACTTACATGGATTTTCTGAAATCAAGAAAGCAGCCTAAAATGATCCATTTTGCCGGCGAAAACAAGCCGTGGGATGCGCCTCATGTAGATTTCTTCGATAATTTTATGTCATATATCAATGCGACACCATGGCAGAAAGAAGTTTATGACCGTTTGAATAAAACCGGTTTTACTACGCACCCTGCAATAGCTAGTCAGCATATTCTGTTCCAGACTAAGGTTAAAAGGAAGATTATGCCTTACTTCAACCGGTTTGCTCCGGTTGGCAGTAAACGCAGGCAAATGATCGCTCGTAACTATTACAAAATTCGTCGTGTGATTTTAGGTTAATTTATGAAAAAGAATATTCTGATCGTTGGTGCTGGTTTTTCTGGTGCGGTAATTGGCCGTGAACTGGCTGAAGATGGCCATAAAGTACGTATTATCGATGCGCGCAATCATATAGCGGGTAACTGCTACAGTGAAAGAGACGCTAAAACGAATGTGATGGTTCATACATATGGACCTCATATTTTCCATACTGATAATGAAAAAGTGTGGGAATACATCAACTCACATTGCGAAATGATGCCCTATATCAACCGCGTCAAGGCGACTGTAAATGGCAGCGTATATTCGCTTCCTATCAATCTGCATACGATTAATCAGTTTTTTGGCCAAACCTGCAACCCGAAGCAAGCGAAAGAACTCATTGATTCCAAAGGTGACAGAAGCATTACCGATCCTCAGACTTTCGAGGAGCAGGCATTACGCTTTGTGGGTAAAGAGCTATATGAAGCCTTTTTCAAAGGCTACACAATCAAACAATGGGGAATGGAACCTAAAGAGTTACCTGCGTCTATTCTGAAAAGATTGCCTGTCAGATTCAATTATGATGATAACTATTTCAATCATAAGTATCAGGGAATGCCGAAAGAGGGCTACACCCCTATCGTAGAATCGATTCTCAACCATGAAAATATCACTGTTGAATTAAATACCCGTTTTGATCGTAACGAAAAAGTGAATTATGACCATGTCTTTTATAGCGGTCCGTTAGACGGGTATTTCAATTTCAAATCAGGTCGTCTAGGTTACCGGACGTTAGACTTTAAGCGTTTTGAAGCTGAAGGTGATTATCAGGGCTGCGCCGTAATGAACTATGGTGAGGTCGATGTTCCCTATACGCGCATTACTGAGCACAAATATTTTTCACCTTGGGAAGATCATGAACAGTCTGTCTGCTATGAAGAATATAGCAGATCCTGCACTGAAAACGATATTCCCTATTACCCCATCAGGCAGATGGGCGAAATGCAGCTGCTGCATAAATATCTTGATGAAGCGGAAAAGGAAGAGAATATTACTTTTATCGGTCGTTTAGGTACTTATCGCTATCTTGATATGGACGTAACGATAAAAGAAGCTCTGGACATTGTTGAAAAATACCGCGAGGCGCTGGGCAACGATCAGAAAATGCCCGTTTTCTCGGTTAACCCTAGATGAAGATTGCCGCTTTAATCGTCACCTACAATCGTCTCGAAAAACTTAAAAAGTGTTGGGCTGCGGTAGCATCATTACCCTTTCATGAAATAGTTATTGTGGATAATGCATCTACAGATGCTACCTCTGAGTGGTTAAAAAATCTGATTGATCCACGGCTAAAAATAATTTCAAGTGAAGTTAATGATGGCGGAGCTGGTGGCTTTTACAGAGGCTCTGAATGGATAGCATTAAACAGCACCCCGGATTGGGTGCTGTTCTTCGATGATGACGCCTATCCGGACTCAACATTACTCGACAAATTCACAGCCAGTGACAAGCAAAACGCTCAGGCGATTGCGACCCGGGTTCTGGATACGCGTGGTACGCGTTGTAAAATGAATATCCCATGGAAAAAAATACCTAATACTGTTAGTGAGTTGCTGCAGTATTCTGGTGAAAAATCTGAATTTGAAGCTATTGAATTGGTTTCTACAGAGATTCAGGCATTTTCATTTGTTGGGGTTTTCGTAGCGTTTGATACGCTTAAAGAGACATATCAGTTCATTAATAAATCACTTTTTATCTATTTCGATGATGTATTCTATTCGTGGAAATTGCATATCGAGGATTGCAAATTAATATATAATCCCGATCTGGTTTTTCACCACGATGTTGTTGAATCCAGTTCTGCTATGATGCCATGGAAAATTTACTATTTAGCACGCAATTTAATATTATCGCGTTATATCTTCCCTGACAAAAAACCGTTCAGCATTGTTTCTATCTCAATGCGGATAACGAAATATTATCTGATGGCTGTGAAGTCGGAGAGTAAGCTTAGTTATCTTGCGTCTCTATCCAGAGGTGTTGTTGATGGTTTGTTCTTTGCAGCGAAAGGTTTCAAAAATGGCAGGCGTTAATGAAAAAGCTTTGTTTTTATATTAATTCTGATTGGTATTTCAATTTACACTGGAAAGAGCGGGCGCTCGCTGCAAAAGAAAATGGATATGAAGTTCATGTAGTCTGCAATTTCGAAAATGCAAAGATCTTCAATGATTTCGAGTCTTCAGGCATTCAACCCCATAATTCCAGGATGTCAGAGCAATCTCTCAATCCGTTTGTCATATTCAGGGATTTGGTCCGGTCTCTTCAAATTATCAGGAAAATAAATCCTGACATCCTACACTGCATAACCATTAAGCCGTGCCTTATCGGTGGCTTTTATGCAAAAGCTTTCAGAAAAAAACTGGTATTAAGCTTTGTTGGCCTGGGACGTGTATTCTCCTCGAATGCAAAAAAATACAGAATACTTAAATATATTGTTTCAATTTTTTATCGCTGGATTAGTAAAAAAAAGGACATTTTCTTTATCTTCGAACATGATTTGGACCGCGATAAAATAATATCAATTACTGGAATCGATTCCAGTAAAACGATTGTGATCGATGGTGCAGGAATTGATACTGGAAAATTTGAATATCTGAATGAACCCGATAATACACCGCCAACAGTACTATTTGCCAGTCGTCTTATCTGGAGCAAGGGCCTTTCTGATCTGGTTGAAGCCAGAAAGGTTCTCCTTAAAAAAGGGATCCATTTTAACCTGGTTGTTGCAGGCATTACTGTTAAGAAAGACCCTGACGCTATTCCCGATAATGTCATCAGGAAATGGTCCGAAGCAGAAGATATTATCTGGCTTGGTCAACGCGATGATGTAAAAACGCTTATAGAGGAATCAAATATCGTTGCTCTGCCATCAGTTTATGCCGAGGGTGTGCCAAGGATTTTGATAGAGGCTGCGGCTGTTGGGCGTCCCTCAATCGCTTACGACAGGGGGGGATGCAGTAGTATCGTTGTTAACAACAATACAGGTTTTATCGTCGATAAAAACATTGACGATCTGGCACAAAAACTTGAAACGTTAATTACGAATAAAAAATTGAGAGCGGAATTTGGAATCAATGCTCGGGCTTGGGTAATGTCGCGTTTTTGCTCGACGTATGTGATAAAGAAAACGTTGGGGGTATACAATGAACTTGAGTGACAAAGTAGAGAAATCCATGCCATCAAAAATCGTTGTAGAAGTTCCGGTATCATGGATGAAAAACCCAGTCGATGGACATAAGCACAGATTTTTTATTAATAACCTGATTCTGGCTCTTACAGAAAGGAAAATTCCTCTTTATTTCAGAGAAGTTCCATTTGGCGCTGATGAGGCTCCCAGAAAGCCTGAAAAGGGAACTTTAGTCTTTTCTTATCACTCATGGGGTGATGAAAATAACGTAGTAAGGATGAAGGAAGCTGCAATTACTCCGTTATTTTCAATGGAATTTTCTGGCTATTCAGGATGGTCCGATATTTCGCTAAACTTTGACGAATACAGAGAAAAAGTCAGTGCTTTAGATGAAAATGAAGTCGAAAAAATACTCGATGAATGGAAATTGAAGTTCATTGAAAAAAACGAGTCAAAATATCCTCAGTCTGACGAGGCACTGCCTGACAGTGCTAATGATTTTGTTTTCTATCCTATGCAGGTTCAGAATGACCCGGTTGCTATTCATAGTCACTATGATGGCGTCCGGTTACTGCTAGATGCGGCTGATGTTGCACGAGAAAAACAAGTTTATTTATTCGTTAAAAGACATCCGTTCTGCCAGTCTTTTGCTGTTGAAGAGACGATTACATTGCTGACCCAAAGCAATCCCTGGGTGGTCAGAACCAACAGCAACATTCATCACCTAATCAGAGAATCCAGATCGGTTATTACCATCAACTCCGGCGTTGGAATTGAAGCATTAATTGACGGAGCCTCTGTTTTTTGTGCAGGCAAGTGTGAATGGCAGCAGTGCTCAAACATAATCGAAGATAAAAAAGATCTGGAAAAAGCATTTTCTGATAATCCTGATAAAATGAATACAGAACAGAAAAAATTGCTTGCCTTCCTCTTAACCGACTACTGGATCGATCCTAATAAAACGTCAAGACTTGACGATGCAATCGATAAAGCATTAGCCAGTTTTGATCCTGAATATGGTGATTTGACCACGGATTTAAATCCGTCAGATGTATTGTTGCCTATTATACTGGACCTGCACGGCCGGCTTGAATATGAACAGCGTAAAGCGAAGCAATCTACCCTTGATGCGTATGCAGCAATAGACCTGTATGAAAACCTCAAGAAAGAAAAGGAAAGTATCGTCTCTGAACTTCAACGCTATATTGAACGAGTCAGAGTATGTGAAGAAGAGTTAGAGCAGTTACGCAACAAAATATAATTCCCACGTCGGGTTTCAGACAGGAACATGTTCTTTTTTGTCTGTTAGTGCTTGATTTTACAACCCTATGTAATTTTAGATTAGCATCATGTATTATGAAAAAGTGCATTTTTGAATGATTATTAGTCTCAAATCAGACAGGAGTAAATAATGTCCAAGCAACAGATCGGCGTTGTAGGTATGGCAGTGATGGGCCGCAATCTGGCTCTTAACATTGAGAGCCGCGGTTACACTGTTTCTATCTTCAACCGTTCACGCGAAAAGACTGACGAAGTCATCGCCGAGAACCAGGGCAAGAAGCTTGCTCCTTTTTACACCGTTGAAGAGTTTGTTGAATCGCTGGAAAAACCTCGTCGTATCCTGCTGATGGTTCAGGCGGGTGAAGCGACTGACAAGACTATCGCCTCACTGACACCACACCTGGATAAAGGCGACATCCTGATTGATGGCGGTAACACCTTCTACAAAGACACCATCCGTCGTAACAAAGAGCTTTCTGATCAGGGCTTCAACTTCATCGGTACCGGCGTTTCCGGCGGTGAAGAGGGTGCACTGAAAGGTCCATCCATCATGCCTGGTGGCCAGAAAGAAGCCTACGAGCTGGTTGCACCGATTCTGGATAAGATTGCGGCACGTGCAGAAGATGGCGAAGCCTGTGTGGCTTACATCGGTCCGAATGGCGCGGGTCACTATGTGAAGATGGTTCACAACGGCATCGAATATGGCGATATGCAGCTGATCGCAGAAGCCTACGCTCTGCTGAAAGGCGCGCTGGGTCTGAACAACGAAGAACTGGCTGAAACCTTCACCGACTGGAACAACGGCGAGCTGAGCAGCTACCTGATCGACATCACCAAAGATATCTTCACCAAGAAAGACGAAGACGGTAAATACCTGGTTGATGTGATTCTGGATGAAGCAGCGAACAAAGGCACCGGTAAATGGACCAGCCAGAGCTCACTGGATCTTGGCGAACCGCTGTCACTGATCACCGAGTCTGTCTTCGCTCGTTACCTCTCCTCACTGAAAACGCAGCGTGTTGCGGCCTCTAAAGTACTGAGCGGCCCACAGGCTAAAGCCTTCACAGGTGACAAAGCGGAATTCATCGAGAAAGTTCGTCGCGCTCTGTACCTGGGCAAAATTGTCTCTTATGCGCAGGGCTTCTCACAGCTGCGTGCTGCGTCAGAAGAGAACAACTGGGAGCTGCACTACGGGGAAATCGCTAAGATCTTCCGCGCTGGCTGCATCATTCGTGCCCAGTTCCTGCAGAAGATCACCGATGCTTATGAAGCCGATACAGGCATCGCTAACCTGCTGCTGGCTCCGTACTTCAAAGATATCGCGGATCAGTATCAGCAGGCGCTGCGTGATGTCGTTTCTTACGCAATTCAGAACGGTATCCCAACGCCAACCTTCTCCGCGGCGATCGCTTACTACGACAGCTACCGTTCAGAAGTGTTGCCTGCAAACCTGATTCAGGCGCAGCGCGACTACTTTGGTGCGCATACGTATAAGCGTATTGATAAAGATGGCGTGTTCCACACTGAGTGGTTAGATTAACTAAAATAGTAAAGGCCTCTTCGGAGGCCTTTTTGTTACTCTTTAAAATAAGTTATTTCAGGGAGCGTTTGGTAATTACAAAGCATCAGAGCTATAATGTTTATCAATTGAGTTATCGGATTTTTCCTTAAGTCTTTTATATATTGGCAATTCAAAGCGGTTGTATATGAAGTGTGAAATAGAAACTAACGCTATTATAAATGTTAATGTTTGGATTACTAAATTGCTCTTTCTAAAAAAACTGGTCTGGTCAAGAAGCAACATTATAGGCGTATGTAGCAAATATATTGAAAAGCTGATATTACCGAAATAAACCATTACTTTGTTGGATGCGAAGGTACTCCAGAAGCTAGAATAATTTATTAGTGTAAAGAATATGTAGCAGAAAGAAACGATTACCAGCACGTCATGAGAGTGAATAGTAGATTTTGAATAAATAAAGTATCCAGCTATAGCTACGGCGAGTGTCTGGAATGCCGTTATCAGGAAACCAGCATTTTGTTTCGAAGAAGCATAATTTGATAGGTTTGATATGAGTACTCCCAGTGAAATGCCCGCGATACATTTAAGCATTCCCGATGAGAATAAAAACAGATGAAGATCTGTTGCTGCTTCAAGATTATGATGTCTGGCATAAACAAGAAGATAACAGATGACGGCAATAGTTATTAGCGTGAAGTTATTTTTTATTTTTATTAATAACGGGAATGCAAAAATAGAAGCATATAGCTCTACTGATATTGACCAGCTTGGATCATTCCAGTTCCAGGATGACGCAAAACCTAAACCATGTATTAAAAGCATATTATACATAGCGGTCAGACCTGGGTTTTCGAAAGGGAAACTATCGAAGAATTTACTATAAATAAGATAAGTAATTACAAAAGTCAGGATATGCAAAGGGTAAAGTCGCTCCAGACGATGTAATGAATATTTAAAAAATTCACTACTGGAACTCAATAACTTTTCTTTATAAATGTAAGAAAGTACTATACCAGACAGTATGAAAAAACCATCTACAGATATGTAGGAATGAGAAAAATTAACATTTCCCCATCCCATTCGGCTACCGATCCAGTGTCCTGCAACAACTGTCCAGCATAGTAAGCCTCTGCAACCATCAAGCTCCAATAGCCTTTGCTTCATATATCCTCGGATTTAATGCGTAAAATGTAAAGAAATTGTAAGACTTTTTAATTTAATTTCTTGTACTTATCAAGCATTAAGCGTTTTTTTGTTAAAAAACCCAAGACTTTCAGAAAGTAAGGTAATGGATAGATGCTTTTACCACTATATTTTACACCACCAGCAAATCCCCGCTCCGAATCTCCCGTTCACCGGCCAGCCGCACCACCAGCATGCCTGCCGTTGCAAATCTTACCCAGTGCCTCGCATAGAGAATACCGCCATACTCCGCTACCAGCGGAGTGATGTGGTCCGTAATCGGATCAACAATCTCAGCCACCACTTCTCCCGGACGAATCAGTGCGCCCAGCGGTTTGCGATGCAGAATCAACCCTGACATCGGCGAATGAATATATTCACAGCCTGCTAACGGCGTAGGTGGATTTTTCAGGGCAGGGGAGGCGGCCGCCGAACCCTCGCTGTGACGTTCTTTAATCACGCCCGTCTCGCCCGGTGCTTCAGCAACGTCAGGTACGTTCAAACCAATCGGCCCGTCATTGATGGCCACGATATCGTCACCGCCCGCACTCGCCGGAACCAGTTCATCGCCGCCGATGACGGGCGCGGCCACCTCTACGGAAATCGACGGTTCGCTGTAGCCGATATAACCGCCTTCCTGCAGCGCCGGAATAATGGCATCCGCATCTTTCTCCGCCTGTTCAGGCGACACATCACGCACGCCACGCAGCTCCAGCGTCACCGGCAGTAAGCCGCGCGGCATCGGGTAATCCTTGCCAAATCGCTCTGCCAGCGTCAGCCAGGGTTCGCAGCAGGCTTCATCAAATGGCTCTCCACCGGAGATCTGTGCCAGCAGCTGTACTTCACTGCCTAACCAGCGCGCCAGCGGCTCAATGTCCGGCCAAGCATGCGGCGTGGTATAGAGATGCGGTACAGCTTCCCAGTCACAGTGCAGGTCAATCATCAGATCGGCCTGACTGGCCATGCGCATCAGCGTATAGCGCTGTGCATCCAGCTCGGTTTTTGGCACGGTATCGCGATAATGACGATCAATCGCATCGCGGATAAGGTTCCTGTTCTGTGATTCACTCTGGGTCAGACTCTCAGCCAGCCCGGCGGCCAGTGTTGTGCCCAGTGACGGGAAGCGGCGATTAAAGTCCTGACCGGAGAGGGTATGGAAGCGGCCCAGATGCGTACCGTGCCAGTGCTGTCCCAGTGCCAGCGGATTGGCTACCGGTACCAGGGTAAATGCAGCTTTAAGCTGTCCGGCAGACTCCAGCGCCTGCAGCCGCTGCTTTAAATACCAGGCAACCGCCATACCGGGCAGTTCGTCGCCATGCAGCGCAGCCTGAATATAAACCTGACGTTCATTGTCCTCAGCAAAATGAAAACTGATGATTTCACGCTGGGTGCCTAAAGAGGCGCTTAACAGTGGATGATGTTGTTGATGCATACCGTGTTAATGTCCTTTAATCGGCAAAGGACGACAGCGCGCCGTCCCGAAAAAGTTAGAGTATAGTGCCGGATCGCGGTGAGGACGAAAAAGGGCGACCGCGAGTTTATTGCTGGATTGAGATATCCGTGGCGAAGTAGCGCTTCTGAATCTGATCAAAGGTGCCATTCTTTTTGATTTCGGCAAAGGCATTATCCAGCGCCGTTTTCAGTTCGGTATCGCCTTTGCGCAGGCCAATTGCCGTGCCTGGGCCGATAATCGGATCCTGAATAATCGGGCCAGCCAGTTCAAAATCTTTGCCCTGCGGATGCTTCAGGAAGCCAATCGCCGCCTGTGCCGCGTCGGTAAAGACGGCATCCAGTCGGCCAGAAACCAGATCGCTTTCTACCTGTGCCTGATCGCCATAGGGCACCACGGTCACACCATGAGGCTGCCATTTCGCCAGCGCATAACGTTCCTGTACCGTTCCCTGCTGCACACCGACCGTTTTGCCTTTCAGTGAGTCGGCCGTCATCAGCACGCCAGTGCCTTTGCGGGCAATCAGCTGGGTGAGGGTATCATATAGCGGAACGGTGAAATCGATCTGCTTCAGGCGCTCTTCCGTAATGCCGATGTGTGACAGAATAGCATCGAATTTACGCGCCTTTAGAGCCGGGATCATGCCGTGAAACTCGCTCTCAACCCAGACGCATTTCGCCTGCATCTGGATACACAGTGCATTACCCAGATGGATATTGAAACCGACCAGCTTGCCCTGGAGTGTTTTGGATTCAAACGGTGCATAGTGAGATCGACAGCGAAGCGTATCTGCTCGATTTTTACCTGCGTGCTGAAGGCGCAGCCAGCTATTACAGCGAGCACCAGCGTCTTCCGCTGACTGGCAGAAAAGCATTTATTTCAATAGTAAAAGTCTTCGTATGTCGTGATGAGGGCTCACGCGGAGTAACATTGACCGGTATTGATGGAAATTACTGGATGATATTCAGGATGTTAGCCTTGCATAGTGCCCGGTAATCGTTGGTGTTAAGGATCACCGATTTCTCCAGCAAACCCGCATTAAAAGCTATCTCGTCAAATCGCTCAAACAGCAGCGGGTCAACCAGCAGGCGTAAATCAGGATGAAAGCTAAACGGCGGAATGGCACCAAACACGCAACCCGTTAGCCTGTCCACTTCTGCCGGGCTGGCGAGCGAGGCGCGCGTACCGCCTGCCGCTGAAGCGACGCGTGTTAAATCGGCCTGCTGGTCGGCGGGTAACACTGCCAGCACATGCTGACGAATACCGTTACCTTTGACGTGGCAAACCAGCGCTTTGGCACCCTGGCCGATGGCGGTACCGCGAATGGCAGCGACCTCTTCACATTTACCGGTTGGTGTATGCTCCATTAGTGTGTAACGCGCCTGATGCTGGTCGAGCAGGGCAAGCAGTTTTTCATGGGTGGTCGTCATCGTGGGCTCCAGCAAGGATAGGGCGGGGAAAGGGAATAACCCGCTCAGGAGAGAACCTGCGCGGGTGGTAATCAAAGGGAATTATTTATGACGCTGGCGCAGGTTCTCAATAATGGTGCTGAGATTTAAATCCTGGTCCTGCAGCAGTACCAACAAATGATAGATCAGGTCGGACGCTTCATTGGTCAGCTCATGGCGATCGTTAACCGTGGCCGCCAGTGCGGTCTCGACGCCTTCCTCACCCACTTTCTGCGCGATGCGCTTGGTGCCGCTGGCATAGAGTTTGGCGGTATAAGAGCTTTCAGGATCGGCGCTTTTACGCGATGCCAGCAGCTCTTCCAGTTGATAGAGGAAAGTCCAGTCGGCCGCTGCCGGTGCGAAGCAACTGGACGTGCCTTTATGACAGGTTGGGCCAAGGGGATTAGCCAGCACCAGCAGCGTGTCGTTATCGCAATCGGGCGTAATGCTTACCACGTTGAGGAAATGACCAGAGGTTTCGCCTTTGGTCCACAGTCGCTGTTTGGTGCGTGACCAGAAGGTCACTTTGCCTTCGTTCAGCGTGTGCGTTAACGCCTGCTGATTCATGTAGCCATGCATCAACACTTCGCCAGAGACGCTGTGCTGCACAATGACCGGCATCATGCCGTCGGTTTTCACCCAATCCAGTTGGTCCAGTTGTTCTGCTGTTAACACGCGCGAATCTCCACTTCTTTAGCGATCAGGAACTGTTTCAGCTCACCGATATTAATAATCTGCTTATGGAACACCGATGCCGCCAGCGCGCCATCAACGTTAGCCACATCAAAGGCTTCAAAAAAATGTTCCATGGTGCCGGCACCGCCAGAGGCAATCAGCGGCACTTTACACACCTCGCGCACTTTCTTCAGCTGCACCAGATCGTAGCCGTTACGCACGCCGTCCTGGTTCATCATGTTCAGCACTATTTCACCGGCGCCACGTTTCTGCACTTCCTGCACCCAGTCGAGCGTTTGCCATTCGGTCACGCGCGTGCGCGCTTCGTCGCCGGTGTATTGATTGACCTGGTAAATGCCATTGGCTTCATCAAACCAGGTATCGATACCGACCACGATGCACTGCACACCAAAACGATCGGCGAGGCGGGTAATCAGCGACGGATCGGCCAGTGCCGGTGAATTGATGGAAATCTTGTCGGCGCCAAACGAGAGAATCTGTGCGGCCTCTTCCGGCGTTTTAATGCCACCAGCCACGCAGAAGGGAATATCAATGACTTCTGCCACGCGCGACACCCAGCTTTTATCAACCACCCGGCCATCAGAAGAGGCGGTAATATCGTAGAACACCAGTTCATCTGCGCCTTCTTCCGCGTAGCGCTGCGCTAGCGGAACGATGTCGCCGATGATTTCATGATTGCGGAACTGCACGCCTTTCACCACCTGGCCGTCACGTACATCAAGACAAGGAATTATCCGTTTTGCCAGCATGAAATCGCCTCCGCTACCGTAAATTTGTTTTCTAAAAGTGCCCGACCGACAATCACGCCGCGCGCACCGCTGCCGCGCAGGGCGGCGATATCGTCCAGTGAACCAATGCCACCGGACGACTGAAAGCTGACCTCAGGATAGCGCGCTGCCACGTCCTGATAGAGCGCGACGTTAGAGCCGCTCAGCGTACCATCGCGTGAAATATCGGTGCACAGCACGTGTTTGAGGCCAAACGGCTGATACTGTTCGATCACTTCCTCCAGCGTCACGCCTGCTGCTTCCTGCCAGCCGCTGATCGCCACTTCCTTACGGTTGTTGGCGTCAATGCGCACGTCCAGCGCCAGCACAATCGCCTCGGCACCAAACTCACGGAACCACTGCTGAACTTCTTCAGGATCTTTTACCGCCGTGGAGCCAACCACCACGCGCGCCGCGCCCGCAGCCAGCAGCGCCGCCACGTCGTCACGGCTACGAATACCGCCACCCACCTGCACTGGCACGCTGACGCCCGCAATCAGGGTTTTCAGCAGGGGTATTTGCCGTGCGGCGGGATCTTTCGCGCCGGTCAGGTCAACCAGATGCAACAGCTGCGCGCCCTGACGCTCATAGTCTTGCAGGCGTGGCAACGGATCGCTGCCATAATCGCGCTGCTGGCCATAATCGCCCTGATGCAGCCGAACCACCTTGCCCTCAATTAAATCTAAAGCGGGGATAATCATCCTTACATCTCCAGGAAGTTCTTCAGCAACTGCGCGCCCGCTTTGCCGGAGCGCTCAGGGTGGAACTGCACGCCGTAAAAATTATCTCTCTGCACCGCAGCAGTGAAGGCTTCGCCGTAATGGCACTGGGCGATGGTACTGGCGTTGATCGGCATGGCGTAGCTGTGCACAAAGTAAAAATAGGCATCTTCGGCAATACCACGAAACAGATGATGGCCCGCCAGGGAGGAAATCTGGTTCCAGCCCATGTGGGGTAGCGGCAGATCGTGTGTGTTCATCAGCGTTATCGGCTGATCGACAATACCCAGCGTCGGCACGCCGCCGCTCTCATCGCTGGTGGCACCCAGCAGCTGCATGCCGAGACAGATGCCCAACACCGGTTGGGTACAGGCTTTGATCAGCCCGATTAGCTCACGTTCATGTAGCTGATCCATTGCTGCCTGAGCAGTGCCGACGCCCGGTAAAAATAGCTTATCGGCGTTGAGCACGATATCCGCTTCGCGGCTGACCTGCGGCTCATAACCCAAACGCTGCACTGCCCATTTCACCGAAGAGAGATTGGCGCAGCCGGTATCCAGAATCACAATATCCATTACAGCACTCCCTTCGAACTCGGCAGCGTATTGCCTTCAACGCGAATCGCCTGGCGCAGCGTGCGGCCAAAGGCCTTAAACAGGCTCTCCACGCGGTGATGATCGTTCTTGCCCTTGGTTTTCAGGTGCAGCGTGCTCGCCATGGTGTAAGAGAGCGAGCGGAAGAAGTGCTCAACCATTTCCGTGCTGAGATCGCCGACGCGCTGATAGGTAAACTCCGCCTTGTATTCGAGATGCGGGCGGCCGGAGATATCCAGCGCGCAGCGCGCCAGGCATTCGTCCATCGGCAATACAAAACCGAAGCGGCCGATGCCACGCTTATCGCCCAGCGCTTTCAGCAACGCTTCACCCAGCGCAAGGCCGGTATCTTCCACGGTGTGGTGATCGTCAATATAGAGATCGCCTTTCACCTCAATGTTCATGCGAAAGCCGCCGTGGGTGGCGATCTGATCCAGCATATGGTCAAAGAAACCAACGCCGGTGTTAAAGCGGCTACCGCCTTCGCGATCCAGCCAGACTTCTACTTTGATTTGCGTCTCTTTGGTGTTGCGTTCCACCAGCGCATGGCGATCGCGTTTGGTCAGCTGCGCGGCAATCGCGTTCCAGTCGAGGTTCTCGTTACCGTAACGCAGGCCCTGAATGCCCATGTTTTCGGCCAGCTCGATATCAGTAGCCCGGTCGCCGATCACATAGCTGTTGGCCTTGTCCAGCGCACCGTCAGTGAGCCAGGCTTCCACCATTTTGACTTTAGGCTTGCGGCAGTCGCAGTGATCTTCCGGCTTATGCGGGCAGATCAGCACATCGCTGAAGGTGATGCCCTGCGAAATTAGGATCTGCATCATCAGGTTGTGTGGGCCATCAAAATCCGCCTGTGGAAAGCTGCTGGTGCCTAAACCATCCTGATTGGTGATCATCACCAGCTGATAGCCCGCTTTCTGCAGCTTCAGCAGCGCTGGAATGGCATCCGGCTCAAAGGCGAGCTTGTCCATACGGTCGACCTGAAAATCTTCGGGCGGCTCAGAAATAATGGTGCCGTCGCGGTCAATAAAAAGCGTTTTCTGGCTCATGCGTGCTCCCTGGAAGCGCCGGATAAAAGTTGCAGTGCAGCGATAACGCGTTCGCACTCGTCGCGGGTACCGATAGAAATACGCAAGCATCCCGCCAGCCCCGGCTGTTTGTTTTGATCGCGCAAAATAATGCCCTGATCCCACAAGGTTTTAAAGATAGTGGGAGAATCGCTAAAGCGCGCCAGAACATAGTTGGTTTCGCTGGCGAAAACCTGCTCTACGCAGGCGCACTGACGCAGCGCATCGAGCAGCCACTGGCGATTATTGTTCAGCTGCGCGACATGCTGGCGCATCAGCGTAATACCATCATCGCTTAATGCCTGGCCGGCAATATCTGCCACCGGCGTGGAAAGCGGGTAGGGTGCAATCACCTTCATCAACAGATCGATCACCGGTGGATTCGCCAGGGTAAAACCGCAGCGCAGACCGGCTAGCGCAAAGGCTTTGGACAGCGTGCGCAGAATCACCAGGTGCGGATACTCCGCCAGCCAGCTCGCCAGCGTCGCCTGGGGACAGAACTCAATATAAGCTTCATCGGCAATCAGCAGCGCCTTGCCGCGCGTCATCTCCAGCAGCTGACGAATATCGTCAGCGCTGATCAGATTGCCGGTAGGATTGTTCGGGCTGCACATATAGACCAGCTTGACGCCATCCAGCTGTTCAGCGATAGCTGGCAGGTTCAGCTGCCAGTTATCGGTGGCCGCCACGGTACGGTATTCAATCCCGATGGTCTCCGCGCTGACGCTGTACATGCCGTAGGTCGGCGGGCAGAACAGAATCGCATCTTTGCCTGGTTCACAGAAGGCGCGCATCAGCAGCTCAATGCCTTCATCGGCACCGCGGCTCACCAGCACCTGATCGGATTGCAAACCGGCATAACGGGCGTAGCGCTCGATCACCAACTTCGGCTGACATTCCGGATAGCGATTCAGCGTATTTTGCGACAGCTCAAACGGCACCGGCAGTGGAAACTCGTTGGCATTCAGCCAGACGTCGCCGTTGCCACCCAGGCGGCGCGCCGACTGGTAAGGCGTTAAGTCGCGCACGTTGGCCCGGGCCAGCGCAGTGATATCGGTCATGCTTTCTCCTTAAGAGCGGCAACGCGCAGCGTAACGGCATTTTTGTGGGCAATCAGCTGCTCGGCAGCAGCCAGGGTTTCAATCGTCGGCGCCAGCTGCAAAAAGCCCTGCGGCGTCAGCTCCTGCACCGTCATACGCTTCTGGAAATCGGCCAGGCCAAGGCTCGAGCAGGTGGCGGTATAACCATAAGTTGGCAGCACGTGGTTGGTGCCGGAGGCGTAATCGCCTGCCGATTCGGGCGACCAGTCGCCGAGAAATACTGAACCAGCGCTGGTGATGCTCTCCACCCAGTCACGCGCCTGGCGCGTCTGGATGATCAGGTGCTCAGGGCCGTAGCGGTTGGAGATTTCCACGCACTGCGCCAGATCGCGGGCCACAATCAGACGGCTGCTCTCCAGCGCCTTACGGGCGGTTTCCGCACGCGGCAGTTGCGCCAGCTGGCGCTCTACTGCTTCAGCCACCGCCGTCGCCAGCTCGGCGGATGGCGTGAGCAGAATCACCTGTGAGTCGGGACCGTGTTCCGCCTGTGAAAGCAGATCGGAGGCGACAAAATCGGGTGTGGCTTCAGCATCGGCAATCACCAGCACTTCAGATGGACCCGCAGGCATATCGATCGCCGCGCCATCCAGACGCTGGCTCACCTGGCGCTTGGCTTCGGTTACCCAGGCGTTACCCGGGCCAAAGATCTTATCCACTTTAGGCACCGATTCGGTACCCAGTGCCAGCGCAGCAATCGCCTGCGCGCCGCCAACCTGAAACACTTCCTGGACGCCACACAGCTGTGCCGCATACAGAATTTCATCAGCCACCGGCGGCGGGGAACAGAGCACCACGCGACCGCAACCGGCGATGCGGGCAGGCGTCGCCAACATTAATACGGTGGAAAACAGCGGCGCAGAGCCGCCAGGAATATACAGGCCAACCGAGCGCACCGGGCGCGTCACCTGCTGGCAGCGCACGCCAGGCTGCGTTTCGATATCCACAGCCGGCAGCTGCTGGGCGACGTGAAAGGTCTCGATATTGCGTACGGCGATCGCCATCGCCTGTTTGACCTTGTCGTCAAGGCGCGCGGACGCCGCGTCGATCTCCGCCTGCGACACGCGCAACGC
This sequence comes from Duffyella sp. Ts4, assembly GCF_051851875.1. Lineage (NCBI taxonomy): Bacteria > Pseudomonadati > Pseudomonadota > Gammaproteobacteria > Enterobacterales > Erwiniaceae > Duffyella > Duffyella sp. Ts4. The sequence goes on along the minus strand of NZ_JBLYPN010000009.1, from coordinate 67,573 downwards.
ATCGACCTGAGTTTTATCGAAGGTGGCGCTGTAATAACGCAGGGCGTCGTCGCCTTCCGCTTTCACCTTGTCAAGGATGGCGCGCACCGTCTGCGTAATGGCATCAGACGCAGAAATCGCCGGGCGCATCAGCAGACGTTGCTGTTGCTCGTCACTGCACTGATTCCAGTCAATAAGGGTATTGAATGCGCTCATCGTCTTACTCCATCATCTTCTCAATTGGCAATACCAGAATGGAGCTGGCACCCAGCGCCTTCAGTTTTTCCATGGTTTCCCAGAACAGCGTTTCGCTGCTGACCATGTGCATCGCCACGCGGCTCTTGTCGCCCGCCAGCGGCAGCACGGTTGGACGTTCAGCGCCCGGCAGCAGGCCAATCACCTCTTCCAGACGATCGCTTGGCGCGTGCAGCATGATGTATTTTGATTCGCGCGCTTTGATGACGCCCTGAATGCGCGTCATCAGCTTGTCGATCAGCTCCTGCTTGGCGGCGGACATTTCGCCGTCACGCTGAATCAGCACCGCTTTGGAACGATAAATAACATCGACTTCGCGCAGGCCATTGGCTTCCAGCGTGGCACCGGTAGAGACCAGATCGCAAATGGCATCGGCCAGACCGGCACGCGGTGCCACCTCAACCGAACCGTTCAGCAGGCAAGATTTAAAAGGAATGCCTTTCTTGTCCAGATATTGCTTCAGGATGTGGGGATAAGAGGTCGCGATGCGGGCGTTTTCCAGACACTGCGGGCCGGTGTACTCTTCATCAACCGGCATCGCCAGCGACAGACGGCAGCCGCCGAAATCAAGGCGGCGCAGGGTAAAGTAACGCGGATCATCGCCCTGAGCACGACGGTCCAGCAGCTCTTCTTCGAGTACGTTTTCGCCAATAATGCCGAGGTCAACCACACCGTCCATCACCAGACCTGGAATATCGTCATCGCGCACGCGCAGGATATCGATAGGCATGTTCTCAGCGAAGGCGATCAAACGCTGCTCCTGCAGATTGATTTTGATGCCGCAGCGCGTCAGCAATTCGCGTGATTCATCGCTTAAACGGCCAGATTTCTGCATAGCTATGCGTAAACGGGTGTTATCTAACATCGGTCCTGTCCTCATAAAATCCTGTTGATGGCTGGCGGATGTTTTACGTCAGCCCATAAAAAAACCCCCGGAAGATAATCTTCCGGGGGCTCTCTTTGCGTTGTTCGCGCCACTGGAAGATCCTAAACGTCTTCCAGCACTCATCGCCTGAAAGACTAGTCAGGGTGATGGTGATGATGGTGGGTGAACTGTACGCTGGTCATATAAATCCGTGTGAATGTCTATTCATTAGTCTGCCAATTAACCTAACCAGATTAGCCAACGAAGGCAACCCTTTTTTTCAGCATGTTACCGGATGGAAACAATCAGCCATTGTCAGTCACGGCGGGCTGACGTAGCTTAAGGCAAGAACCGTCTCAAAGAGGAATAAAGGATGAAAAAGGTAGCGATTGTTGGCCTGGGTTGGTTGGGCATGCCGTTAGCCATGGCGCTGGCCGCGCGTGGCTGGCAGGTCAGCGGCACCAAAACCACGCCCGACGGTGTGGATGCCGCGCGCCGCTGTGGCATTGATGCCTGCCAGTTGGAGCTGACACCTGAAATTGTGTGCGATGCCGATGAGCTCGAATCACTGCTTAAGGTGGATGTGCTGATTGTGACGCTGCCCGCCAGCCGCACGGTGGAAGGCGGTGAGAAATATATGCAGGCGGTGCAGAACATCGTCGATAGCGCGCTGGCTTACAACGTGCCGCGTATCCTGTTCACCAGCTCAACCTCGGTTTACGGTAAAGGTGCGGGCGTGATGAAAGAAAGCAGCGAGCTGGTGCCGGAAACCGTAGCGGGCAAAACGCTGGTGGAGCTGGAAAACTGGTTGCACGGTTTGCCTAATACCTCAGTGGATATTCTGCGTCTGGCGGGGCTGGTGGGGCCTAATCGTCATCCGGGCCGCTTTCTTGCGGGCAAAACCGATCTGCAGGATGGCGGGCAGGGGGTCAATCTGGTGCACCTTGATGATGTGATCAATGCCATCATCCTGCTGCTGCAAACCCCAAAAGGCGGGCACGTCTATAACCTCTGCGCGCCTCAGCATCCGGCACGCAACCAGTTTTATCCGACAGTGGCAAAACAGCTGGGGTTAACCGCCCCCACCTTTGTTGCCGATCCGGGTGAGCCAGGCAAAGTGATCGACGGCGGGAAAATTTGTCATGAGCTGGGGTTTGAGTACAGCTACAGCGATCCAACGGTGATGCCACTGGGTTAATTCACACCCCCAATCTGTCCCTTAGCGCGTACCACACCGCGCCCATGGCGGTCAGCGGCACCTTGAAGCGTCGGCCGCCGGGGAAGGGCAGGTGCGGTATGTTAGCGAAGGCGTCGAAGCGTTCGGCGTCGCCGCGTAGCGTTTCAGCAATCAGCTTTCCTGCCAGATGAGTAAAGGTCACGCCGTGGCCGCTGTCGCCCTGCATAAAATAGGTGTTGTGCTCCAGCCGACCAAAATGCGGCATGCGCGATAGCGTCAGCAGGAAGTTTCCACTCCAGCGATGGCTGATTTTCACCCCTTGCAACTGCGGGAAAGTGCGCAGCAGCTTGGGCAAAATCAGGTTGTCGATATCCTGCGGCTCGCGGGCGCCGTAGATCACACCGCCGCCGTAGAGCAGGCGGTTATCGGCAGTAAGACGGAAATAATCGAGCAGATAGTTACAATCTTCCACGCAATAATTGTTCGGCAGCAGGCTCAGCGCCTGATCGCGGCTCAACGGTTCGGTGGTGATAATCTGCGAACCGCAGGGCATGCTTTTGCCACTCAGACGCGGCTCGACCTGCGGCGAAATGTAGGCATTGCCAGCAAAAATCACAAATTTCGCGGTGACTTCACCGCTGGCGGTTTTAACACGGTTTGGGTTGCCGTAATCAATGGCCGTGGCGGCGGAAAACTCATAGATGCGGCCGCCGTGACGGCGTATCGCTTCGGCTTCGCCAAGCGCAAGGTTTAACGGATGCAGATGGCCGCCCTGCAGATCGAGCAGCCCGCCAACGTAGCGCTCTGAGGCCACTTCGCGTCGAATGCCGGTTTCGTCCAGCAATTCCAGCTGATGATTGCCGTAATGTTCCCAGCGGGCTTTCTGCGCCCGCAGGTGATTCAGCTGCCGGTTATTCAGCGCGGCGAAAATGCCGCCGGGACGATAATCACAGGCGATCGCGTAACGATCGATGCGATCGCGGATGATCGCTGCGCCTTCGAACATCATGCTGCCCAGCATGCGCGCGCTTTCTGCGCCATAGCGCTGTTCAATAACGTCGATATCGCGGCTGTAAGAATTAACTACCTGACCGCCATTACGGCCGCTGGCACCATAGCCAACGCGCGCTGCTTCCAGCACCACCACGTCATAACCCGCTTCGGTGAGAAACAGCGCAGAAGAGAGGCCGGTAAAGCCGCCGCCAATGATGCAGACATCGGTCTGAATCGACTCTTCCAGCCGCGGCCAGTCGTCGTGGTCATTGGCGGTCGCCGCGTAAAAACTCTCGATATGTTTCATCATGACCTCGGCTGGAAAACCGCCTAAAACGTGGCGGGCGTGTGGGCGCTAACGATGCGGCACGGCGTTGCGGACAGATTACTGAAACTGTGCGGCTGCCCGGTATCAATGACATAACTTTCGCCAGCACAGAGGTGATAACGCTGGCCGCCAACCGTCAGGATAATTTCTCCCTCAAGCAGGGTGCCGGTCTCTTCTCCCTGATGCCGAATCTTCTCGCCGGTGGTGGCACCGGGCTCGTAGGTTTCCAATAGCATCGCCAGCGTGCGCAGAGCATTACCATTGTGGATCAGCTTCAGTGAGACGCCCTGACCGCCAATATCGATCAGATCCTCGGGTTGAATCACCACTTTTGGCGCTGCGGCGATCACCGGTTCAGAGAAGAATTCCGACAGCGACAGGTTATAGACCTTGAGCAGCTTTTGCAGCGTGCTTACCGCCGGGCTGACCTTGTCCTGCTCAATGGTGCTGATGGCGCTGTGCGTCAGCCCGGAAAGCTCGGCCACGCGCCGCTGCGATAACCCCTTTTCCTGACGAATTTGCGACAGGCGCCGTCCGGGCGCCAGGGTGGCTTCGCTCATGGTCGGGCGTCCTGCTGATAACGCTGGCTGGCGCGGATAAAGCCGCCGAACAGCTGTTGTGACAGCAGTGATTCAGCGGCGTGCCATTCCGGATGCCACTGCACCCCCAGCGCAAACGGATGATCGCGCAGGCTCACCGCTTCAATCAGGCCATCGGCGCTGCGCGCTTCACTGCGCAACGAAGGGCCCAGCGTTTTAATGCCTTGCTGATGCAGCGAATTAACACAAGAAGCAGTTTCGCCAGCCATCAGTTCGCGCAACAGGCCATCCGGCTCGATAACAATATCGTGCGCAGGGGCATATTGTTCATCCAGCGATAAGGTGCCGTTTTCACGATGATCGCGTAAACCCGGCTGCACATGAAGCTGACGATGCAGTGTGCCGCCAGTGGCCACCACCAGTTCCTGCAAGCCACGGCAGATTGCCAGCAGCGGTGTGCGATGCGCAATCAGCGCATTAATCAACGCGAAGGCGAGCTTATCGCGGCCGGGATCGGCGCACGGCTCATCGCCAGATTCACCATAGTGCCAGGGTTCGATATTACTTGGGCTGCCGGTTAACAGAATGCCGCTAAGCGGAGCCAGCGCCTGCTCAAGCAAATCGGGTGCTGCCAGCAAGCCGTGCGGCAGCGCCAGCGGAATACCGCCCGCCAGCAGGATGGCATCAAGGTATTTGTTATGCACCATCTGGCTGGGATGACCTTGCATGTCGATTTGGCACATTATTACGCCAATCAACGGCTTGTTAAAAATAATGCCCATCGCCTCTCCTGCGCACTGTTCAAAATTTCTTCCGAAAAAGCCCTTTTGCTGTAAATCTGTGCAATATATTGTCAATCTAGCAACGCACCGGTGGATATTCAAACAATAATGTTACATTTGCACACTTTTTAGGGAGGCGCTATGTTAGAGCAGTGGCTGTTTTTTTGAGCATTGCGCAACCTTCAAAAACGGTAAAGGGCGGGTGGGATCATGACCAATCTTGTCGAAGTAGAAGACTTCACGCGGCACAGTGAAGAGAAACGAACCAGCGCGTTCCAGCGAGAAGTGCAAACTTACCTGGAACGCTATCCTGAAACGCAGCACGTCGATATTCTTCTCAATGATTTAAACGGTGTTTTTCGCGGCAAGCGCATTCCGGTTACCAGCCTGACAAAGCTGGAAAAGGGCTGCTATTTTCCCGCCTCGGTGTTCGCCATGGACATTCTGGGCAACACGGTGGAAGCTGCCGGTCTTGGCCAGTCGATGGGCGAACCGGACAACATCTGCCTGCCGGTTGCCGATACGCTGGTTCCCTCCGCTACCGATCCTCATCATCTGGCGCAAATTCTGCTCACCATGCGCAATCAAGATGGCACTCCCTTTGACGTTGAACCCCGAAACGTACTCAATCACCTCTGGCAGCGCTTGCGCAACCGGGGATTGTTTCCGGTGGTAGCGGTAGAGCTGGAGTTCTATCTGGTGGATAAAATCCGCGATGCCGAAGGCTTTATCCAGCCGCCCTGTACGCCGGGCAGCGACGATCGCAACATGCAGTCGCAGGTCTATTCGGTGGATAATCTCGATCACTTTTCCGCGGTGCTCAGCGAGATTGATGAGCTGGCGCGTTTGCAGGGCATTCCTGCCGATGGCGCGCTGGCAGAGGCGTCGCCAGGGCAATTCGAAATCAACTTACATCACACGCGCAACGTGTTAAGCGCCTGCGATCATGCCATTCAGCTCAAGCGACTGGTGCGGCAGGTGGCCGAAAAACACGGCATGACCGCCACTTTCATGGCCAAGCCCTATGAAGAGTACGCGGGCAGCGGAATGCATGTGCATATCAGCATGCTGGATGCCGCCGATCATAATGCGCTGGCCAGCGACGACGGCAGCGATTCGCCGCTGTTGAAACGCGCGCTGGCCGGGATGATCGATTTGATGCCCGCCTCTATGGCGCTGCTGGCACCGAACGTCAACGCCTACCGCCGCTTTTTACCGGAATCTTTTGTGCCTTTGCAGGCCTCCTGGGGGCATAACAACCGAACTGTGGCACTACGCATTCCCTGTGGCGACGTGGAAAATCATCGCGTGGAATACCGTGTTGCGGGCGCCGATGCCAATCCCTATCTGGTCATGGCCGCAATACTTGCCGGTATTCTGCACGGGCTTGATAACCAGTTGCCGTTGCCGCACCCGGTTACCGGCAATGGCCATGAAGCCGATGGTAATCCGCTACCGATTCGCCAGAGCGATGCGCTGCTCGCCTTTGAAGAGAGTCACGCGCTGCGCAAGCTGCTGGGCGATCGGTTCGGTTTCGTCTGGTATCGCTGCAAACATCACGAAATGATGCACTTTGAGCGGTTAATCACCGCCACCGAAATCGACTGGATGCTGAAAAATGCCTGAGCCAGCGCGCATGGTTGGCGGTTAAAACCTGCGCCTGACCCGCAAGGCTGCGGCGGTGTGTTGCACCGTCCGGCATCCTGCGGGGCAGGCCGCATCGCCGCGCGTTTTTTCTGTCCCAGGCCGCAGGGAGGCAGCAAATCAGGCTGGCGGATGAGGTGCTTTATATAAGCCGCCGTTACAGGCAACCCGCTGTTGTCCCCCCATCTCAGGCCTCCCGGCTCAAGGAGTTCAGCATGTCGCACTCTAATCATCAGTGGCAGTCCCGTCGCGAGGCGGCAGTCACACCCGGCGTAGCCAGCGCGCTGAACGGTTATCTCGCCAAAGCACGCAACGCCGAGCTGTGGGACGTGGAAGGGCAGCGCTACATCGATTTTGCGTCCGGCATTGCGGTGTTGAACACCGGCCATAACCATCCAAAGGTCATTGCCGCGGTGCAGGCGCAGCTGGAGCAGTTCACGCATCCCTGTTTTCAGGTTACGCCGTACGGCAGCTATGTTGAGCTGGCGGAAAAGCTTAATGCGCTGGTGCCGATTCAGGCGCCCACGCAAACACTGCTAATGTCGACCGGTGCCGAGGCGGTGGAAAATGCTATCAAGGTGGCGCGCATTGCTACCGGACGCAGCGCCATCATCGCCTTTCGCGGCGGTTTTCATGGCCGCACGCTGTTGGGTATGGCGCTGACCGGCAAAGTGCAGCCCTATAAAAAAGGTTACGGCCCGTTTCCAGGCGGCATTTTTCATGCGCCGTACCCCGCCAGCTATCTGGGTATTTCAGACAATCAGGCGCTGGGCGCGCTGCAGGGCATTTTTGCTGCTGACGTGGCGCCCGACGATGTCGCCGCGATCATTATTGAGCCGGTTCAGGGCGAGGGCGGTTTTTATGCCGCCTCACCCGATTTTCTGCGCCAGCTGCGAAAGCTGTGTGACGAGCATGGCATCGTGCTGATTGCCGATGAGATTCAGAGCGGCTTCTGCCGCACCGGTAAAACCTTTGCCATTGAGCACAGCGGCGTGGAGCCGGATATTATAACTATGGCGAAAAGTCTTGCCGGTGGTTTTCCGCTTTCGGCGATTGTTGGCCGTCGTGAGCTGATGCAAAAAGCGCTGCCTGGCGGGCTTGGCGGCACCTACGCTGGCTCACCGATCGGCATTGCCGCCGCGCTGGCGGTGCTGGAGATCATTGAAGAGGAACAGTTGAACCAGCGCGCGGAGCAGCAGGGCGAGCTGTTACAGTCGGCGCTGCACGCAATGGCCCGCGAATTTGAGTGTATCGGCGACGTGCGTGGCTGCGGCGCAATGGTGGCGATGGAGCTGGTGGAGGCGGGCGATCGGCAGCGGCCGGACAAGCTGCTGACGCAGGCGCTGGTGCAGGAAGCAGGCCGTCAGGGGCTGGTACTCCTCTCCTGCGGCGTACGCGGTAACGTGATCCGTTTTCTGATTCCGCTGACCGCCAGTAAAGAAATTATCGAGGAAGGCCTGAACGTCTTGTATTCATCACTGCGAATGGTGCAAAATACGCGCCCTGCAAAATGAAAAAATAACCGACGCTACCCGCGCCGGTTATTTTTTTGCATGTTTCTGTGAATTTACCATCGCTGAGGCCGGACAACGTTCCGGATAGATACTCACTAAAAAAGCACGCAAAACGTGTCATGTTAAGGAAAAGTACAATGGGTCACTTTGTTAACCTTGCACCAGCTATGGCTGGTCGACTCCGTGATGATTATGGCGCCACGCTGGCCGCTAACTCATATCCTTTCTTTCGCCTCGCGCGAAATTTCCCTGTGGGGCAATCCAGCAAGGTTGCTGCTATGGGGAGTCTGAATCATGACGCATAAACAGTCTGCCGCACCTCAAGGTGCCCATCTGAAAAAAACTCTGACTTTACTGCCGGTGGTAATGATTGGCCTTGCATACATGCAGCCAATGACCCTGTTTGATACCTTCGGCATCGTATCAGGCCTCACCGACGGCCACGTCGCGACCGCTTACGCCTTTGCGTTAATTGCCATCCTGTTCACCGCGGTGAGCTATGGCAAGCTGGTGCGTCGTTTCCCGTCCGCCGGTTCAGCCTATACCTATGCACAAAAATCGATCAGCCCGCACGTAGGCTTTATGGTGGGTTGGTCATCGCTGCTCGATTATTTGATCATGCCAATGATCAACATCCTGCTGGCGAAAATCTATTTCGAAGCGCTGGTTCCCGCGGTGCCTTCGTGGATATTCGTGGTGGCGTTAGTCGGCTTTATGACCCTGTCCAACCTCAAGGGCATCAAGACCGTGGCTAACTTCAACAGCGTCATTGTGGTGCTGCAGGTTGCAGTCATGATCGCGCTAATGGTGATGGTGGTGTACGGCGTGGCGCACGGCGAAGGTGCCGGTACGCTGGTCAGCAGTCGTCCATTCTGGTCTGAGGACGCACATGTCGTGCCGATGATCACCGGCGCGACCATTCTCTGCTTCTCGTTCCTTGGCTTTGATGGCATCAGTTCGCTGTCAGAAGAGACCAAAGACGCAGAGCGCACCATTCCACGGGCGATTTTCCTCACCGCGCTGTTCGGTGGCGTGATCTTTATCGTGGTCTCTTACTTCCTGCAGCTCTACTTCCCGGATATCACGCGCTTCAAAGATCCAGACGCATCGCAGCCAGAAATCATGCTTTACGTGGCGGGTCGCACCTTCCAGTTTGGCATCCTGATCTTCTCCTGCGTAACCGTGCTGGCATCCGGTATGGCCGCGCACGCGGGCGTCTCGCGCCTGATGTACGTGATGGGCCGTGACGGCGTTTTCCCGGAGCGTTTCTTCGGTTATATCAGCCCGAAATGGCACACGCCGACCTTCAACGTGATTCTGGTAGGCCTGGTGGCATTAAGCGCTATCTGGTTTGACCTGGTTACTGCGACGGCGCTGATTAACTTTGGTGCGCTGGTGGCGTTTACCTTTGTGAACCTGTCGGTGATTTCACAGTTCTGGATCCGTGAGAAGCGTAACAAAACGCTGAAAGACCACTTCCAGTTTCTGGTGCTGCCGTCGATGGGCGCGCTGACCGTGGGTGCGCTGTGGGTTAACCTGGAAGAGAGCTCAATGGTTCTCGGCTTGGTGTGGGCGACGTTGGGTATTATTTACCTGGCATTCGTTACCCGTAGCTTCCGCAATCCGGTGCCGCAATACAGCGAAGAGCTGTAAGCGATAGTCCGATCTTTCGCCCCGCCATGCTGCGGGGCGAAATCATTCATCCCGCCAGTAGCAGTTCCCCGTTCCCCTTACCTACATTCTCCTTTGCCGTGGCGCTCAGCTGCGAATCGGTAATAATCACATCAAACGTCGCCAGCGGCAGCGCCAGCCAGGTGGCAATCTTGTTGTATTTGGAGCTGTCGCTCAGCAGCACGCGTTTGCTGCTAACCTCGCTTACCGTTTGTTTCACCGTGACCTTGTCTTCATCCGGCGTGAAAATGCCGCGCGGGCCCCAGCAGGAGGCGGAAATAAAGGCGATATCGATCGCCAGATGGCGCAAGGCCGCCGCCGCCGCATGGCCGACGCAGGAGCGATTCTCCCGACAGACGATGCCGCCGGTGTGAATCACCCGGCAACCGCTGCTGTCAATCAGCAAATTGGCAATCTCAAAGTCGTTGGTCACCACCAGCAGATCATCACGTTCGGTTAACTGACGCGCCAGCGCCAGCGTGGTGGTGCCAGCATCAAGATAAATGCAGCTGTGACGCGGAATGTGCTGTGCCGCCAGCAGGCCAATCGCCCGCTTTTCATCGTTGTACATGGCACTTTTTGCCAGATGCGATGGCTCTGCCGCCAGCCGTTCCGCCGTTCGCACGCCGCCCGATACCGACAGCACCGCACCTTGTTCCTCCAGCTTTTGCACATCACGCCGAATGGTCATATGCGATACGCCAAGCCGTTCGGTCAGCTCGCTGATGCTCACCACGCCGCGTTCAGCCACCAGCGCCAGAATTTGTTGATGTCGTTCTACGGGAATCACTGCTTACCCCCCTGCGTTATCATTTTTTCACATTGTAATGTAACAGCGCATCGATGCCAGCGAAAATCACCGCTGCCAGCGGCAGTTGTAGTCGGTATTGATGCGCTTTCCTGTTAACTCCTGTGAAAATTAGCGGCCATGTGTGTTAATTATTGTGAGACTGAGCACGTTTATTGCGCCGCTTCTCTGCCAGGATTAACAGTAACAAACAAATAATCACTTAATTTAACAGCGGAGGCGCATGTGCTTTCAACAGTTCGCAACATCTGTGTAATCGGTCTGGGCTCCATGGGCATGGGCGCAGCACAATCCTGTATTCGCGCAGGTCTCAACACCTGGGGCGCCGATCTCAATCCCACGGCGCTGGAGACGCTGCGTCAGGCAGGCGCGCGCGATGCGCAGCCTGCCGCTCATGACTTTGCCGCCGAGCTCGACGCGGTCCTGCTGCTGGTGGTTAACGCGCAACAGGTGCGCGCCATCCTGTTTGGTGACAACGGACTGGCCGCCAGCCTGAAACCGGGCACCGTAGTGATGATCTCCTCCACCATTTCAGCTGCCGATGCGCAGGCGTTTGCCCAGCAGCTGGCGGAACATCAGCTGGTGATGCTGGATGCGCCGGTATCCGGCGGCGCGGCTAAAGCGGCTACCGGCGACATGACGGTAATGGCTTCCGGCAGCGACGACGCCTTTACCCGCCTGCAGCCGGTGCTGGATGCCATCGCCGCCAAAGTCTATCGCGTCGGCAATGAGATCGGTCTCGGCTCAACGGTCAAAATTATTCATCAGCTGCTGGCGGGCGTGCATATCGCGGTAGGCGCCGAGGCGATGGCGCTGGCGGCACGGGCGGGCATTCCGCTGGCAACCATGTATGACGTGGTGACCAATGCCGCCGGTAATTCGTGGATGTTTGAGAACCGTATGCAGCACGTGGTGGACGGCGACTACAGCCCGAAATCCGCGGTCGATATCTTTGTGAAAGATCTCAATCTGGTGGCAGAAACCGCCAAGTCGCTGCATTTCCCTCTGCCGCTGGCCTCGACCGCGCTCAATATGTTTACCGAAGCGAGCAACGCCGGATATGGTCGGGAAGATGACAGCGCGGTGATCAAGATTTTTAGTGGCATCACGCTGCCGCAGGCAAAGGGGGAGGCATGAGCCGTTTAGGCGTTATCGCCGATGATTTTACCGGCGCCACCGACATCGCCAGCTTTCTGGTGCAGAACGGCCTCGCCACTATTCAGTTTAACGGCGTGCCGCAGGGCGATGAAAAGGTGAATGCACAGGCGATTGTTGTCAGCCTGAAATCACGTTCCTGCCCGCCGGCGCAGGCGATTAGCCAGTCGCTGGCGGCGCTGAGCTGGCTGCAACAGCAGGGCTGCGATCGCTTTTACTTTAAGTATTGCTCCACCTTTGACAGCACCGCCACGGGCAATATCGGCCCGGTGACCGATGCGCTGCTGGCGGCGCTGGATGAAACCCTAACGGTGATCTCTCCGGCGTTGCCGGTTAACGGCCGCACGGTCTATCAGGGTTACCTGTTTGTGAATGACCAGCTGCTCTCTGACTCCGGCATGCGCCATCATCCGGTCACGCCGATGACCGACAGCTATCTGCCGCGACTGATGGAACAGCAGGCGCACGGCAAGGCGGCGGTGATCGGCACCCCCACGCTGGATCGCGGCGCCGGGGCGGTGCGTGAGCAGCTCACGACGCTGGCGCAGCAGCAGGTTCGTTACGTGGTGCTGGATGCGTTACACGAACAGCATCTGCTGGTGCAGGGCGAAGCGTTGCGCGAGATGCGGCTGGTGACCGGCGGTTCTGGCCTGGCGATTGGCCTGGCGCGGCAGTGGGCCAATAACAGCACGGTGAATCTTCAGGCAGAACAGGCGGGCAGGCCGCGTGGCGATCGGGCAGTGGTGATCTCCGGTTCCTGTGCGCAGATGACCAATCGCCAGGTCAGTGCCTATCGCCAACAGGCACCGGCGCGGGAAGTGGACGTGGAAGCGTGCCTGCAACAGGTCGAAAGCTATGCTCAACTGCTTTGTGACTGGGTTGAGGCCAACACGCATCAGCCGCTGGCGCCACTGCTCTACGCCACCGCCGACGCGCAGCAGCTACAAACCATTCAGCAGCGCTACGGCGCCGCACGCAGCAGCGAAGCGGTGGAGCAGCTGTTTGCCGCCGTGGCGCGCGAACTCAAAAGCCGTGGCTGGCAGCGCTTTATTGTCGCCGGTGGCGAAACCTCCGGCGTGGTGGCGCAAAGTCTTGGCGTGACCGGCTTTCATATTGGCCCCACCATTTCGCCGGGCGTGCCTTGGGTACGCGATATCGATCAGCCGCTGTCGCTGGCACTGAAATCGGGCAATTTTGGCGATGAGCAATTCTTTGCGCGGGCACAAACGGAGTTTCCACTATGACTGAACAACAGGCACGACAGGAGATGGTGCAGCTTGGCGCGTCGCTGTTCCAGCGCGGCTACGCCACCGGCTCGGCGGGCAACCTCTCGGTATTACTGGAGGATGGCCGTTTGCTGGCTACGCCAACCGGCTCCTGCCTCGGCGAGCTGCAGGCAGAAAACCTGTCTATCGTGACGCTGCAGGGCGAGTGGCTGGCGGGCGATAAGCCATCGAAAGAGATCGCCTTTCATCGCGCGCTCTATCTGAATAATCCTGCCTGCAAAGCGGTGGTACATCTGCACAGCCATTACCTTACCGCGCTCTCTTGCCTGCAGGATCTCGATACCAACAACTGCATTCGGCCTTTCACGCCCTATGTGGTGATGCGCGTCGGTGACGTGCCGGTGGTGCCCTATTATCGGCCAGGTGACGTGCGGCTGGCGGAAGATCTCGCCGTGCTGGCGCCGCGCTATCGGGGTTTCCTGCTGGCGAATCACGGCTCGGTGGTGGTCGGCGGTTCGTTACGCGAGGCGGCAGATAATACCGAGGAGCTGGAGGAGACGGCGCGCCTGATCTTCACCCTTGGCGATCGGCCTGTGCGTTATCTCACCGACGGCGAAGTCGCGGAATTAAGGAGCTAATCATGCCAAAGTTTGCGGCTAACCTGTCGACACAGTTCACCGAACTGCCTTTTATCGAACGCTTTGCTGCGGCTGCTGCTGCGGGCTTCGAGGCGGTGGAATTTCTGTTTCCCTATGATTATCCGGCGGCGCAGCTGAAGCAGTTGCTGAGCGAGAATCAGCTGCAGCTGGTGCTGTTTAATACCGCACCAGGCAACGTCGCGGCGGGCGAGTGGGGCGTATCTGCCATTCCGGGACGCGAAGCGGAGGCGCGAGCGGATATCGATCGCGCGCTGGAATATGCGCGTGCACTCCATTGCCCGCAGGTGCACATCATGGCGGCCACGCTGCCCGAGGGTGCCGATCGTGAAGCCTTTTGCCAGACGTTCATCAGCAATATGCGCTACGCCGCCGAGCGCTTTGCACCGTACAACATCGATCTGCTGATTGAGGCGCTGAACCCGCTGACCAAACCCAACTATCTCTATGCCAGCCAGTATCAGACGCTGGAGATGGTAAAGCGCATCGACCGACCTGGCGTCTATACCCAGTTGGATCTGTTTCACGCGCAGCTGGTTGACGGCAACCTCAGCCACCTGATTCGCCACTTTGCTGGCTGCTATCGCCACGTGCAGATCGCTTCTGCGCCCGATCGGCATGAACCGGACAGCGGCGAGATTAACTATCCGTGGCTGTTTGCGTTGCTCGATGAGGTGGGATACCGCGGCTGGATCGGCTGTGAATACGTTCCCCGCGGCAACACGCTGGACGGCCTGGGCTGGTTTCAGCCGTGGGCAACGCGCCGTTAACGCCAGGGCGGCAGGCAACTGCTGCCCCGTTCCTGTCTGCTGATAACAAAACTTTTCCTGAGGTTTACCATGTCGACCGCGTTGCTGTTAGCCATTGCGACCGCCAGCATTGTCATTTTGCTGCTGCTGGTTATTAAAGCCAAAGTTCATCCTTTTGTTGCCTTGCTGATAGTGAGCCTGTTTGTGGCGATCGCCACCGGCATTCCCGCTGAAAAAATCATGGAAACGATCACCAGCGGCATGGGCGGATTGCTCGGACATATCACTATTATCATCGTGCTGGGCGCCATGCTCGGCGCGGTGATCGAAGCCTCCGGCGGCGCTGAGTCGCTGGCGCAGCGCTTCAGCAAATCGCTGGGTATCAAGCGCACGGTAGCGGCGTTGACCATGGCGGCGTTTATCCTCGGTATTCCGGTGTTTTTCGAGGTCGGCTTTATCATCGTGATTCCGCTGATTTATGGCTTTACCAAGGTGGCGCGCGTCTCGCCGCTGAAGTTTGGTTTGCCGATGGCGGGCGTAATGTTAACGGTGCATGTCGCCTTGCCAACCCATCCGGGCGCAGCAGCGGCAGCCGGTATTCTGCATACCGATATGGGCTGGCTGATGATGCTTGGCATCGTGATTTCGATTCCGGTGGGTATTGTTGGTTATTACGTGGCGAAGCTGATGAACCGCCGCCATTTCCAGCTTAGCGTTGAGGTTCTTGAGCAATTGCAGATGGCGAAGCCCGAAGGCGCGCCGAAAAAACATGAGCCTGCACCGCCGGGTGCGCTGACCATTAGCGGACTGATCGTGGTGCCGATTGTATTGATCGTACTGGGCACGCTGTCGCACACGCTGCTGGATGAAGCCAGCATGCTGCGCAAAGTGATGACGGTGATCGGCACACCGCCCATTGCGCTGCTGATTGCGCTGGCGCTGGCCGCCTGGCTGTTGGGGCTGCGCCGCGGCTGGAGCAAAGACAAGCTGGAGCAGCTTACTGCCCACGCTATTCCTGGTTCGGCCAGCGTGATTCTGGTGGCAGGCGCGGGCGGCGCTTTTGGCAAAGTGCTGGTGGAGTCGGGCGTCGGTAAAGCGCTGGCCCTGACGCTGGAGGCGCTGCATCTGCCCCTGATGCCCGCGGCGTTTATCCTGTCGCTGGCGCTGCGCGCCTCCCAGGGATCGGCCACGGTCGCCATTCTCACCACCAGCGGTCTGCTGGCGCAGGCGCTAACCGGCGTCAGTGAGATGCAACGGGTGTTGATTACGCTGGCGGCCTGCTTCGGCGGCCTCGGATTATCGCACGTTAATGACGCCGGATTTTGGGTGGTCACGCGCTATCTTGGCCTGTCGGTCGCCGATGGCCTGCGCACCTGGACGGTGCTCACCACGGTGATGGGCGTTTGTGGTTTTGCCCTGACCTGGCTGGTCTGGGCGATGGTATAAGGCAAAAAAATCCCCTCTGTCGAGGGGATTAGTCGTTATGAAACCAGTTCGCGCGCGTACTCATAGAGCGCTTTCAGCTGCGCTATCTTATCGCTGTCCGCCTCATGCAGGCTGGCCAGCGACTCAAGCTCCAGCAGGAAACTCTGCACTCGCTCCGGATTCAACACTTCCCGACGATGCTGCAACCAGCGCTGCTGTTCGGCATCATCCAGCGTGCCGGGAAAGTTGCGCGCCCGGTAGCGAAACAGCAATTTCTCAATGCGCACATCGTTGAAGGTCAGATCCAGCGCGGGCAGATTCTTCGCCTCGGTCTGCTGCAAAATGGTCATGGCGGCTTTATCGGCATCACTGAAAAAGCCGTTATAGATCTGCGCGTCCACATCCTCGGAGGGGGTAAACGGTTCAGCTTCAGCAAACAGCGCCACCACTTTTTCACGGATGTCGCTTTGCTGGCGCAGCGTTGCCAGATTATTCAGGCAGTGCTGGCGATCGATGCCTAACCGTTGCGCATCTTCCGGCCGCAGCGTATTGGCGGGCGCCAGCACCGGGCATTTATTGATGTGCACCAGCTTGATCGGCACCGCCGCTTCACCGTTCAGCGCATCGGCGCGGGTATAAAGCCGCTCGCGCAGGGCATCGGCATCCAGCGTCAGCAAGGGCGTAATATCGCCAGCCAGATCGCAAACAATCAGCGCGTTACGATTTTCCGGGTGCCAGGCCAGCGGGGCGATCCAGCTGGTGTTGCCGCGCCAGGCGCCAAACATGCCGGAAATATGCAGCAGCGGTTTCATCTGCGGAATATCGATCAGCGTATTGAGCTTCTGCTTGTTGCGATGGCTGAACAGGAAGTCGAAAAGTTTTGGCTGTTTCTCTTTAACCAGCTTCGCCATAGCGATAGTGGCGTACACATCAGACATCGCATCGTGCGCATTTTCATGCGCCACGCCGTTGGCTTTGGTCAGCAGCTCAAGGCGGAAGCTGGGAAAGCCTTCTTCATTTTCCGGCCAGTTGATGCCATCGGGGCGCAGCGCATAGCATGCGCGCATGACGTCGAGCAGATCCCAGCGCGAATTACCGTTTTGCCAGCTCCAGGCGTAAGGATCGTAGAAGTTGCGATAAAAAATATTGCGCGTCACTTCATCATCAAAACGCACGTTGTTGTAGCCCACCACGCAGGTGCCCGGCACCGTAAACAGCGCATGAATCCGCGCCGCAAACTCCACTTCACTGATGCCGCGCGCCGTCGCCAGCTGCGGCGTAATGCCGGTGATCATCACCGCCTCTGGCTGCGGCAGATAATCATCCGCGGGCTGGCAATAAAACACCTCCGGCTCACCGATGATATTGAAATCCATATCGGTACGGATACCGGCAAACTGCGCCGGCCGATCCAGCGATGGGCTCTTGCCGAAGGTCTCATAATCGTGGAAAAGGAAGGTAGGTTGTTGGGCTGTTTTTGACAAAATGGTATCCGGTTCAGAGGGCTGGATTGAGGTAATAAGCGCTTATTATACCCAGGAATCGGCATCCTTGTTATCAAACGGAACATTGGCGGAACCCGCCGCGCATTCTGGCCGCGTTTTTTTTCGACACCTCACCTGAGGCCTTATCCAGCCGGGGCGAACCATTATTTCTTGCCTGCAGCCTTCTGCCAGCACCCCAATAATCAAACCACATCCTTCAGCCTGCTTCCCTGCGGTGATCTTCTTGATGCGCACCATAAACCTTGTCGATGCCGAGCCGTTTTACCGCAGGCTGCCATTGTTGCCTGCCACAGTGTTCACATCCTTCATCTGGCGGGCATTGCGCATTGACCACATGGCCGCAGTGTCCGCAGGCAAAGCAGTGGTCCACCGCGATACGTTGGGTAAACGTTTTGCTCTGTTCCGGCAGCAGCCATAATCCCGCGCGGGGTTGCCGATACAGCAACAGGCTCACCCGGCCAGAGGGTTCCAGCCAGGCACGGCGCACTTCGCCGAGGTGCTGAACCCCCATTGCGCGCAGTTCGGAAAACGCCCGATCGCGTGATAGTTCGGCGTGCTGCAAGTGCTCCAGCGCCAGCCGTCCGTCCATAACCAGCGGCGTGGCATCGCCCTGGGTCAGGGTCTCTACCCGGCGATAATAAAATGAGCACAGCGACAGCAGGCGGAAACAGCCCAGCAGCGTGATCAGCAACAGCAGGGTGGTCAGAATGCCTTTATCCGGCGTCTGCAGCGGCGCACCAATTGCCGCGCCGGGCATCACCATGATCGCCAAATCGATGATGCTCAGCTGTCCGGCAAAGCGGCGGCCCATCAGACGCAAAACCAGCAGCAGCACCAGATAGATGACCACAAAGCGCAGCATGACTTCAGCGGCAAAGCTCCACGGCGCTTCGCCCATCAACCATCTGTTCAGCCTCTCCATGATTAATCCTCCACCGAGACGCAGGCTGGCAGCCAGTGTTGCGCATGGCAGCGGATGCAGGCGCAGTTTGGAGCCGGTTGCTGTTCAATTACATGACCACAGGATGCACAGGCCAGATGCCCGTCATCCTGCATGGCGGCCAGCAAGGCTTTATCATTGTGCGGCACAATCGGCAGGCCCGGCTGCGGTGTGTCGCTCCAGATCAACGTCAGCGCGCCAGAAGGCTCAAGATAGACGCGGCTGAGCTGACCAGGCTGCTGCACGCCACGACAACGCAGCAAAGAGAACATTTTTTCGCGCGAGAGCACGGCACCGCGCAGCGTATCAAGCTGTAGGCGGCCATCCTCCAGCGCGATGCGTTCCGGCCCAACCAGCAGCCGATCCACAGAACGAAAGCGCAGGCTGATATGGCCCATCAGATGCTGCATCGCCAGCAGGCCGATTACGATCAGCAGCGGTGGCAACAGGCCGCGCTTATCGTCCAGCAATGGCACGCCCATGGTGCCCGCGAGGGTAATCACCGCAGAGAGTTCAATCAGCGTATATTGCGAGGCGACGCGGCGACCCAGCAGGCGCAGTGCGACGATGATAATGACAAAACAGAGCAACGCGCGGATCATCACTTCAAGTAAAAATAGCGGAGGATGGCTGCCCAAAACCAAACGGGTGACATCCGAAAGTGAAATATCATCCTGTTTCATGACGACTGCAACTCCAGACGGTAATCATGGGAACAGTGATTATATCCGCCCGGCAAGAGCTTGCCCGCCAGCCACCCTCGCTGCCGTTTTGCTTGCTGGCCGCCGCGCCTTGTGGCATCGCCACTGGGCGATTATGTAAAAAATCATAAAAAAACCCGGCGGGTGCCGGGCTGTTAGGGGGTAGCGTATCAAAACGACAGGGTGACGCCTGCGTACCAGGCACGTCCCGGTTCGTTGTAGGTCGAGGCGCCTTCGTTCTCGCGATAGACGCGCTTATCCAGCAGGTTATTGATACCCGTGGTGGCACGCAGATTTTTGGTGAGATCGTAATTAAGGTTCAGACCAACCACCGAATAGGCAGCCACTTCGCGGTTGGAGAGCGTGCCCGCTTCGGTACGAATCTCGGCATACTCGCGCGGCTTCTGACGGCCATACATCGTCCAGTTCACATTGGTGGAGAACTTGTCGGTTACCTGCCAGTCGAGCTGCGTATTGATGGTGTATTCCGGGATGATCGACAGCGGATTGCCGGTTTGCTTGCTCTCGGAGGTAATCATCCAGGTGGCATTAGTGCGCCATTCCAGCGTGTCGCGAATAACCGGCACGCTCAGATTGCCTTCCAGTCCTTCCACTACCGCCTTGCCGCCATTCTCCCAGCGCAAAATGTTGTAGCCGTTGGAGGCTCTGCCCACCCGATCGGTGCCGGAGACGATTTTGTTTTTATAATCGTTGCGGAACCAGGTGACGCCCGCGATCCAGCCATCATGCGCAAACTCAAGGCCAAACTCTTTGTTGATGCTGATCTCCGGATCCAGATCATCATTGCCCAGCAGATAACAGCTGCCGCTGGTCAGGGTTAACGGACAGCCGTTGCCGCGCGTGGCCAGCAGATAGCCTTTGGTGGACTGATAAAGGTTCGGTGCCTTAAAGGCGCGCGCGATGCCCGCTTTCAGGGTGAAGTTATCGCCGAGGCTCTGGGAGAGGTTCAGGCTCGGACTCCAGTTACCGCCAAAGCTATCGTGATAGTCGAAACGCAGACCGGGAATCAGTTCGGTAGAGGAGGTGGCGGCAATATTATTTTCCAGATAGATGCCGCTGAGGTCGGCGCTGTTTTCGCTGCTGCGCCCGGCAGGATCGCCGGACGTCCCGCCGATGGTTACGCCCGCCGCATCAGTAGCTGACATTGAAGCGGGATCGTTCAGCCGATCGCGGTTCCATTCTGCGCCCAGCGTCAGCGTATGGTCGACCCACAGCTCAAACGGCACGTTAACTTCGCCATTGACGCGATAGCTCTCCAGACGGCTGGTGTTGAAGCTGTTGTCGTTGATCATGCCCTCAACGCGGCCGGTCGAGCCTTCGGTCAGGCGGGTATTATTGGTTTTTTCATAGTTGAAACTGAGCGTTGACTGTCCCCAATCCCAAATGCCGTTATGCGCAACTCCGTAGCTCTGACGATAAAGACGATTGGTCTCATGGCCATACAGTGATTCTACCAGGCCATTCGGGCTGGCGTTGGCGTTGCTGTACTGCGTATCACCGGCGTAAATATTGCCCTGGCGGCTGTAGCCATAGCTAAAATCCACCACCTGCAGCGGCGTGATTTTCCACGATAGCAGCGCATTGATATCTTTATTGCGCACGCCTTCGCGACCGGCGGCGTAAGAGCCGTTTTGCTGATTGTTGATGTCCCAGGCGTCGGCATCGGTTCTGTTGATGTTGCCGTAAAGGCGCATGGTCAGCGCGTCGCCGGCCAGCGGGCCGCTGAGATTGAAGTTGGCGCGGCGGGTGTCGCCTTCGGCATCATCTTCCGGCTGGTTGGTAAACAGCGACAGCGAGCCGTGCCAGTCACGGGTAGGGCGTTTGGTAATGATATTGACCACGCCGCCGGCGGCACCGGAGCCATAGCGCGCCGCAGCGGGGCCGCGCAGCACGTCGATGCGCTCCACCATTTCTGCCGGTACCCAGTTGCTGTCGCCGCGCGTATCACGCTCGCCGCGCCAGCTGTAGCGAACGGCGTTGCGCGAGGTGACCGGCACGCCATCGATCAGAATCAGGGTATTTTCCGGTCCCATGCCGCGAATATCGATCTGGCGATTGTTGCCGCGGCTGCCGCTGGCGCTGTTACCGGTGAGGTTGACGCCGGGCATTTTGCGAATGATATCGGAGAGATCGTTTACCGGCGGGCTCTTTTTGATCTCTTCCGCGGTGATCACCGAGGCGCCAGGCTGCTGCTTCAATTCCTGCTCGGCGGTCACGATCATCGCCTCGTCGGCGGCAAGGCGTTCTGTGTCGTCAGCGGCCAGCGTGCTGGTGCTGACCAGCACGGTTAACAGCAGGGCGGCAGGGCATTTTTTGTCATGTTTAGTTACATTCACCGGAGGTTTTCCTGTACCTGGAAACAATTAGAAGCGAATGCGCATGATAATGATAATAATTATCATTGTGTACACCCGGAAATGAATCTCCTTTATTTCCTCACGATTGCTGATAAAACCAGCGATTAAGTTCATCGCCCGGCCTGAAAAACCGCCTCACGGCGGGCGCAGCGGCGCAAAATTTAGCGCCAGCGTCATCATTCATATTTTCTTGCAATTGCCCGCAACAAAACGCCGCGCTTTGCCGTACAAAGTGCGCCGGAGATTTATTTTTTAGATGAGGAAGTTGTGTTGAAAAGGCGTCTGAGTGTTTCGTTATCCGTTGTTGTGGCTCTGATTTCTTCGGCATATGCCGATGACGATACGATGCCTTTCCCCCTGACGCCACCGGCGATCGATGCCGCTTCCTGGGTATTGATGGATGCCACCACCGGGCAGATCCTCACTGCGGGCAATCCTGATGAGCGGCGCAATCCGGCCAGCCTGACCAAACTGATGACCGGCTATGTGGTGGATCGGGCAATCGATCAGAAACGTATCACGCGTGATGACGTGGTGACCGTCGGCAAAGACGCGTGGGCTGCCGGTAATCCGGAGTTCAAAGGCTCGTCACTGATGTTTCTCAAGCCCAACGAGAAGGTCAGCGTGCGCGATCTGAGCCGCGGCGTCATTATCGATTCCGGCAACGATGCCTGTGTGGCGCTGGCCGATTACGTGGCGGGCAGCCAGGCCAATTTCGTTACGCTGATGAACCAGTACGTCAGCAAGCTAGGCCTGGCAAACACCCATTTTGAAACCGTGCACGGGCTGGACGCGCCGGGTCAGTTCTCCACCGCCCGCGATTTGGCAAAACTGTCGCGCGCTATTATCGCTGGTGAGCCCGATTTTTATCAGATGTACAGTGAGAAATCGCTGACCTGGAACGGCATCACCCAGCAGAACCGCAACGGCCTGCTGTGGGATAAAACCCTGCACGTTGACGGCCTGAAAACCGGTCATACTGCCTCGGCGGGCTTTAATATCATCGCCTCCAGCGTCGAAGGCCAGCATCGCCTGATCGCAGTGATCATGGGCGGTAAAAGCAGCAAAGGCCGCGAAGAGCAGGCGCGCAAACTGCTGACCTGGGGACAGAACACCTTTGATACCGTGCAGCTGTTCCATGCCGGGAAAAAGATCGGCGATGAGCAGGTCTGGTACGGCAATCCGCATCAGGTCGCGGTGGGCACGCAGCAGGACTATTATCTTTCGGTGCCGCGCAGCGAAGTCAAAGACGTCAAGGCCACCTACGTGATCGATCGCCCGCTGCTGGAAGCGCCGCTGAAGGCGAATGAGCCGATCGGCATCATCAAAGTGCTGGATAAAGGCAAAACGTTGGCCACCTATCCGCTGGTCACGCTGAACGCGGTTAACCAGGGCGGTATTGTGACGCGTATCGAAGATTATCTGAAGCTCAAGCTGTAACGCTGGCGCGCGGCAGCACAAGGTTGTAACGTTGATGTTGCCGCGCGTTACCGCGTTGTAAAATATAGAGAAATATCACCATAAAGCCGCGCTAATCCCGGCGCTCAGGCGTAAGATAGCGCGCAAATTGTTCGCTATTATGGAGCCTGCTTTGCGTCCCGATAAGCCGATATCGGCCTTTGAATTCCGCCTTTACCGACATTACCGCATCGTTCACGGGGTGCGCATCGCCATCGCCTTCATTCTCTCTTTTCTGCTGGTGCGCCTGACCGATATTCCGGAAGGCACCTGGCCGCTGATCACGCTGGTGGTGGTGATGGGGCCGGTTTCCTCATGGGGAAATGTGTTCCCGCGCGCGATTCAGCGCATTGGCGGTACCCTCGCCGGTTCACTCTCCGGGCTGGTGGCGTTGAAACTGGAGCTGATTTCGCTGCCGTGGATGCTCGTTTGGTGCGCGGTAGTGATGTTTGTCAGCGGCTATCTGGCGCTGGGTAAACAGCCTTATATGGCGCTGCTGATCGGCATTACGCTTGGTGTAGTGGTGGGTTCACCGGCTGGCGATATGGTTACCGCACTGTGGCGCGGCGGCGATGTGATCCTCGGCTCGCTGCTGGCGCTGTTTTTTACCAGCATCTGGCCGCAGAAAGCCTACATTCAGTGGCGCATCCGCCTGGCAGAAACGCTCACCTCAACGGCAAAAATCTATCACGCCGGTTTTTCTCCCAACGTGGTGCAGCAGCCGCGGCTCAATAAACCGCTACAGCGGGTACTGGCCGACGTGGTGAAGCTGCGTGCGCTGCTGGAGCCAGCCAGCAAAGAGACGCGTATTCCGCGCTCGGTAATGGATGCGATTCAGACGGTGAACCGCAACATCGTCTGTACGCTTGAGCTGCAAATCAACGCCTGGTGGGCATCGCGCGAAAGCCATCTGATCCTGCTAAACGCCCCGGCGCTGCGGCGCGCCCAACAGATGAGCGAGGCAACGCTGCGCAATCTGGCTGAGGTACTGATCAGCGGCGATCCGGAGAAAGTGGCGAGCAACAGCCACGAGCTGGCTGAAATCGCCAGCGAACTGCGTACGCTGATTAACGCCGCTAAAATTGGTGAGGGTGTGGAAACGCCGATTCACGGCTACGCCTGGCTGAGTCTGGAACTGGCTAAGCAGCTGGAAAGGTTAAGCGATCTGATTCGGCTGGCGCTGCGCAAATAACAACATACTGTGTGGAAAGGTATTTTCGCGCTAATATAAGCACCAGTCCGAATTTAAATGTGAAAATTGCCATCGGTGTCGGCGAGCCGCTAAGCTGAAGGCTGAACTTGTTACGCCTGCTCATGCAGGCCCAATCAAAGGTGTCATCATGGAAAATGCTAAGCAATCATTTCAGGACGTGCTGGAGTTTGTACGTATGTTCCGCCGCAAGAACAAGCTGCAGCGCGAAATTCACGATAACGAGAAGAAGATTCGTGACAACCAGAAACGCGTGCTGCTGCTGGATAACCTGAGCGAATATATCAAACCTGGCATGAGCGTTGAGGCGATTCAGGAAATCATCGCCAGCATGCGTGTGGATTACGAAGATCGCGTTGACGATTACATCATCAGAAACGCCGATTTGTCGAAAGAGCGTCGTGATCTCTCCAAGCGCCTGAAGGCGATGGGCGAGCCGAAACCGCAGTAATCGACCCTCCCTCATCCTCATTGCAGGATGAGGGAATGCTATTCGTGGCGCGGCTTCCGCGCCCGCAGCCTCTGCGCCAGCCTCGCCAGCTCATCGGCAATCTCCTTCTCTTCATCAGCGATATCCGCTCTGGCGGTGGTCTCGCGAATCACCAGTTCCGTGGTCAGCGGCGGCGCCTGCCAGCTGCGTTGTTCGATATTCGCGACCAGTTGCAACACACTCTGTTTGCCAAGCTGCCGTAAATCCTGACGTACGGTGGTCAACGGCGGCTGATACCAGGCGCTTTCCGCCGTATCGTCGTAGCCCACCACCGACACATCCGCCGGAACCCGCACGCCGTGTTGATGTAACGCGCGCAGGGCGCCGAGTGCCATCTGATCGTTAGCGGTCAGCAGCGCATCGGGCAGGTTATCCGGCAGCAGCGTTAGCATCGCCTGATAACCGGCGCGCGCGCTCCAGTCGCCTTCCAGCACGCTGTGCGGTTGCAGCTGATGTTCCGCCAGCACCTGTTGCCAGACGTCAAAGCGCTGTTTTGCCGCAACAGAAGAGGCGGGGCCGTTGAGCAGGGCGATGCGCCGATGACCGAGCGCCAGCAGATGTTCAGCACCCAGACGCGCGCCCCATTCTGCCGAACAGACGCACTGGGCCACCGGCGCATCCGCTGCCACGTCCATAAACAATGCAGGCAGCGTCGCCAGCAGTTCGCTCAGCTCACAGGCGTCGGCGGTGTGCAGCGGCAGGTTGAGCAGCAGGCCATCTACCCGCTGAGCCAGCAGTTCGTTGACCGCTGCGCGCGCCGCGTCAACACCGGGCGCATCGGCCATGGCGATCACCAGCTGATAACCCTGCGCCGAGGCTTCATGTTGAATGGCCGACGCGATCTGCGCCGGTGCCTGCAGCACCAGATCGCTGGTCGCCAGACCGATGGTGCGCCGGGTTTTGCCCGCCAGCTGTTGAGCAACGCGGTTGGGCACGTAGTTGAGCTGGCGCATTGCCGCTTCCACCCGCTGTCGGGTGTCAGGTGCCACCTGCTGCGAGCGGTTTAGGACGCGCGACACGGTCTGATATGAAACGCCAGCCGCACGGGCCACGTCGTCGAGCGTCACCGAGCGGGATGCCATGACCTTCTCCTGAATAATCTGCGGTGGCGTTATGCCTGTCGTTGCTGTTGCCAGACGTTAAGCTGCGTCCATGTCGCGCTGAGCAGCGGCGTTGGCACGCTGTGTCGCTGCGCGCGCTCGACCAGATCGCCAATAATTTGCTGCGCCTCGATGGCGTTGCCCTGCATCAGATCGCGATACATCGATGAGGTCATCGGTTTCTCAGTCTGACACAGGCTTTCCAGCAGGCGCGCGGTGACGGCGGGGCGATCCTCATAGCCGGAAGCGACCAGCGTCGCCAGCACCTCGGCAAACAGCGCGCCGATCAGCTGCTCGCCCTGCGGCGCGGCCATGACCTGCGCGGTATCGCCGCGCATCAGGCAACATACCGCGCCCAGGCTGGCCAGAAACAGCCATTTCTCACACAGATCGCGCTGCACATTATCACTGAGCTGTGCCTCGATATTCGCCTGACGCAGCAGCCGATCAAGCTGCTCAATGCGGGGCGTCATCTCGCCGGAGAATTCACCGTAGATCAGCTGATGCAGCGGCGTCATCTGCACAATCTGCTGCTGGTCATTCAGCGTGGCGATGATTTTGCACAGGCCGCCCACAATGCGCGCCTCACCAAAGCGCTGGCGCAGGGTGGCAATATGCTGCATGCCGTTGAGAATCGGCATAATCATCGTCTGCTCGCCGACCGCCGGGGCAATATCGTCCATTGCCTGGTTCAGCGCGAAGCTTTTCACCGAGAGAATAATCAGATCGAACGGCTGGCTGAGTTCATGTGCCTGCAGCAGCTGCGGTTTGAGAGTCAGATCGCCGTGCGGGCTGATGATCTGCAGGCCATCGCGCTTCAGCTGTTGCGCGCGCTGCGCCCGTACCAGAAAAGTCACATCCAGCCCGGCCTGCGCCAGTCGGGCACCAAAATATCCGCCGGTTGCACCAGCACCGACCACCAGAATACGCATCCTTCTCCCTCCGTTATTGTCAGCAGAAAGGCATAACCTGGCAGATTACCCGGCCCGATGCCAGCCGCGATCGACCAATACAAAAAGCCCGCTCGGGTTTCCCTGAGCGGGCTTCTCTAAATTTGGCTCCTCTGACTGGACTCGAACCAGTGACATACGGATTAACAGTCCGCCGTTCTACCGACTGAACTACAGAGGAATCGTGTGAACGGGGCGCATATTATCGGGCAGGTTACGCCTTGTCAAAGGCTGATTTCATAAATTTTACTGATTGCTGAATAAAACGGCAATCTGCGCTTTTTACCCTTGCCATGCCAGCGTCATCTTTAGCGACTATGGTTAGAAAGCGCCCTTTGACCGCGCCGGAGAGAAACCATGAACCAGCAACTGCAGGCTATGATTCAACACCGCGTGGCGCAGGCCATGCCGCAACCGCGAACGGTGATTACCGGCGGGCAAAACGACCTGTTGCCCACCGCCTTTATGACTCAGGGCGTGGCCCGCGCCCGGGCGGTGGCGATGATCCGCGAAGATGGCGTGCCAAAGGGCACCGGCTTTCTCATTCCCGGCGGGCTGTTTGTCACTAATCATCATGTGCTGCCGGAGCGCCCGGCGCCGGGTAAGATTACGCTGACCTTTGGCTTCTGGCTGGATGAGCAGGGCGTGGTGCGGCCGGGAACGCTGTGCGAGATTGACGCCGAACGCTTCTGGTTGACCAGCCCGCTTGCGGCGCTGGATTGTACGGTGGTGGCGCTGGGTGCTTTTCGTGACGGCGGTCGCGGCGATCTGCCGCTGGCAATTCCGCTGGTGGCGGGCATGGCGGAGCCGGGCGGCTACCTCAATATCATTCAGCATCCCGGTGGCCGGGCGCAGCAGGTGGTGCTGCGCAATAATGTGCTGCTTGCTAATCCGAAACCCTGGCTGCATTACGCCTCTGACACCGAAGCCGGTTCGTCCGGTGCGCCGGTATTTAACGATCGCTGGCAGCTGGTCGGCGTGCATCACGGCAGCGTACCCGATGCACAGGGCCAGCGCATTAATGAAGGCCTCGCCGCCAGCGCGCTGATCGCCTGGCTCAGTGAAATGCTGCCGCAGTTGCCGTCACCGATGCAGCCGCAGTTACAAAACGCCCTGCGTGGCGATCTGCATGCGCAGCCGTTGGTCGGCGCGCCGGACAGCTATTACGCCAACCGCGACGGCTATCAGCTCGCTTTTCTTGGCGAGCAGACGGTGACATTGAAGGATATTGTGGCACCGCGGGCGGCAGAGGTGGCGCCCTTGCTGGATGGCCGCAGCGGCAGCGATGCCATTCTTAACTATGAACACTTTTCGCTGGTGATGCATGCCAGCCGTCGCCTGGCGTTCTTCACCGCCACCAACATCGACGGCGCGCGTTATGTGGCAATCGATCGCGCCAGCGGTCAGCCGTCGCTGCTTGCCGAGGCGGACAGCTGGGTGGAGGAGAGCCGCCTCGACAGCCGCTATCAGACAGGCCAGGCGTTTTACCGTGAATTCAGCCGCTGGTTCGACCGCGGCCATCTGACGCGCCGTAGCGATCCCACCTGGGGCACGGCAGAAGAGGCGATGCGCGCTAACCGTGACACCTTTCACTTTACCAACTGTTCGCCGCAGCATTTCCGCTTCAATCAGAGCCTGAAATACTGGCAGGGGATTGAACGTTATATTCTGGAATTCGGCGTATTGAAATCTAAAAACCGCATTACCGTGCTGACCGGCCCGGTGCTTAACGGCGACGCGCGACCCTACGGCGAGGTGAGCGTGCCGCTGCTGTTCTGGAAAGTTGTGCTACGCATCGGCCCGGACGGAGACCCGCAGGCGACCGCGCTGATCGCCTCGCAGGCGGCATTAATGGATGAGCCGCGGCGCTTGCTGGCGCGCACGCCGGCAGAGAGCGCGCCGGATGTCGATGAGTTCCGTATTACCGTTGCCGGTCTGGAGAGCCTGACCGGACTCGATTTCTCCGCCTTTCGCCACTGGGATAGCTGGCAACCCGCTCCGGCGCTGCGTGCCGATCCGCTGCCCGCCGCGCTGATCCTGTCATGGGAAGATCTGCTGTAGCGGCAGGCGTGATGCGTGACCGCACGGTGATCACAATTATTTCATTTTGTCATTGTCGCTGCGATAAATGAAATATATATTTCATCTGATTACTCATTTATCAGGAGCGCAGCATGAAAAAGGTCCGCATCGGCATGATTGGCAGTGGCTACATCGGTCGCTGTCACGCGATCGCCTACGCACAGGCGGCAACGGTTTTTGCGCTAAAGGGCGAAATCGTGCGTGAAATGCTGGCGGAGGTGAATCCGCAGCTGGCGCAGGAGAAAGCCCAGGCGTTTGGTTTTACCCGTGCCACCGGCGACTGGCGCGAGCTGGTCAGCGATCCGCAGATCGATGTGGTCGATATCTGCGCGCCTAACTTTTTGCATAAAGAGATGGCGCTGGAGGCGATTCGTCACGGCAAGCACGTCTATTCAGAGAAGCCGTTAGCCCTGAGCGTCGCCGATGCTGAAGCGATGACCCGTGCCGCGCAGCAGGCAGGCGTGAAAACGCTGGTGGGCTTTAACTACATGAAAAACCCCACCAGCCAGCTGGCGAAAGAGATTATCGCCCGCGGTGAGATTGGCAAGGTGGTGCATTTTTACGGCACGCACAATGAGGATTATCTGGCTAATCCAGCCACGCCACGCGACTGGCATTGCCAGCAGGCGCTGGCCGGGCTGGGCGCGCTGGGCGATCTGGCTGCCCATATCGTCAATATGGCGCACTATCTGGTGGGCGGCATTACTGAGGTCAGCGGCGACATGCAGACGGTGATCACCGAGCGGCCCGATCCGCAGGCGCTGGATCGCCTGTTGCCGGTGGAAAATGAAGATCAGGCCAGCGCGCTGCTGCGTTTCAGCAACGGTGCGCACGGCGTCATCGAAACGTCGCGTATCGCCTGCGGCAGCAAAATGGGTTTGACCTACGTGGTAACCGGCACCAAAGGCACGCTGCGTTACACGCAGGAGAGAATGGCGGAGCTGGCGCTTTATCTGCATGATGACGAGGCGGGACGGCAGGGCTTTAAAACTATTCTTACCGGCCCGGCGCACCCGGATTATGCTAATTTCTGCGTTTCAGCGGGTCACGGCATCGGCTTTAACGATCAGAAAACCGTGGAGATCCGTGATTTGATCAACGGCGTGGCCGCGGACGATCCGATGTGGCCCGATTTTGCCGAAGGGTTGCAGGTTTCAAAGGTGCTGGAAGCGATTGCGGTATCAGCGAAAGAACGGCGCTGGATCAACGTCTGATCCTGCGCCGTAAGCGTTAGTCGGCCATCGTCTGCCACCAGAGTTTATCGAGCGCGTAATATTTATCGCGCTCGCTTTCTGGCTGGTTCAGATCGCGGTGCCAGGGCTTCGCCTGGATATAGTGCAGGTTTTTAATCTCGTCGACTTTACAGCTGGCGGCATGCTGATAAGGCAAGGTTTTTAAGGCGTTATAAACCCACGAAAGCGGCTGCCAGCGCCCGGCGAACACCTCATTCAGCAAATCCTGTTCAGAGAAGGCGTAAGCGGAAAGATCGTCGATTGCCGCAATGCTGTTGGCCAGCGCCGCAAACTGCGCGTCGTCTGGCGTCAGCACCAGGAAGCCGCCGTTAAGGTAGTTATCCAGCGACGCCGGAGCGGGCAGGCCGCGATCCTGCCAGGTGTAAAAGCAGTTTTCTGGCTGCCAGCTGGCGGGATAACTCGCCACCTTATTTGGGTTACAGCGGCAGGCGTGGCAGGCGGCAATCTCGCCGGGTGCCAGCGGCTGATCAAACAGCTCATCCATGTTTTTCAGCACCAGCATATCGGCATCGAGAAACACCAGCCGACTAAACTCGGTAAGCTGCCAGGCGCGCAGCTTGGTCCAGACTTCGCTGAACTGTGCCGAGGCGTAATGCTGTTCCAGTTCGGTTTTTGGGGCCAGCGGTTCCACGGCACGCAGCAGGCAGCCCGCCTGTTGCAGGCGCGCACGGTCATCTTCACCAATATTGTCGGTCACCATCACCACCAGCGGCCAGGCGCTCTGGCTCTGCTGGAGTGATTTGTGCAGTGCCTGCACCCCAATCAGGTATTCCGGCTGGGTAAGCAGCGTAATCCAGGCTTTCATGTCATCCCTTTACTCAAAAAATTAATCGAACAGCTTAGCAAGATAGTCGTTGCTGAATTTCTGTTGCGGATCGAACTGGCTGCGCAGGGCGCGGAAGGCGTCCCACTGCGGATAGATTGCACTCCAGTTATAGAGCGACTGATTGTAATATTTGCCCCAGTGTGGACGGCCGCCTTCCGCCGCCAGCAGCTTCTCGACTTCGGTCAGGAAATGCAGCCCCGCTTCAGACAGCGTACCGTCATCGGCGTAATAGACGACAAAGCCGAAGTAGCAGGTCTCCTGCTGCGCCGACGGGTTAAGCCAGCCGGAAGAGGCACCGGTGCAGCGAATGATAATGGGGTAGTGCATGTGCGGCTGGTTTTCCGCATACCAGCGTTTGATCTTGCTGATGATCTGCGGCGTTTTCGCCAGCGGCACGCCAATCTCGACGTTGATCTGCGGCACGGCAATCCCACGGCAGAACAGCTGATAGATGTCGCCGGTAACGTCGGAAAAATCGCGGAAGCGGGTCACGGTACGGAACTGTTTGCCGCCTTCGCCGCGAATCTGCGTATCACGGTGCATATGTTCCAGCGTCTGATCGATGGTCTGATTCAGCTGGCTGTTGCCTTCGCCTTCATTCTGCTTAACCACTTCACGGTTGTTCTGCTGATACGCCTGGGTCTCTTCCGCCGTCGCCTCGCGCGCATTCCAGACGTGCATCTGGTTGTCATCAACAAACCACCAGGCTTTACTGAGGGCAAAATCGCGGTTCCACTGCGGCAGATCCTGCTCCAGCGTATCGGCGCTGAGGGCGGTTTTGAAACAGGTATAGATGTGCGCTGGCCGGGTGCGCAGCGTCACGGCGGTAACGATGCCGAGTGCGCCCATCGACACCTGCACCGCGCCAAATTCACTGTCCTGCGGCGTAAACTCACGCAGCGTGCCGTCGGCCATCAGCAGGCGAATCATGATCGCCTCGTCGGCCAGCGAGCTTTGTTGTAATCCCTGACCGTGGGTGCCGGTGGCCATGGCACCCGCCAGCGTTTGCACGGAAATTACGCCCGGCGACGAGGCAAGCATGCGGTCCATCTGCGTCAGGCAGTCATAGACGTCGCTCAGCAACGTGGCACCGGCAAAAGTCACGGTGTCATCGGTGCTGGCAATCAGCCCACTCAACGCGCTGAGGTCGAGCAGCAGATCGCCACCGGCGGCGATATCCAGCATGCGACCTGGCGCCATGCGGCTGCCAATAACGCGGATTTTGCCGTGATGAGACGCGACCAGCTGCTGCAATTCCGCTTCGTTTTGCGGACGACGCAGCTGCTGGCGATTGCCGAGGGTGGCGTTATGCGCCCAGTTCCACAACTGCGGATCCTGTTCGGTGGCATGCGTATTACGCAGCGGATAGAGTGTCTCTTCGTTCAAGACGGCGTTCCTTTTGTCAGCTCGGTGAATTGCGTCTCTTTACGCAATGGTGAAGTAAGCGTAGACCAGGAACCTGCCGCTACGTTAATGCCACCTGACTAACGCGGGCAGATGTAGCCCAGTGTGGCATCAACGGCTAACTGACGGTTGCGGCGAATGCTTTCCGCCTCGCTGTCGTTGGGGGTGAAGAGGGTGTTGAAGGTGTAACGATTTGCAACATGATGCACGCAAATGCTGCTGATCAGCCGGTGCACATCCACCGTATCGATGGACGGGAGGAAAACCGCGTCGCGCTGGCCACGCTGTAATACCGCCTCCAGCACATCCAGCGCGCTTTTGTTCAGCGCCTTGATGCGCGCGGAACGGGAGATATAGCGGCCACGCAGAAGGTTTTCGGTGCAGACCAGCCGCATAAAATCGGGATGCTGAGTGTGATAATCAAAGCTCGCTTCCACCAGTCGAATCATCGCCTCGCGCGGCGGCAGGCCGGCGAGTTCCAGTCCGCTTTCATGCTCGCGCATCGCCTGATAGACCTGCTCCAGCACCACAACATAGAGCTGCTCTTTACTGGCGAAGTGATACACCACCATGCGCTTGGTGGTCTGCGCTTTTTCAGCGATCTCTTCCATGCGCGCGCCCTGCATGCCAAATTCGGCAAAATTAGCCAGCGCGGCGGCGATAATGCGCTTTTTTAGCCCTTCCGGGTCATTTTTACGTTTTGAACTGTCCACATCATGCTCAGCAAAATAAGAAGCAAAGCGGCATGGTAGCACAGGGCTTTACGCGTCAGTAAAGCGGGACGCCGGAATAAAAACGCCGGCGCGGCAGGGAACAGCAGCAGGATTTAACGCCACGCATGGCGGCCACGGCTCTCTGGCCTTTCTCTGCCGCAAGGCTGATTTACACCGAAACTGTCAGGCGCGTTGGCCGGTTACGGCTTTGCCCGCGCACCGATGCCAGCCGGTGCGACATCCCCCTTCTCGGGCTGCCAGCCACCGCCCAGTGCATTAAAGGTCGCCACCGCCGCACGCGCCGTGGCCGTTTGTGCCTGGGCTCGGGCATCGGCCGCCTGCAGCAGATTTTGGTCGTCATACAGCACGTCAATCAGGCTGGCAGCACCCTGTTGCCAGGCGCTAAAGGTTGCATTGCGTGCGCTGCTCAGCGCAGTTTCCCCGGCAATCAACGTAGCGGTTTGTTTTTCAGTGTTGGTCAACGCGGAGAGCGCATTTTCCACGTCCGCCGTGGCCCGTAATGCGGCCTGTCGATACGCCGCCAGCGCTTCAGCCTGCTCGCCTTTTGCCTGCGCGATCTGCGCGTTGATGCGGCCGAAATCAAACAGCCGCCAGCGTAAGCCGATGACGCCGGACGCCTGGCTGGCAGCACCGGAAAAGAGATGGCCTTCGGAGATTGCCGTGGCGCTGCCGAGCAACGCACTCAGCGAAAAGGTGGGGTAGTATTCGCCAATCGCCTGGCCGATGCGCGCGTTAGTCGCCGCGAGACGGCGCTCGGCCACGATCAGATCGGGTCGGCGTCGCAGCAGGTCGGCAGGCGTGCCGGTGGCGGTCATTTGCGGCACCGATGGTATGGCAGCAGGTTTGGCCAGCAGCGTGCGATGGGTGCCCGGCGGCGTGGCCAGCATCACGTCCAGCGCATTCATCGCGGCATCAATGGCCTGTTGCAGGGCAGGAATACGGGCTTCAACCTGTGCCAGCGCGCCTTCGCTCTGTTGCAGCTGACGAGTTTCCACCAGCCCCTGCGCGGTAAGCAGCCTGACTTTTTCGGTCAGCTCACGCTGTGCCGCCACCTGTTGTCTGGCGATCTCCAGCCGTGCCTGTAAACCGCGCAGCGTGATATAGCTGTCTGCCGTTTGCGCGGCAACTGCCAACCGGGTCGCCACCACCGCCGCCTGTGCGGCCTGATACTCTGCCAGCGCCGCTTCTCTGCCCCGGCGCAGGCCGCCAAACAGATCCAGCTCCCAGCTGGCGTTGAGATCGGTTTGCCAGGCGCTGCCATAACGCGAGTCATCCGGCCTGGCGTTAAGCAGCTGACCGATCGGGGTTTCCAGCGACTGTCTGGCGCGCGCGCCCTCCGCGCTGACCGTGGCAGAGGGCAGCAGCGCCGCCGTGGCCGCGCCAACGCCCGCACGCGCCTGGCTGAGACGGGCTGCCGCCTGGGCGATATCAAGATTCTGCGCCAGTGCGCTTGAAACCAGGTGGCTTAACAGGGGATCATGGAACGCTTGCCACCAGAGGCTAAAACTGGCGGGCTGACCGGTGCCACTCTGCGAAACAGCGGATGAGGTCTGATAGCGATCGGACAGCGCGAGATCGGGACGATGATAATCGGGTCCCACCGCGCAGCCTGCCAACAGGCTGCCGCTGACCAGCAGAGAAAGGGCACGCAGAACAAACATGAGCATTCCTTGAACAACTGAATTTGTGACCATATTATACTTTGGTCACTCATTGTCAATCAGGCCGGTGCGGGCTAAGCTGGAGAAATGACGACACTTATGAAGAACTCCCACACGCGTGGCCCTCTGGATCACAGCGTTCGCGAACAGGTGGTGGCCGCGGCCACCGAGTATTTCAGCCACTTTGGTTATGAAAAAACCACCGTATCTGATTTAGCCAAAGCCATCGGCTTTTCCAAAGCCTATATCTATAAATTTTTTGATTCCAAACAGGCGATTGGCGAGGTGATTTGCAGCAATCGCCTGGCAATGCTGCGGGATATCGTGCTGTTGGCAATCGCCGATGCGCCCACGGCATCGGAAAAATTACGCCGTTTTTTCAAGGCGTTGGTTGAAGCAGGCAGCGATCTCTTTTTCCACGATCGTAAGCTGTATGACATTGCGACCGTCTCGTCCCGCGATAAATGGCCTTCCGCCGTGGCGCATGAGGCGCAGCTACTGCAGCTGGTGCAGGAGATTTTGCTGGCGGGTCGTCAGTCAGGGGAGTTTGAGCGCAAAACGCCGCTGGATGAGGCGTCACATGCCATTTTTCTGGTGCTGCGCCCTTATATCAGCCCCGTCCAGCTGCAGTACAATCTGGATACCGCCGATGAGGCGGCTCAGCACCTCTCTTCGCTGATCCTGCGCAGTCTGGCCCCTTAATTTGTGACGATTGACATTTTTGGTCACTAGTCGGAGAATGCGGTTTCTGTCCTGATACTTCAGTAAGGGAACCCATGCTCCGGCTTAATGCTGCCTCCATCGCCGTTTTACTGTTACCGCTTGCCCTGACGGCCTGCGGCGACAATCCCGACGCCACCGATCCGCGTACCCAGCCTCCGCTGGTGCGGGTCGCCGCCGTGACGCCTGCGCAGCACAACGCACGGGCATTTAGCGGCGTGGTGGTGGCCCGTACGCAAAGCGACCTCGGCTTTCGCGTCTCCGGCAAAATCCTTGCACGGCTGGTGGAAACCGGCCAGCGCGTGCGGCGCGGTCAGCCGCTGCTGCGTCTGGATCCGGTTGACCTGCGCCTGCAGGCGCAGTCTCAGCAGCAGGCGGTCGCCGCCGCCCGCGCGCGCGCACGACAAACCGCCGACGATGCTGCGCGCTATCGCGGGCTGGTTAGCGCCGGTGCGGTCTCTGCCTCCGATTACGATCGCATTAAGGTCGCGGCTGATACCGCTAAAGCGGAGCTCAGTGCCGCACAGGCGCAGGCCGATGTGGCGCGGAATGCCACCGGCTACGCCGTGTTACTGGCCGATGCCGATGGCGTGGTGGTTGAAACGCTGGCGGAGCCGGGGCAGGTGGTCAGCGCCGGACAGCCGGTGGTGCGACTGGCGCACGCCGGGCAACGCGAAGCGCGGGTGCAGCTGCCGGAAACGCTGCGTCCCGCCGTAGGCAGCACCGCGCGGGCAACCTTATACGGCGCCAGTGAGGATGCCGAACCGGCTACGCTGCGGCTGCTTTCCGATGCGGCCGATCCGCTGACCCGCACCTATGAAGCGCGTTATGTGCTGACCGGCGCGCTGGCCAACGCGCCGCTGGGCGCTACCGTGACGCTGGCGATCGGTGATGCAGCCGCGTCGACGCTGATGCAGGTGCCGGTCGCCGCACTGTACGATGCGGGCAAAGGCAGCGGCGTCTGGCGGATTAGCGGTGAGCCCGCCAGCGTCTCCTGGCAGCCGGTGCAGGTGGTCGGCATCAGCGATGAGGCGGCCAGCGTCACCGGCAACCTGCGGCCCAATGAGCAGGTGGTCGCGCTCGGCGCCCATCTGCTGCATGAAGGGGAAGCGGTGCGTCTGCCGGACACGCATCACGCTGCTCCCACCGGGAGTCAGCCATGAGCAGCGGCCGCTTTAACCTCTCCGCGCTTGCCGTCCGTGAGCGCGCCATAACCTTGTTCCTGATTATCCTGATCGTGGTGGCGGGCATCCTGTCGTTTTTCGAGCTGGGACGCGCCGAAGATCCGCCGTTTACCGTGAAGCAGATGACGGTGATTACCGCATGGCCGGGCGCCACCGCTCAGGAGATGCAGGATCAGGTGGCGGAACCGCTGGAAAAGCGCCTGCAGGAGCTGAAATGGTATGACCGCAGCGAAACCTACACGCGGCCAGGGCTGGCATTCACCATGCTGTCGTTGCAGGACAGCGCGCCGCCTGCCGAGGTGCAGGATGAGTTTTATCAGGCGCGCAAGAAAATCAGTGACGCAGCCAAAACGCTGCCCGCGGGCGTCATCGGCCCGATGGTCAACGATGAGTTTTCCGACGTGACCTTTGCGCTCTATGCGCTGAAGGCCAAAGGTGAGCCGCAGCGCCTGCTGGCGCGCGATGCCGAACAGCTGCGCCAGCAGTTGCTGCACGTGCCGGGGGTAAAAAAGGTCAATATTATCGGCGAACAGGCTGAACGCATTTTTGTCTCGTTCTCACACGATCGGCTGGCGACGCTGGGCATCGCGCCGCAGGATATTTTTACCGCGCTCAACGAACAAAACGTACTGACGCCCGCCGGTTCAATTGCCACTAAAGGCCCGGAGATTTTTCTGCGGCTGGACGGCGCGCTGGATTCGCTGGAAAAAATTCGCAACACGCCGATTGTGGTGCAGGGCAAAACGCTGAAGCTGGCCGATGTCGCCACCGTGGCGCGCGGCTATGAAGATCCCGCCACCTTTATGATTCGCAATCAGGGGGAACCGGCGCTGCTGCTCGGCATCATCATGCGCGAAGGCTGGAACGGGCTGGAACTCGGCAAGGCGCTGGCGGCGGAAACCACGCAGATTAATGCATCGATGCCGCTGGGCATGTCGCTGGTCAAGGTCACCGATCAGGCGGTGAACATCAGCGCCTCGGTGGATGAGTTCATGGTGAAGTTTTTCGTCGCCCTGCTGGTGGTGATGGTGGTCTGCTTTATCAGCATGGGCTGGCGCGTGGGCGTGGTGGTGGCCGCGGCGGTGCCGCTCACGCTGGCGATCGTTTTTGTGATTATGGCGGCGTCGGGTAAAAACTTCGACCGTATTACGTTGGGCTCGCTGATTCTGGCGCTTGGCCTGCTGGTGGATGACGCGATTATCGCCATTGAGATGATGGTGGTGAAAATGGAGGAGGGCTACGATCGCATCAAAGCTTCGGCCTACGCCTGGAGCCACACCGCCGCGCCGATGCTGGCGGGCACGCTGGTCACCGCAGTGGGGTTTATGCCGAATGGCTTTGCGCACTCCACCGCCGGGGAATACACCAGCAACATGTTCTGGATTGTCGGCATCGCGCTGATCGCTTCATGGGTGGTGGCGGTGGTGTTTACGCCTTATCTCGGCGTAAAAATGCTGCCGGAGATCAAAACCGTGGCGGGCGGCCATGCGGCGATCTACAACACGCGGCACTATCAGCGCTTTCGTCGGCTGCTCGGCGCGGTGATTGCCCGCAAAGGCTGGGTCGCGGCGGCGGTGGTCGTGGTATTTGTGCTGGCGGTGCTGGGCATGGGACTGGTGAAGAAGCAGTTTTTCCCAACGTCAGATCGCCCGGAAGTGCTGGTGGAAATCCAGATGCCTTATGGCAGCGCCATTGCCCAGACCCACGCTGCCGCCGTGAAGGTTGAGCAGTGGCTGCAACAGCAGCCGGAAGCGCACATCGTGACCAGCTATATCGGTCAGGGATCGCCGCGTTTCTATCTGGCGATGGCGCCAGAGTTGCCCGATCCCTCGTTTGCGAAAATTGTGGTGCTGACCGCCGATCAACAGGCGCGTGAGGCGCTGAAACAGCGTCTGCGCCAGGCGATTGCCGGCGGGCTGGCGTCAGAAGCGCGCGTTCGCGTTACGCAGCTGGTGTTCGGTCCTTACTCACCCTATCCAGTGGCGTGGCGGGTGATGGGGCCGAACCCGGATACGCTGCGCGATATTGCGGCGAAGGTAGAGGCGATCATGCAGGCCAGCCCGATGATGCGCACCGTGAACATCGACTGGGGCGCACGAGTGCCGACGCTGCACTTCAGCCTCGATCAGGATCGTTTGCAGGCGGTAGGGCTGACTTCCAGCGCGGTAGCGCAGCAGCTGCAATTCCTGCTCTCCGGCGTGCCGATTACCGCCGTGCGCGAAGATATTCGTTCGGTGCAGGTAATGGGCCGGGCAGCAGGGGATATTCGTCTCGATCCCGCCAAAATTGCGGGCTTTACGCTGGTGGGCAGCGCCGGACAACGCATTCCGCTGTCGCAGGTGGGCGAAGTCGCGGTGCGCATGGAAGATCCGCTGCTGCGCCGCCGCGATCGCACGCCCACCATTACCGTGCGCGGTGATATTGATGAGGCGTTGCAGCCGCCGGACGTCTCTGCGCGGCTTGCACCTTTACTGCAGCCGGTGATCGATGCGCTGCCTGCGGGCTACCGCATTGAGCAGGCGGGATCGATTGAAGAGTCCGCTAAGGCCACCAAAGCGATGGCGCCGCTGTTTCCGATCATGATCGCCATGACGCTGCTGATTATCATTCTGCAGGTGCGATCGATATCAGCGATGGTCATGGTGTTTCTTACCGCGCCGCTGGGGCTGATTGGCGTGGTGCCGACGCTGCTGCTGTTTAATCAGCCGTTTGGTATCAATGCGCTGGTGGGGCTGATTGCGCTGTCAGGGATACTGATGCGCAACACGCTGATTCTGATTGGGCAGATTCACCACAATGAGCGCGAAGGGCTGGATCCGTTTCATGCCGTGGTGGAAGCGACGGTGCAGCGGGCGCGGCCAGTATTACTGACGGCAATCGCCGCCATTTTGGCCTTTATCCCGCTGACCCATTCGGTGTTCTGGGGCACGCTGGCCTACACGCTGATCGGCGGCACCTTGGGTGGCACCCTCGTCACGCTGGTGTTCTTGCCAGCGATGTACGCCCTCTGGTTTCGCATTAAGCCGGATGGCCGCGATAACGCCGCCAGCTAATCGCTGAAGAGAGTGGGGCGTTCAGGCAACTGGACGCCCTTTTTTTATGCGCTGGGCCACGCATTATGAGGCCGCAGCGTGATCGGGTATCGAGCGGCGTATCCGTGGCGGTGCGCGGTGATATCAAAAAAGCAGGCAACGCATAAGGTGCAATGGCCGCAATCAACAACCTGTTTAACCGCTGCGCGTTTTAACGCTTCGGCGTCGGAAACCTGTGGCGATTCACTTTACTGCATTCATTGACTGACGGAGCAGTAATGGGCTGTCGACTTTTATGACATCGCGATGGGCTTTACCTTCGATAATGTGAAGCGCACTCAGCCTGCCAATTTCATAATGGGGTAATTGCACCGTGGACAACGGCGGCAGGAACAAATCACCGATCCCCACCATATTATCGTAGCCCATCACTGCCACATCTTCGGGGATCCTCAGGCCTTGTGCCATGAGCGTCTGGTACACCATAAACGCGATGCGATCGTTACCGCAGATCACTGAATCGAATAAGGGTTTTTGCTGATGAATATGTGCCTGCACAACCGCCGGAATATCCCGATAATGCTCATCGCCAAATGCCATGTAATAGTGGCCCAGTGTCTCAGGGGCCACTCCAGCCTCTCTGCATGCCTGTTCCAGACCTTTGCGGCGTCTGACCGTGGCAAGATGGGCCGCAGGCAAATGTAAGCAGAGTGGGCGCCGATAGCCTGCAGACAAAAGCGCACGTACCGCAGCATATTGTCCATGTTCGTCATCCGGAATATAACTCGCTACCTGTTGATGCAGGCTTTCGCAATTGGCGAGCACACAGGGCAGGTTTAATAACTTCTCGGGCAGCGGCACCTGTCGCAATCCCATGGTGGTATAGATAATGCCATCCGGCCGGTGTGAGAGAAGCAGATCAACCATATTCTCCGGGCTGTCATCCGAAAACATGTTCACCACAAAGCTATTCCAGCCATGCCCCCGTGCCGTTTCTTCAATGGAGAGGGTAATTTCCACCGAAAACGGGGTAGTAACGGTATCCAGCGCCAGCACACCGATCGTTTTTGCAATGGCATGAGCGCCGCGTATTTTTTTTGCCGATAAATCGGGCACGTAATTGGTCGCATCGATAGCAGACTGTACGCGGGACAAGGTCTCCGGCTTTAGGCGCTCCGGGGAGTTTAATGCCCTGGAAACCGTCATCAGCGAGACATTCGCCAGTTTTGCCACATCTTTCAGGGACGCCATGCGTTTTGCTCCAGCTCTGGTCTGTGCCACAGGTTATAAAACTAACTTGCTGATGTAAAAGGATCATCCGTGATTTTGGACGACGGAAGTGGGTTGCAGTAAATAAGAAATATTGATCATGATCTCATACTGTGTATGTTAACGTTAACTTTTGTGATTAACATCCAGAATTGCAGCAAAACGCCATGCGCCTCTCTTAATGTTAACGTTATCATTTTGGCCCCACCTCAGTATGAGATTGTCATAATGAAAACCCGTCATTCTCACCGTTATCTGATACTCAGTTTTTTATTGTTCTTTTTCTTTGTCACCTGGTCTTCTACCGGCTCACTGCTCTCGATCTGGCTACATCAGGAAGTCGGTCTGAAAGCAGGGGATACCGGAATCATTTTTTCAGTGGTCTCTTTTTCCACGCTGTTTGTGCAAATTTGTTATGGCTTTATTCAGGATAAGCTGGGGCTGCGCAAGCATCTGCTCTGGTTTATCACCGCATTATTGATTTTTTCCGGCCCGGCCTATCTGTTGTTTGGCCATCTGCTAAAAATTAACGTCTTTCTGGGCAGTTTTTTTGGCGGCATTTATATCGGTCTGACATTCAATGGCGGTATTGGCGTACTGGAATCTTACACCGAGCGTGTCGCCCGTCAGAGCCAGTTTGAATTCGGAAAAGCAAGGATGTGGGGGTCGCTGGGTTGGGCCGTGGCAACCTTTTTTGCCGGACTCTTGTTTAATATTAAACCGGCATTAAACTTCGCCGTCGCCAGCTGTTCTGGTTTGATCTTCTTCCTGCTTTTGATGCGCTTACGCGTTTCTTCAGCCCCCCATGCAATGGAGGAGGCGGTGGCAGGGGGAAAAGTCACGCTTGAGGATGCATTACGCCTGCTGACCCTGCCGCGTTTCTGGGCGTTAGTCTTCTTTGTGGTCGGCACCTGTATTTACGGTGTCTACGATCAACAGTTCCCGGTCTATTTTTCATCACAGTTCCCGACGCAACATGAAGGGAATGCCATGTACGGTTATCTTAATTCGTTTCAGGTATTCCTTGAGGCCGCAGGCATGTTTTGTGCGCCATGGCTGGTCAATCGTGTCGGCGCTAAAAACGGGCTGATTTTCGCTGGAATGGTGATGGCGATGCGCATGGTCGCTTCCGGGTTAGTGGAAGGCCCGCTGCTTATCTCTATTACTAAGCTGCTGCATGCCGTTGAACTCCCGATACTGTTAATCGCTATCTTCAAATACAACAGTCTTAACTTCGATAAACGCCTCTCTTCCACGCTCTATCTGGTGGGCTTTGCCTGTACCAGTTCAGTGATTGCCACCGTGTTGTCACCCCTCGCTGGCTACAGCTACGAAAAATACGGATTTGCTCAGTCCTACCTGTTTATGGGAGCGATGGTGTTCTGTATCACCTTTATTTCTATTTTCTTGTTGCGCTCCGGTAAAGCTTCACTGGATCCGCAGGTAAGCCCACTTTCCACTATCTGATTGAAAAGGCTGAAAATTATGAACTACACAATTGCTCAGGCTGAACAGGAGCTGCAGGCTAAATGCGAGAAGCTAAACCTGCGCTGGTATCCGCGCTATCACCTTGCCGCCAGGGCTGGCTGGATTAACGATCCTAATGGCCTGATCT
Organism: Duffyella sp. Ts4; assembly: GCF_051851875.1. Taxonomy (NCBI): domain Bacteria; kingdom Pseudomonadati; phylum Pseudomonadota; class Gammaproteobacteria; order Enterobacterales; family Erwiniaceae; genus Duffyella; species Duffyella sp. Ts4. The sequence goes on along the minus strand of NZ_JBLYPN010000009.1, from coordinate 25,295 downwards.
GGTTTGAGGGCTGGTATCACGCCTTTTATCAGCATCATCCTTATTCCACTCAGTGGGGGCCGATGCATTGGGGACACGCGCGGAGTAAAGATTTGCTTCACTGGGAGCATTTACCGGTTGCTCTGGCCCCGGAAGGGCCGGAAGACAAAGACGGCTGTTTTTCTGGTTCAGCGGTTATTGACGGCGATACCCTGGCGCTGATTTACACCGGACATAAATTTCGCGGTGATGTCAGCGACGACGAGAACCTTTATCAGGTTCAGTGCCTGGCAACCAGTCGCGATGGCGTTCACTTTACCCGTCAGGGGAGGGTTATCGATACCCCGGCGGATTTGCATCATTTCCGCGATCCCAAGGTCTGGCGCGAAGGGGATAACTGGTACATGGTCGTTGGTGCACGCGTTGGTGATACCGGGCAAATACGCTTGTATCGTTCAGCCGATCTGCGTCAGTGGCAGGATGAGGGGATCCTCGATGAGGCGGAAGCCGGTATGGGCTTTATGTGGGAGTGCCCTGATTTGTTTAGCCTGAATGGCAAACGTGTCCTGATGTTTTCTCCGCAGGGGATAGCCGCACAGGGTTTTGAGAACCGTAATCTGTTTCAGAGCGGTTATCTGGTGGGTGACTGGCAGCCCGGAGAGCCGTTTGTCCGCGCAGGGGAATTCGTCGAAATGGATCACGGGCATGATTTCTATGCCCCGCAGAGTTTCCTGACGCCAGATGGCCGCCGCATCGTGATTGGCTGGCTGAATATGTGGGAGTCGCCGATGCCGGAGCAACAGGACGGCTGGTGCGGAATGTTGTCTTTGCCGCGTGAGCTGACGCTTAATGAGAACAATCGTCTGCAAATGCGCCCCGCGAAAGAGGTGGAAGCTCTGCGCCAGGCCTGGCTGCCGTGGCCGGTCAGTAGCCTGAAAAACCAGCAGACTCTCATGGCGAACAAAGCGGAGGCCATGGAAGTCGTGCTTCACTGGGACTGCACAAGCAGTGATGCGGAACAGTATGGACTTAGCCTGGGAGAGGGTCTGCGTGTTTATGTTGATACACAGATGCAGCGTCTGGTGCTTGAACGCCGTTATCCGCAGTACGGATTATGCGGCACACGCAGCGTACCGTTGGTTCCCGGCGCGCCTCTGGCTTTACGTCTGTTTATTGACAGCTCGTCGATCGAAGTATTCGTTAATGACGGTGAGGCATGCCTCAGTAGCCGAATATATCCTGATGCCGATCGCCGCCAATTAGGTTTATTCGCCTGGCATGGCACGGCGACATTATCAGAGGCTGGAGCCTGGCAGCTGGAATAAACCATTTCAGTAACGATAATAACCCGTCTTTAATGATGGGCGGGCTATTATCGCGTTTATCTTCGGGCTCTGTTTATAAAAAATGACAAATTAATATAAATAATAAGAAGGATTTTCCGATGAATAAAATCTGGGTCGGAGCTATTTTGACGTCTGTATGTACCTCGGTAGCCCATGCACAGGATACGCTTTCCCTCGAACAGCGGCTGGAACACATGGAGCAGCGGCTGAAGGCCACTGAGCAGCGCGCGGCGGGTGCGGAGGCAGAAATTCGCGCCCTCAGGCAGGAGAAACAATCGTCCCCGGTGGTAAAGAATACTCCCGCAGTGCCCGTCGCGCCCGCTCCGGCTCCGGCTCTGCAGCTTACGGGCTATGGTGATATTAAATTTTATGGCGACGTTGAATTTAATATGGATGGCGCCAGCCGCACCGGCAGTCTGACCTCGATAAAAACCAGCACAAATAAAAACTGGGCTCCGGAAGATAAAGAGCGCTGGGATATCAATGGTCGTATTTTGCTCGGCTTTGATGGTGTGCGAAAGGGCATTAATGGAAAATATGCCGGGTTTAGCGTTCAGCCACTGGCTGATATTAACGGAAAAATGAACCTTGACGATGCGGCATTTTTCTTTGGTCAGCAGGATGACTGGAAAATTAAAATCGGTCGTTTCGAGGCCTGGGATATGTTCCCGCTTAATCAGGATACCTTCATTGAATATTCCGGTAATACCGCCAACGATCTCTACAGTGACGGTTACGGTTATATCTATATGATGAAAGAGGGCCGCGGACGCAGCAGCAGCGGTGGCAATTTCCTGCTCAGTAAGACCCTTGATAACTGGTATTTCGAACTCAACACGCTGATAGAAGATGGCAGCTCGCTATTTGTCGACAATAAGTATCACGGCAATGCGTTAGATAACCGTAAAAATGTGGTGTATGCCCGCCCGGTTGTGGCCTGGCAATCTGGCGAGTGGTCGGTGGCCGCCGCTGTCGAAAGCAATCTGGTGAATAATGCCTATGGGTATCAGAATACGCAGGGGACCTGGGTGGACCCGTCGAGCCGGACCGGTTACGGCATAACGACGAGCTGGAACACGCTTAAAACGGATGCAGAAAACGGTGCGGTCGTGAACCTGAGTACGGCTTATCTCGACGCTGCTGATGAAAAAGATTTCAGCGCAGGGATCAATGCCTTATGGCACCGCGTGGAGTTGGGCTACATCTATGCGCATAACAATATCGACAAATTCAATATGGCCGGGATGGCCAGTGACTGCGACAGCGACTGCGCGATTCTGGCACCGGGTAAGTATGACATTCATACTCTCCATGCTTCATGGCATCTGCCCGATATCATGGATATGCCTAACTTCAATATTTACCTGGGCGCTTATGCCTCCTGGCTTGAATCGCCGACCGTTAAAACGGGTAATACCGATGACCGCTATGGTGCGCGCGTACGCTTTAAATATCTTTTCTGACACCGGTTGCCGTAAAAATCTGATACGGGGAATGGGCATGAGCGCATCACTAAAGGATATCGCACTATGACGTTGAATCGCGAAAAACAAAAAATGATCGCCGGTGAACTCTATAAGAGCGGTGATGCATTACTTATTAGCGAGCGCAGACGCGCACGCCAGCTTTTACATGATTACAACCATTCATCGCCAGATGATGAAGAACGGCGGAAGCAGTGGCTTAACGAACTGTTAGGCACTCATCAGGGAGCGTATATCGAGCCGACTTTCCGCTGTGATTATGGTTACAACATTCATCTGGGCAAAAATTTCTACGCCAATTTTGACTGCGTGATCCTTGACGTATGTGAGGTGCATATTGGCGATAACTGCATGCTGGCGCCGGGAGTGCACATCTATACCGCCACTCATCCGCTTGATGCTCAACTGCGTATCAGCGGGAAAGAATTCGGCAAGCCGGTAACGATTGGCAATAATGTGTGGATCGGTGGACGTGCGGTGATCAACCCCGGTGTAACCCTGGGCGATAATGTGGTGGTGGCTTCCGGCGCGGTAGTGACAAAAGAGGTGCCGTCTAACTGCGTCGTAGGGGGAAATCCAGCCCGTATCATTAAGCAGCTTTAGAGACCGGTGGCGCAGTCGCTGGAAAAGAGGGAATGATATAGCCGTTTTGGCGCGGATACCGTCATGCGGGTATTCCTGCCAGCGATCTATGCCTTCGGATTTCGCATAAAGCCGCCAACTAATGGTGAAGAGAGTAGGGCGTTCAGGCAACTGGACGCCCTTTTTTTATGCGCTGGCCCACACTTCGCGCACTGGGCCGCGCATTATTGTGCCGAAGCGTGATCTGGCATCGGTTGCGGTCATTAAGCTGCGGGCTCGCGCGTTCGATAATCACCCTGCAGCAATAAATGACGGCCATGAAAAAGCCCGCTCAGGTTTCCCTGAGCGGGCTTCTCGAATTTGGCTCCTCTGACTGGACTCGAACCAGTGACATACGGATTAACAGTCCGCCGTTCTACCGACTGAACTACAGAGGAATCGTGTGAACGGGGCGAATAGTAGCGATGGCCCTGGTAAATGTCAAAGCCCGAATCCCGCTTTTTCGATCGTTTGCTGGCAAAAGCAGCAGATTGCCCGCTTAAGCCGCGGCCTGCTGCAAAACTAAACTGCTGGGCGGATCTCACTTTGAGGCAATTTCGCCGGAGATGTTAGAGGCGTGTCAAAGTTTTGTAATTGGGCATTTTTAAAACATACGTTTCAGTGGTTTTATAATTAAAGTTTCAAATAATAATTTAATGAAATAAATAAATCTTTCTGATTGGCGGCGCGTTCCGCCCGTTACGAAAGGGGGATTAAGCAATAATCCACTACGTTATCAGCTGATTGATACACAGGAGAACGCTCAAACGCCTGAAGACTGCATCGTGTTATCTCACTCATGCTCTACGGATTCGTCAGTGCCGTTGGATGAATGTAAAAGAATTTTTTCATTCGTCGTTCCAGCCAACCTGCGCATATTAATGATGAAAAAAGGGTCACCCATGAACATTAGAAAAACCGTTATTGCCTCTTTGCTGGTGTGTATGTTACCTGCCGCCGTCATGGCGAAAGATATTACCGTAGGCGTCTCAATGGCGTTGTTTGATGACAACTTTCTCACCATTTTGCGCAACTCCATGCAGCGTGAAATGAAAAATGAGCAGGTCAACGGCCAGGTTGAAGATGCGAAAAACGACGTCGCGCAGCAGCTGCAACAGGTGCAGAACTTCATTGGTCAGGGCGTTGACGTGATCATCGTCAACCCGGTAGACACCAACGCGGTGAAGCCGATTGTCGATCAGGCGAAGAAAGCGGGCGTGCCGCTGCTGTTTGTGAACCGTAAGCCGCAGATTGAGCTGGGCGATAAAATGGCCTATGTCGGCTCCGACTCTGAACTGGCGGGCCGTCTGCAGATGGAAGCGCTGGCAAAAGCGATGAACGGCAAAGGTAACGTGGCGATTCTGATGGGCGATCTGGCCAACGAATCCACCCGTGAACGCACCAAAGGTGTGGAAGCGGTGGCCAAAAAATACCCAGGCATCAAAATTGTGCAAAAACAGACGGCGAAGTTTATGCGTAACGATGCCGTGGACGTGGTCAGTAACTGGATGACCGCCGGTGATGATATCAATGCCATCGCTTCCAACAACGATGAAATGGCGATTGGTGCCCTGCAGGCACTGGGCAAAAACAAAGACAACGTGCTGATTGCTGGCGTCGATGGCACGCCGGATGCGCTGCAGATGATCAAAAGCGGCAAAATGGTGGCCACCGTGTTCCAGGATGCGAAAGGTCAGGGTGAAGGCGCGATTAAAACCGCCGTTAAGCTGGCGAAAGGCGAGAAAGTTCAGAGCATTGTCGACATTCCTTTCCAGTTAGTGACTAAAGACAACTACGAAAAATACCTCAACCTTAACCAGAAATAATTCTGTCTAATCAGCAGGATGGAGGTGATTTATGGTTGCTTATGCGCTGGAAGCCGAAGGCATCAGCAAGTTCTTTCCTGGCGTTAAAGCCCTGAGCAATGTCTCACTGCGCGTGCGTCCCGGAACGGTACATGCCTTGATGGGTGAAAATGGCGCGGGCAAATCGACGTTAATGAAGTGCCTCATCGGGATTTACCGTCCCGATGAGGGCACCATTCGCGTCAAGGGTGAGCCGGTGCAGTTTGTCGACACGCTGGACGCGCTGCGTTCCGGTATCTCAATGATTCACCAGGAGCTTAACCTGGTGCCGCACATGACGGTGGCGGAAAACATCTGGCTGGGTCGCGAGCCGATGAAATATGGCTTCGTCGATCACCACGCCTTACGTACGCAAACGCAGGCGCTGCTGAGCAAGCTCAATATCCGCCTGCAGGCGGATAGCATGGTCGGCGAACTGAGCATCGCCGCGCAGCAGATGGTGGAGATCGCCAAGGCGGTCTCATGGAATGCCGACATCGTTATTATGGATGAGCCCACCTCGGCGCTGACCGAGAGTGAAGTGGCGCACCTGTTTACTATTATTCGCGACTTGCGATCCCAGGGTAAAGCTATCGTCTACATCAGCCACAAAATGGATGAGATCTTCAACATTACCGATGAGATCAGCATCTTTCGCGATGGCAAATGGGTCAGCAGCGATCACACCGCCAATTTTACCCGCCAGTCGCTGATCACGCAGATGGTGGGCCGCGAACTGACGCAGCTGTTTCCTAAGTTCAACAACGCTATCGGTGAAGAGGTGCTGACGGTACGCAACCTGCAGCGTAAAGGCACCTTTCACGATATCAGCTTCAGCGTACGGCGCGGTGAAATCCTTGGCGTTGCCGGATTAGTCGGCGCGGGCCGCAGCGAGGTGATGGAAAGCCTGTTCGGCATGACCAGCACCGACGGCGGTGAAGTGCTGATTGACGGCGTGCCGGTGAACATCGATTCGCCGTCCACCGCGATTGAAAAGGGCATGGCGTTTCTGACCGAAGACCGCAAAAAGTCCGGTCTGTTTCTGGTGCTGTCGGTGATGGAAAACATGAGCATCGTCAACATGCCGGAATACAGCAGCAAGGCGGGTTTCGTCAGCCATGTGCAGATGGCGCAGGATTGCATGGAGCAGATCCGCAAGCTCAATATCAAAACGCCAACCATGGATCAGATCATCAATAACCTGAGCGGCGGCAACCAGCAAAAGGTGCTCATCGCCCGCTGGCTGCTGGCGCAGCCGAAAATCCTCATTCTTGACGAGCCGACGCGCGGCATTGATGTCGGTGCCAAGGCGGAGATCTATCGGCTGATCAGCGAACTGGCCAACCGCGGCGTTGCCATCATCATGGTCTCCTCAGAGCTGCCGGAAATTATCGGCATGAGCGATCGGGTCATGGTCATGCACGGCGGTCGGATCACCGGGATTCTGGATAAAGAGCAGGCTACGCAAGAGAACATCTTGTCGCTGGCATCGGAATAGGGCGCGAGGAACCATTATGAGCAACACGAAAGTTAACGTTCAACAGCCGGCGGAGCAGCGTTCGCTCTCTGACCGACTGAAGCATCGGGTGCCAAAAGACACCGGTATTTTTATCGTCATGATCGGCATTGCGCTGATTTTTGAAATTGCCGGCTGGTATGTGCGCGATCAATCTTTCCTGATGAACACCAACCGTCTGGTGCTGATTCTGCTGCAGGTGGCGATTATCGGCATTATTGCGGTGGGCGTGACCCAGGTGATCATTACCACCGGCATCGACCTGTCGTCGGGCTCGGTGATAGCGCTAACCGCGGTGGTGGCGGCCAGCCTGGCGCAAACCTCTGACAGCCTGACGCCGATGTTTCCTTCGCTGGTGGATCTGCCTGCGGCGGTGCCGATTGGCGCCGGGATTGCGGTTGGCCTGATTTGTGGGCTGCTCAACGGCGTATTGACCACCAAAACCGGCATTCCGCCGTTTATCGCCACGCTGGGGATGATGGTGTCGGCGCGCGGCCTGGCACAATATTACACTCAGGGTAATCCGATCAGCTTCCTCTCCGATGGCTTCACCTCCATCGGCGAGGGTGCCATGCCGGTGATCATCTTCCTGGCGGTGGCGCTGGTGTTCCATATCGCCCTGAAGCATACCCGCTACGGCAAATATGTTTACGCCATCGGCGGCAACATGACCTCGGCGAAGGTCTCCGGCATCAACGTAAATAAATATCTGGTGATCGTCTATACCATTGCGGGCGGCTTATCCGGGCTGGCGGGCGTGGTGCTGGCGGCGCGCGTCAGCAGTGGGCAGTCGAGCATGGGCGTTGGCTATGAGCTGGATGCCATTGCGGCGGCGGTCATCGGCGGCAGCAGCCTGATGGGCGGCGTGGGGCGCATTACCGGCACGCTGATTGGTGCGGTGATTTTGGGCCTGATCAAAAGCGGCTTCACCTTTGTGGGCGTCGATGCCTACGTGCAGGACATCATCAAAGGGATGATTATTGTCGCGGCGGTGTCGATCGATATGTACCGCAACCGTCAGAAGCGCTAAATCCCAGGGTAAGCGCAGCCATTTGCACGCTGGCTGCGCTTATTTGCACTGAAAGGGTGCGCAACGCGCCAGCCAGTAGATAACCACAACTGATTACTCCGCCCGGGGTAATCAGATTCTCTTATTTTACCGCCTGTTAGCGATCTGCTCCCCGCCTGCTAAAAAAACCTGGCCTGCTAATTGCAACGTCACTGATTATATTGGCCGTAAGGCTTTTGATCTGATGACCCAGTGGGTTCCCGGGGATCCATAACGGAGGCAAAATGAACTTAAGACGACTGAAGTACTTTGTGAAAATCGTCGATATCGGCAGCCTGACGCAGGCAGCGGAAGTGTTGCATATTGCACAGCCTGCACTCAGTCAGCAGGTGGCCACGCTGGAAAACGAGCTGGATCAACAGCTGCTGATTCGCACCAAACGCGGCGTCACGCCTACCGACGCCGGAAAAATTCTCTATGCGCATGCTCGCACCATTTTACGTCAGTGCGAGCAGGCGCAAAAAGCGGTGATCAATGCCGGACAAACGCTGAGCGGCCAGGTGTCGATTGGCCTGGCGCCAGGCACCGCGGCCTCTTCGCTGACCATGCCGCTGCTGCAAACGGTGCGCGATCGCCTGCCCGATGTGCTGGTCTATCTGCATGAAAACAGCGGCGCCTCGCTGAATGAGAAGGTGATTAACGGCCAGCTCGATATGGCGGTGCTTTACGATCGGGCGCCTACCGCCGGTATCACCAGCACACCGCTGATGAAAGAAGAGCTTTATCTGGTGGGCGCGACCGATTCGCCGGGCCTGACGGTGGATCTGGCTGACGTGGCGCAGATGAACCTGTTCCTGCCGCGCGACTACAGCGCGGTGCGCAAGCGTGTTGACGAGGCGTTTTCACTGCGTCGTCTGAGCGCGCGCATTATCGGTGAAATTGAATCGATTGCCACGCTGACGGCGGCCATCTCCAGCCAGATGGGCGTCACCGTGTTACCGGAATCTGCGGCACGGGCGCTGGTCAGTTCCACACCGGCATGGATGGCGCGCATCAACAGCCCGTCGCTTAACCTGCCGCTGTCGCTGAACGTCTCTTCACGCCTGCCGCTTTCACCTTCTGCACAGGCGGTGAAAGATATTCTGCTGTCGCTGGTCAGCAAGCCAGCGGTTGAAGACCGTGAACTGATGCTGGTGAGTTAACCTTTCCCCACGGCGCGCAGTCGCGCGCCTGCTTTATCCCCCCTCGTAGCGTTATCACTAAATCGCATATAAAAACCGTTTTTATTATTTGTTGCTATGGATAAGCATTCTTAAGATGACCTTATCTGACAAATAATTACAGGGGTACGCGCGTGAATTTCCAGCAGCTTAAAATAATTCGGGAAGCCGCCCGTTGCGAATTCAATCTGACCGAAGTGGCCAATGCGCTGTTCACTTCGCAATCGGGCGTCAGTCGTCACATCCGCGATCTGGAAGATGAGCTGGGCGTGGAGATTTTTATCCGTCGCGGCAAGCGGCTGCTGGGCATGACCGAGCCGGGCAAAGCGCTGCTCACCATCGCCGAACGTATCCTTGATGAGGCGGGCAAAGTGCGGCGGCTGGCGGATGTCTTTACCAGCGAAAGCAGCGGCGTGCTGACTATCGCCACCACTCATACCCAGGCGCGTTACAGCCTGCCGCGGGTGATCAAAGCCTTTCGCGCACTCTATCCCAACGTACGGCTGGAGCTGAATCAGGGATCGCCGCAGGAGATTGTATCGATGCTGGTGGCCGGCGAGGCGGACGTTGGCATCGCCAGTGAACAGCTGGTGAATCACAGCGCGCTGGCGGCTTTTCCGTGGTTTGGCTGGCACCATGCGCTGCTGGTGCCTAAAGCGCATGAGCTGACCCGCCAGGATCCGGTGTCGCTGGCGGCGCTCAGCCGTTATCCACTGATCACTTACCGTCAGGGCATTACCGGTCGTTCAAAGGTGGATCGGGCGTTTCATGGCGCAGGGCTGAAGCCCGATATCGTGCTGAGCGCGCAGGATTCCGACGTAGTAAAAACCTATGTTGAACTGGGATTGGGCGTGGGGATTCTTGCCGATCAGGCGTGCCAGCTTGATGAGCATTCGTCACTGGTGCGGCTGGATGTTGGTCATCTGTTTGAGTCCAATACCGTCTGGCTTGGTCTGAAACGCGGCCAGCTGCAGCGCAACTACGTCTGGCAGTTTCTGGAGTTGTGCAACGCTAACCTGTCCATTGAAGAGATCAAACGGCAGGCGCTGTCGCTGCATGATGAGAGCACCACGGAACCGGTGCTCGATTTTCAAATCTGATTCAGGGCGGCCTCATTGCAGGGCCGCCGTCGCGCTTACTTCTTACCCGGTAAAATCTCGTTAAACAGCTGGCTGGCGGTATCGCCAATCACCTGAGCTGCTCCGCGGTCGCCTTTGATCATCGACGCCATAAACGCTTTCGCCTGTTTCAGCGTAATGTGCGGCGGCAGCGGTGCCACTTCCGGATCGGTTTTCACTTCCAGCACCACCGGGCGATCGGCGCTCAGCGCTTCCTGCCAGGCGGCACTCAGCTGCTCAGGGTCATCAACGTAAATGCCTTTCAGGCCAAGCATCTCAGCAAACTGCGAATAGCGCACGTCAGGCACCTGCTGGCTCGCCTCGAAACGCGGATTGCCTTCCATGACGCGCTGCTCCCAGGTGACCTGATTGAGATCCTGATTATTGAACACGCACACCACCAGCTGCGGCGTGGCCCAGCCCTGCCAGTATTTCTGAATGGTGATCAGTTCGGCCATGTTGTTCATCTGCATCGCGCCGTCGCCGACCAGCGCCACCACCGGGCGATCGGGATAAGCAAACTTGGCGGCGATGGCAAAAGGCACCGCGGCGCCCATGCAGGCGAGGCCGCCGGAGAGCGTGGCGCGCTGCCCCTGTTTGACACGGAAATCACGGGCGAACCAGTTAGCGCAGGAGCCGGAATCGGAGGTGACAATAGCGTTATCCGCCAGCAGCGGCGACATCTCCCACACCACGCGCTGCGGGTTAACCGGATTGGCCGGTGCCATGGCGCGCGCTTCCATCACCTGCCACCACGCTTTGACGTTGAGGGCAATCTCCTCCTGCCACTGGCGATCGTCTTTGTGTTCCAGCAACGGCAGCAGCGCACGCAGTGTTTCCGCTGCATCGCCGTGCAGATTAATCTCGTTGGGATAACGCAGGCCAAGCATCGACGGGTCGATATCGATCTGCACCGCCCGCGCCTGGCCCTCTTTCGGCAGGAATTCGGTCCACGGGAAGCCGCTGCCGATCATCAATAGCGTGTCGCATTCGGCCATCATGTCAGAAGAGGGCTGGGTGCCGAGCAGACCAATGGATCCGGTGACAAACGGCGCGTCGTCCGGCAGCACATCCTTGCCGAGCAGCGCTTTGGCCACGCCGGCACCGAGCAGGTTCGCGACCTGTACCACTTCCACCGCCGCGCCGCGTGCGCCCGCACCGATCAGAATGGCGACCTTTTTACCGGCGTTAAGGATCGCCGCCGCTTTTTGCAGGTCTGCCTCGTACGGCACCACTTTTGGCCGCTGATAGCCGGTGCCGGAGTGGGTAAAACCGTGTGCGTGCTGCGGCGGCTGCCACGGCTCATCCTGAATATCTTTCGGCAGGATCAGCACCGACACGCCGTTCTGCGCGATAGCGATGCGCACGCCGCGATCCACCAGATGGCGGATCTGTGCCGGTGCTGCCGCTTCCTGTACGAAGTTAGCCACATCAGCAAATACGCGATCGAGGTTTAATTCCTGCTGATAGGTGGCACCGCGTGAGGTCGCTTCTGCCTGGCCGGAAATTGCCAGCACCGGCACATGGTCGACTTTGGCATCATAGAGGCCGGTCAGCAGATGGGTGGCACCAGGTCCGCCGGTGGAGAGGCAAACGCCCAGCTCGCCGGTGAATTTGGCATGCCCGGCGGCCATAAACGCCGCCATCTCTTCGTGTCGCACCTGAATAAATTCGATGCCCGCGCCTTTCTTGTTGGCGCGCTGAATGGCGCCGAGCACGCCGTTGATACCGTCGCCGGGATAGCCATAAATACGCGTAACGCCCCAGGCCTGCAGGCGTTCAACGAAAAAATCACTGGTCATCGTGCTCATTGCTTATTCCTTCTGATGAATGCGGTCGAGAGGAATAAGCATAGTTGAGGTTAACGGCACCCTGGGCAGAAGCGGCCGAAAAAGCGGGATTAGCGGGTAAAGAGCATGGAAAATCGGCGATCTACCGCTGCGCCTGCTATCGTGTCGATCAGGCCATCGCCTGCGACATCAGGCCAAAGGTCTGCGCGCCCTGCGGCTGCCACGGCGTGCCGTGAATCATCGCGACCGGGCTGTCGACCTTCGTTAGTCCGCACTCAGTCAGCCACGGGCTGAAGCGGCTTACCGGCGTATCGAGGCGCACAAATTCGCCTGCCAGACGGCACAGCGCGTCGCTGACCAGCCGTTTCGCCGACGCCTCATCCGTTGCCAGCAGCGGCCCGACGGTGTGGCCGTGGCCAAAACGCCGCGTCACGGCGAAGCCGCGCATTTGCTGCTGTTCATCCAGCAGAACGCGCAGCGACGCGTCCGTCAGCAGGCGCATCAGCAGGCGGGTGCGCACCATGCCGCTGGCCTGATAATCCAGCGCCGTTAACGCCGCAAGATCGCCGTTCTCTCCGGCGCGGAGCTGCCAGCCAGCGGGCAGCAGCGGCGCGGCGACATCATCCAACTGACGGGTTTGGTGCTGCATCACCTGACCGGTGACGACAAAACCGAGTTTTTCATACAGGCCGCGGCCCATTTCGGTGGCATGCAGGCGCACCTGACAATCGCTGAACCGCGCCAACATGTTAAGCATCAGCTGGCGGCCATAGCCCTGACCGCGCAGCGCCTCGGCAACAATCACCACGCCCAGCGATGCGATGCTATCGCCCCAGCGCCAGCCCATCGCCGAACCGAGCACGCGCGTGCCATCGACGATCACCGTGCCTTCACCCAGCTGCAGCATCTGCTGCAAATCGCTGAGCCGGTGCGGCCACTGCAGCTGCTGCGTAAGCGCCGCCACCTGAGGCAGATCGGCCTCGGTCATGTTCCTGAGGATAATGGTCATCTCAACTCCTTACATCATGCCGGGTTGATCAAGGCCGGTGCCATCCACCAGCCGGGAATAACGATAGGGTGCCGGATCGACGATCGGATCGGCGTTCATGATCAGATCGGCGGCCAGCCGTCCGGCGCCAGGACCGATGCCAAAACCGTGGCCGCTGAAACCCGCTGCGATCAGCAGGCCGGGCAGGGCAGGCACGGCAGAGATCACCGGAATGGCATCGGGCGTACTGTCGATCATGCCGCCCCACGCCTGCGCCAGCTGTAGGCCCGCCAGCGCCGGATATTCGTTGCGTATCGCCGCCAGTCCCTGCTCAACGATCTGCCGATCGGCGGCGGGATCGAGGATTCTGCACTTTTCAAACGGCGACTGGCGATCAAACTGCCAGTTAACCCAGGCTTCCGGGCCGTGCAGAAAAGGCCGCAGCCCCAGCGAAATATGCAGGTTGTTACGACGCTTTTTAAAGGTGGGATAGAACTGGCGCGCATAGCGCAGGCTCTGAATGCCTGGCTCAAGCCGCCCTTTGCCCGAGACCGATACGGTATAGCTGCCGTCGCGCTGAGGTCGACAGGCAAAATCTGGCGTGTAGAGCGGTGCGGCGATCGCCTGGGCAATGGGCGCGGTACGAAAGGCGGTGCCGATAACGTTGCCCAGCGGCAGGTCGATGCCGTGACGGCGACAGAACAGCGAACTCCAGGCACCCGCGGCCAGCAGCACGCTGCTGGTTTTGATCCGTCCGCGCTCGGTCCAGACGCCGCTGACCCGTCCGGCTGTAATATCCAGCCCACGCACCGCGCACTGCTGAAAGAGCTGCGCGCCGAGGCGCTGGGCGGCGATAACCAGTCCGGCGGCGGCCAGTGCCGGTTCTGCGTGGCCATCGGTCGGCGACGACAGGCCGCCGCGCCATGCGGTACGGCTGCCGGGCGTCATCGCCTTCGCCTGCTGCGCATTGAGGATCTCGCTGTGCATGCCGTAGCCTTTCGCCATCTGATTCCAGCGTTCCCAGGTAGCGATCTCCTGTGGGTTGCAGGTGGCGTAAACCAGGCCCGAGCGACGGAAGCCCAGCGTTTCGCCGGTCTCCGCTTCCAGCTCGCCCCAGCGTCGCAGGGCATACATGCTTAGCGGCAGCTCGCGCTCGTCGCGGTTCTGCTGGCGACACCAGCCCCAGTTACGGCTCGACTGTTCGCCGCTGACCAGCCCTTTTTCCAGCAGCACCACCCGAACGCCGCGCCTCGCCAGTTCATAAGCAGCGGCGGCACCGGCAATGCCTGCGCCGATGATCACCACATCCGCGCTGTCGGGCAGATGGGCGTTGTCCTGTACGTAGCGCATCAACGCCGGCATAACGATTCCTTAAGGGTTGTAAAGCGGAGCCAGCTCTGTTGCCGGGCAGGCGGCCAGTTTACGGTCAACGCCGCTGCGGTTAAAGATCCTTTCGCCATCCGCTCCCTCCGGTCTGGCCCAAAGTGGGCATCTTCATGTTTTCGCCATCTGCCTTTCACCCCGCTGTCACACTGCGGGCGCAAAGTCGTCGTCAACAACGCAGCGACGTGCGCTGCGGGTTCCCCTCATATTAATGGAGGATTTTACGGTGAGTGAGTTATCCAGACATCCGACCAGAGTCTACCAGGCGATTGCCGCCCAGCTGGAAGCGTCGCTGCAACACGATTATCGCTGCGGCGACTGGCTGCCTTCCGAGCAGCAGCTGGCCAGCCACTATGCGGTGAACCGCCACACGCTGCGCCGTGCGGTGGATGAACTGGTGATCAAAGGGCTGGTGCAGCGCCGCCACGGCGTTGGCATTTTAGTACTGACCCGGCCCTGGGATTACCCGTTGCATGCGCAGGCGCGCTTCAGTCAAAACCTGATGGAGCAGGGCAGTCATCCCACCAGCGAACGGCTGCTGGCGGTGCTGCGACCGGCGAGTCAGGAAGTGGCGCTGGCACTGGCGATCGAAGAGGGCGCCAGCGTCATTCATCTGCGCACCCTGCGTCGGGTTAACGGCGTGCCGGTCTGCATCATTAACCACTATCTGCCACAGCTCGCCTGGTGGCCAACGCTGCAGCAGTTTCAGAACGGATCGCTGCACAGCTTTATCAGCCGCGAGCTGAATCACGATCTCACCCGCCAGCAGACGCGCATCAGCACACGCCGCGCGCAGGCCAAAGAGTGCCAGCGGCTGGAGATCAGCCTGCATGCGCCGCTGCTCTGCGTGCGTACTCTGAACCGCACCGCCAGCGGCGAGATGGCGGAATACTCCGTTAGCCTGACCCGCGGCGACATGATTGAGCTGACGCTGGAGCATCAATGAATAACGCAACCCCGCGCCTTGCCAGCAGTGGCTTTCCACGCGGGTACAACGGAGCAACATCTTTTGCTGCCACCGCGATAGCACTGGCCGCGCCATGCCGAACGCCACCGGATCACAGGAAAAGCCGATTCAGCTCTGGCTGGCGGCATAACAGGCGCGGCGCAAAACGCACGCACGATATCTCAGGCAGTAAGCTGACTTTTTTATTCTGATTCGCGGAGACAATGCATGACCTTACTGGCAAGTTTTTATCATCCGGTGGCCGATTCCCAGCGCGCCTTTCGCCGCATTCTCAAGGCAATGAGCGAGCCTGGCGTCATGGTGATGCTGCCGTTGCAGCAGGGCTGGGGCGATCTCTCACCGGCGGCAACCGCCACGCTGCTGACGCTGGTCGATAATGAAACCGCGCTGTGGATCGATCCGGTGCTGGATGGCGACACGCTACGCAGCAATCTGCGTTTTCATATCGGCGTGCCGTCGTGTGAAGCGCGCTGTGCGCCTTTTGCCCTGACCCACGCCGCCGCCGATCCCGATCCGCTGGCATTCGCCGCCGGAGACAATCTGGCACCGGAAACCGCCACCACGCTGATTATCGATCTGCCCGCGCTGAGCGGCGGCCTGACGCTGCGGCTCAACGGCCCTGGCATTCGCGAGACCCGCGCCATCGCGCCGCAGTTGCCGCCGCGCGTGCTGCACTATCTACGTGAACGGCCGCACCATTTTCCGCAGGGCATCGATCTGATTTTTACCTGCGGCGAAAGCATGATGGCGGTGCCGCGCACCACACAGGTCGAGGTGTGCTGAACGGCACCGGCAATGCCGAACGGATAGCGCCAGCGCGATATCACCGGCACGCCGATTCCGCTGTAGCAGACGCCCGCCGCCAACTTCGGCGAAGCGCGCTCGCCAGCTGCTGTTGACTGAAGGGTTTGGCCAACTGTTCGCACGGTGGCAAATCGGCATCCTGCTGCTGGCGCAGATCCTGGCCGCTGATCAGCAGCGTCGCCAGGTCGGGACGCAGCCGCTGCGCCTGGCGTATCACCTCGGCGCCGTTCAGCCCATCCTGTAGCATCAGGTCGCTGACCAGCAGCGCAATCTCCGGCGTCTGTTGTAGCAGGGCGAGGGCGCTGTGGCCATCGGCGCACTCTAGCGTCAGATAGCCCAGCGGATGCAGCTGATCGCACAGCGTCTGCCGCACCGCCTCATCATCGTCCAGCACCAGCACCAGTTGATCGCTGGCGGGCGGCGCTAACGCCACGGGTGCAGGCGGCATCTCAACGGCGGCATGACTGGCGCGCGGCAGCTGCAGGCGCACGCAGGTGCCGACGCCGGGCGCAGTTTCCAGCTCCACGCGACCACCGGACTGACGCACAAAGCCATACACCATCGACAGGCCAAGGCCGCTGCCGCTGCCCGGCGCTTTAGTGGTAAAAAAGGGTTCAAACACCTGCGCCCGTACCGCCTCACTCATGCCGCAGCCGCTGTCGATCACCTCTACTGCCACCACGTCGCGTTCGCTGCCGTCCGCTTTTTGTTGCCGCTGATTCGCGACGCGGATGCGGATTTCGCCCGTCTGCTGTTCCATGGCGTCACGCGCATTGACCACTAAATTAATTAGCGCATTCTCCAGCTGGCTGGCGTCGATCCATGCCGGCCAGCCCGATTGCTGCGCCTCGACCACCAGCGTTTGCCCCGGCAGTAGCGAAGGCGACATCAGTTCCTGCAGGTTTTCCACCAGCGTGGCCACCTGCACCGAGCGCGGATGCAGCGCCTGCTTGCGGGAAAAGGCCAGCAGGCGTTGCGTGAGCTGAGCGGCACGCTCTGCTGCCTTCAGCGCCCGACTGATGCGCGTGGCGTGTGAATTGGGCTGCGCCAGCTCGAGGCTGCCAATAATCACCGCCAGCAGGTTGTTGAAATCGTGGGCGAGACCGCCCGCCAGCTGGCCCACCGCCTTCATTTTCTGGCTGTGCAGCAACGCCTCTTCCAGCGCTTTGCGCGTGGTGCGATCGAGCACGGTGTTGACCATGCCGCGGTGCGGCACCGGGCTGTAACGCAGTTCCAGCGTACGGCCATCGGCCAGCCGGATCTCCTGCGGTTCGCCCTCCGGCGAGGCGCGAATGCCCAGCCGTTCCATCAGCTGCTGATAATGTTGACCGCGCTGCAAATCGTCGGCGGCGAGTCCGAGCAGCAGCGGATATTGCGCGTTCCACACCACCAGCTGGCCGTCACTGTCAAACAGCGCAAAGCCGTCGCGCATGGCGAGAAAAGTCGACTCCAGCTGGCTGCTTTTCTCTTTCAGCAGACGCGAGGTGTGCTCCAGCGAGGCGGTATTGCGTGCAAAGACGTTAAAGGCGCGCGCCAGATCGCCCAGCTCATCGCGCCGCTCCAGTGCCGGGACGCTGACCACCTTTTGTCCTTGCGCCAGCCGGGTCATGGCGCTGGCAATGGCGGTGAGGTTTGAGCCGAGGTTGCGGTAGATATAGAAACCGGCGTAGCCGGTAATCACCAGCGCCAGCAGGGCAAACAGCACGATAAACAGAATGATTGAACTCAGCTCGCGATGGGTGCTGGCGGTGCGCCGTTCGGTTTGCAACGCTACCTGCTGCACGTAGAGATTGATATCCTGATTAAGCATCGCCACCAGCGCTTTGATCTGGTAGGTGTCATAGGCGATCGCCAGATCGCTCTCCTCCAGCCGATCGGCCAGTGGCAGCAACTGCCGTTCGTTATCGCGAAAGCGCGCCATTTTTTCCGCCACCAGCGGCGCCAGCGGCTGTGCGGGCCAGCGAGCTATTAGCGCGTCGATGCGGCTGATCAACGCCCGTGAGGCGCTGCTGCGAATACCGACGTTGAGCAGGCCGTCGATCTGCTCGCGCAGCGCGGCGGTGCTGGCATCGTTCGCCAGCAGAATGCCGATGTGCTGTAACAGAATTTGCGTCTGCCACAGGCCGCTGAGCATCTGATTGCGCTGCAAATGGCGGCGATGACCGCTTTCCAGCAGCCGCGAAATGCTCGCTTCCAGCCGGTTGCTGCGCTGGCGAATGCGCGCCACCAGCTGCGGTTCACGCGCGGCCAGCGGCGCGGCGGCGAGATCGTTCAGCGACTGTTGCAGCGCGCGCTGCGTCTGCTGCAAGCGCTGCGACTCGCTCTGATACTCCAGCGCGCCCACCACCTGCGACAGCCTCACCGCCGCGGTTGCCACGTTGGCGGTATCGCGCGCCAGCGCCAGGCTGCTGGTCATGTCGCGCAGGGTTTGCGCCTGCGCCTGCTCCTGAATGTGCCCGGCATGGTTGAAACCGACAATCGCCACCGTGCTGACCATCAGCGTGACCACCACCACCAGCAGGTTAAACAACAGCAGGCGACCGCGTGCGCCCGCCAGCCAGTGCAGCTTTCTGTTCATCATCCGTCCCGATTACGCCCGATAGCGCGAGTATAAAAGCGCCGCGCATTCACACTATGACAAAGATGAACGGCCGCTGACATTTTCCATTTATCTGACGCTGCTTTACTGCCAGCAGAGCCGTAATGGAGAGAGACGATGGCAACCACCCCAATCCTTGAAATGAGAGATATCTCGCGCCGCTTTGGTCAGTTCTATGCGCTGAAGTCGGTGAACCTGACGGTTTTTCCCGGTGAGGTGCATGCGCTGATGGGCGAAAACGGCGCCGGTAAAAGCACGCTGATGAAAATTCTGGCCGGTGCCTATACCGCCAGCGGCGGCGAGATTTTTATTGATGGCAAACCGGTGCTGATCAAAGGGCCGAAAGAGGCGCTGGCGGCGGGCATTACGCTGATCTATCAGGAGATCAACCTGGCCCCCAACCTGACGGTGGCGGAGAACATCTTTCTCGGCAGCGAAATTCATCGCGGCGGGCTGGTGAACCGGCGTCAGATGGTTGCCGATGCCCAGCAGGTGATCGACCGTCTCGGCGCGCAGTTTCGCGCCAGCGATCTGGTGATGCGCCTGAGCATTGCCGAACAGCAGCAGGTAGAGATCGCCCGCGCACTGCATCGCAACAGCCGCATTCTGGTAATGGATGAGCCAACGGCGGCGCTGTCGTCGCGGGAAACGGAACAGCTGTTTGCGCTGATTAAACGGCTGCGCAGCGAAGGCATGGCGATCATCTATATCAGCCATCGCATGGCGGAAGTCTATGAGCTGTCCGATCGGGTCAGCGTGCTGCGCGACGGCCAGTATGTCGGCAGCCTGACGCGTGAAGAACTCAACGCTCACGAACTGGTACGCATGATGGTTGGACGGCCGCTGAGCGATCTGTTTAACAAAGACCGCACCATCGCCAAAGGCAACGCGCGGTTGCGCATCGATGGGTTGACCGACGGCGGCAAGATCAAGCCCTGTTCACTGGTGGTACACGCCGGGGAGATTGTCGGCCTCGCCGGGCTGGTCGGCGCCGGTCGCAGCGAGCTGGCGCAGCTGATTTTTGGCGTACACAAAGCCAGCGGCGGCACGGTGCAGCTCGATGGTGAAACGGTTTCCATTGCGTCGCCGCGTGAGGCGATCGCCGCGGGCATCGGTTTTCTGACCGAAAACCGCAAAGAGCAGGGGCTGTTTCTTGAGCTGGCGGCGCATGAAAACATCGTGATGGCCACCCTTGAACGCGACGCGCAATACGGGTTGCTTAACCGACGTAAAGGACAGCGAATTTCCACCGACGCCATTGCGCTACTGAATATCCGTGTGCCGCATGCACAGGTGCGTGCGGGTGGCCTGTCGGGCGGGAATCAGCAAAAGCTGCTGATTTCACGCTGGGTCTCTATCGGCCCGCGCATTCTGATTCTTGATGAGCCGACGCGCGGCGTGGATGTCGGCGCCAAAAGCGAAATCTACCGCATGATGAACCAGATGGCCGGGCAGGGCGTGGCAATTCTGATGATCTCCAGCGAACTGCCGGAGGTGGTGGGCATGAGCGATCGGGTCTATGTGATGCAGGAGGGACAAATCGCGGGCGAACTGGCCGATGCGACCATTACGCAGGAACACATTATGGCGCTGGCTACCGGCGCTGAACTGGCGCGCACCGCGCAGTAACAGGAGATAACTATGAGCAGCGAATCTGCCCGCGCGAGCGCACCCGGCATGAAACGTGCCCTGCTGGGCGACCTGATGCAAACAGTCGGCATTCTGCCGATCCTGATCTTAATCGTGGCGATATTTGGCTTTGTCGCACCTAACTTCTTCACCGAAGCCAACCTGCTGAATATCACGCGCCAGGCGTCGATCAACATTGTGCTGGCGGCGGGCATGACCTTCATCATTCTCACCGGCGGTATCGATCTCTCGGTGGGATCGATGCTCGGCACCACCGCGGTGGTGGCGATGGTGACCTCGCTGGATCCGGCGTTTCAGGCACTGACCATTCCCGCCGCGCTGGGTGCGGGCCTGCTGATGGGCCTGTTCAACGGCATTCTGGTCGCCTGGGCTGGTCTGCCGCCGTTTATCGTCACGCTCGGCACCTATACCGCGCTGCGTGGTGCTGCCTACCTGCTGGCCGATGGCACCACGGTGATCAACTCCGATATCAACTTTGAGTGGATCGGCAACGGTTATCTCGGGCCGGTGCCGTGGCTGATCATTATCGCCTTCGCGGTGATCGCCATCTGCTGGTTTATCCTGCGTCGCACCACGCTTGGCGTACACATTTACGCGGTGGGCGGCAACATGATGGCGGCGCGACTGACCGGCATCAAAGTGGGCGCGGTATTGATTTTTGCCTACGCCACCAGCGGCCTGCTCTCCGGGCTGGGCGGTCTGATGAGCGCCTCACGGCTTTATAGCGCCAACGGCAATCTCGGCGTTGGCTATGAGCTGGATGCCATTGCGGCAGTGATCCTCGGCGGCACCAGCTTTGTCGGCGGCATCGGCACGATTACCGGCACGCTGGTGGGCGCGCTGATTATCGCCACGCTGAATAACGGCATGACGCTGATGGGGGTGTCCTATTTCTGGCAGCTGGTGATTAAAGGGGCGGTGATCATTATTGCGGTGTTGATTGATAAGTATCGTACGCGGGGGCACGTGCATTAAGTGTGCGTATAGCGGGCTATTTTACCTGGAGCGTGCGTATAGCGGGCTATTTTACTTGCCATTTTGTCCCCGGGCAGTGCGCGCAATCCTCACGTACTTCAGTACGCTCCGGTTGCTGTGCGCTGGCCGTGAACAAACTGGCGGCGACAATAACGCCCTCGACCCGTGTGGAAAGATAAAAGCAAAAGCAAGGTAAGGGTAAAAGACAAGTAAGGGAAAAAATCAGGTAAGGGCAAAAGACAGGCAAGGGCAAGAGATTAGGCAAGCGGTATCGGTAACAGAGCGCCATTTAGCGGTTGGCACCATTAAACAGACTGGAGAATGACTATGCGTTTTAATCCTATTGTCAGCGGGCTGCTGGCGGCCACGCTGCTGACCGCGCCGCTGTTGCAGGCGAAAGAGCTGAAGTCGATTGGGGTGACGGTGGGCGATCTGGCTAACCCGTTCTTTGTGCAGATTACCAAAGGCGCGGAGCTGAAGGCGCGCCAGCTGGCGGGCGACAAGGTGAACGTGACGCTGGTGTCGAGCGGCTACGATTTGGGTCAGCAGGTGGGGCAGATTGATAACTTTATCGCCGCGAAGGTCGATATGATCATTCTTAACGCCGCCGATTCCAAAGGCATTGGCCCGGCGGTAAAACGTGCGCGCGATGCTGGCATCGTGGTGGTGGCAGTGGATGTCTCGGCAGAGGGAGCGAATGCGACCATCACCTCTGATAACACCGAAGCGGGACAGATGGCGTGCAAATATATTGCCGACCGCCTGAAAGATACAGGCAACGTGGTGATCATCAACGGACCGCCGGTCTCTGCGGTACAGAATCGCGTGGAAGGCTGCATGAACGAGCTGAAATTGCACCCGAACATCAAGCTGCTGTCGCATAACCAGAACGCCAAAGGCAGTCGTGAAGGTGGACTGGAGATCATGACCTCGCTGCTGTCGGCCAATCCAAAAATTGATGCGGTGTTTGCGATCAACGATCCAACGGCGATCGGGGCCGATCTGGCGGCGAAGCAGGCGCAGCGTAGCGAATTCTTCATCGTTGGCGTCGATGGATCGCCAGATGGTGAAGAGGCACTAAAGCGTAAAAACTCCCTGTTTGTGGCGACGCCCGCGCAGGATCCGCAGGTGATGGCCTCGAAGGCGGTGGAGATTGGCTATGACATTCTGCAGGGCAAGCCTGCACCAGATAAACCGGTACTGATTCCGGTGACGCTGATCGATCGCAACAGCGTCAGCAGCTATAAGGGCTGGACGGTGAAATAAGCGCGTCGGGCGGCGCGGTGCCGCCCGCGATTCAGGCGATGCGGGTTTGCAGCGGCTCGGCTTCCGGGCGCTGCACATCGGCGGCAAACACATAGCCAAGGCCGCGAATGGTGCGGATCAACATTGGCTGATGCGGATTGGTTTCGATCTTACGGCGCAGACGCATGATCAACACGTCGATGGTGCGATCAAATACCTCCAGCGTTTCGCTGTGGGTCAGTTCCAGCAGCTGATCGCGCGTCAGTACTTTGCGGGCATGGCGTACCATCGCCAACAGCAGAGAAAATTCGCCCTGGGTCAGCACCACTTCCTGACGCTGAGCATTAAGCAGCATGCAGCGGCTTTCGTCGAGCAGCCAGCCGTTGAACTGCCAGCCCGGCGTGCGCTGTTGAAAGGGGCTTTCCATACTCAACAGCCCACTGCGCCGCAACACCGCCTTCGCCCGCGCCACCACCACGCGTGGATTAAACGGCTTGGCGATATAGTCGTCGGCGCCCATCTCCAGGCCCACTACCACATCCGATTCTGAACCCATGCCGGTAAGCATGATCACCAGCAATCCGGCCCGGCTACGCTGCATCTGCTGTAGCACCAGCAGGCCGTTGGTGTCGGGCAGGATCATATCGAGCATCACCAGTGAAATCTCCGGATGCTGCGCCAGCAGGCTCAGCGCATCGCTTCCGCGATGACAGCAGAAGACCGTGAAAACATGCTCACTCAGTACGTCCTGAAGCAGCGCACAGATTTCAGGATCGTCATCCACCACTAAAATGGCTGGTTTCATGCCGCAAATCTCACCGTTAAAAAAGAGTTAAGCGAGTGTAACCGAGCCTGCGCGCCAGAAGAGTGACGGTGTACAGAATTGTGAGACGCGTCTTAAGGAATCGCACTGCACTTTTTTAGGGCGGATTGCGCCAAAAAAGAGCATGTACAGCGCAGTTTTGCCCTCTGCTGAGGCAGCGTGCGGTAAAGCCCAAACGACAGGGCTGCGCGCTGTGTTGTCAGGCATGGCATAGCAATTGCTAGAGCCCAATGCCAGCGCCGTGTTGATCCGCGCGTTTGCGCCTCACAACGATAAGAAATTGCACCACTTTTCAGGCAAGCGGGCCAGCAACAGCGCCCCATTCATGAGAGATCACGCATGTTAGAAAAATTGTTCCAGCTTAAAGCGCATAACACCACCGTGCGGACCGAACTGCTGGCGGGGGTGACCACCTTCCTGGCGATGGCCTATATCCTGTTTGTGAACCCCAGCATTCTCAGCGCCACCGGCATGGACAAGGGTGCGGTGTTTGTCGCCACCTGTCTGGCGGCGGCTATCGGTTCGCTGCTAATGGGATTGATCGCCAACTATCCGATTGCGCTGGCACCTGGCATGGGGCTGAATGCCTTTTTCACCTACACCGTGGTATTGCACATGGGCTACACCTGGCAGGTGGCGCTGGGCGCGGTGTTTATTTCGGCGCTGATTTTCTTCGCGCTGTCGATTTTTAAAATTCGCGAATGGATCATTACCAGTATTCCGCTGCCGCTGCGCGCCGGTATTGCTGCCGGTATCGGCCTGTTTCTGGCGATTATCGCGCTGGAAGGTGCGGGCGTGGTGGTGGCCAATCCGGCGACGCTGGTGGGGTTAGGCGATTTGACTAAGCCCGGCCCGCTGCTGGCGATCCTCGGCTTTATCATTATCGTGGTGCTGGAAGCGCGACGCGTCACCGGCGCGGTGCTGATTGGTATTATGGTGGTGACGTTCATTGCGATGGGCATTGGCCTGACGCCGTTTAGCGGCGTGTTTTCTGCGCCACCGTCGATTGCACCGACCTTTTTACAGCTTGATATCAAAGGCGCGCTGAACGTCGGCCTGATCAGCGTGATTTTTGCCTTTCTGTTTGTCGATGTGTTTGATAACTCGGGCACGCTGATTGGCGTAACCAAACGCGCCGGATTAACTGACGCGCAGGGCAATATCCCCAAAATGGGCCGTGCACTGGTGGCAGACAGCGCCGCCGCGCTGTTTGGTTCGCTGCTTGGCACCTCGACCACCACCAGCTATATCGAATCGGCGGCGGGCGTCAGTGCCGGTGGCCGTACCGGTCTGACCGCCGTGGTCGTGGCTGCGCTGTTTGTGCTGAGCCTGTTTTTCTCGCCGCTGGCCGCCAGCGTGCCTGCCTTCGCCACCGCGCCCGCGCTGCTGTTTATCGCCGTGCTGATGGCATCCGGTCTCGCCGAGATTGACTGGAAAGATATCACCACCGCCGCACCGGTGACGGTTACCGCCCTGACCATGCCGCTGACCTATTCGATCGCCAACGGCATCGCCTTTGGTTTTATCACCTGGACGGTGGTGAAGCTGCTGAGCGGCCGACTGAAAGAGGTGAATCTGGCGCTGATCGTGCTGTCACTGCTGTTCGTGATTAAACTTGGGTGGTTGAGCGCTTAACGGCGCGGGGGCGTTTTCCTCTGGCCGGAAAGGCCAGGGGAGCTTTGCCTTGCAGGCGGCTTTAAGGTCAAGGTCTTGAGGTCAACGCCTTGAGGTCAAGGTCTTAAGGTCAATGTCTTAAGGTCAAAAGCCATTTCGTACAGGCTAAAGCCTGCCCGAGCAGGGCCGGCAGTCGCCCCGGCCCTGCACCCGCGCTATCCGGCAAACACAACCGCCCGCTGCGCGGGTACCCTCAGCAAAAGCCTTTTCCTGACGGACCAGGCGCGATTCGCTCCCGGCTCAGCGCGCCCTCTCGCCGC